>NZ_CAMLOV010000059.1 GCF_946481715.1 uncultured Mucilaginibacter sp. | reverse complement strand
CCCTCAAACCCATTCAAGCGGATGTTTTCGGCCAGGGTTTCTATCGCCAGGGCCGAGCTATCTACGCTGGTTACCGAAGCTGCGCCTTCCTGAAGGCTGTTTAGGGTGAAGCCGCCGGTATAGCTAAAGCAATCTAACACCTTTTTGCCTTTGGCGTAACTTGCCACCAGTTTGCGGTTATAACGCTGGTCGCAGTAGAAGCCGGATTTTTGGCCTTCGGCAATGTTGATGCCATAGCTAATGCCGTTTTCCTTAACCATTACCAGTTCCGGCGGTTCGGTACCGGCGAGGAGCGCGTTGGTAGTTTCCAGCCCCTCGTGAGCGCGGGAGGTGGCATCGCTTTTATCAAATATGCTTAAGGGTTTAAGCAGGGCGTTCAGTTCATCAATAATAACCGGCATGGCGTTTTGCATGCCGCTGGTAAGCACCTGTACGGCCAAATGCCCGGCATATTTATCAACAATAAGTCCCGGCAGGTAGTCCGATTCACTGAAAATTAAACGGCAGGTATCGGTACTGCCATCGGCGAGGATATGGGCGCGCCCGGCGACTGCGGTTTGCACTTTCTCACGAAACCATTGATCATCCACAGCAATTTGCTCATCCCACTCCAGCAGGCGCACCGCTACCCGCGATTGATCGTTATAAAAACCGTAAGCCAAAAAAGCATCCTGACTGCTCAACAAGCGGATAATTTCGCCGTTTGCCGGTTTGCCCTTCACCTTTTCTATCGCGCCCGAAAATACCCAGGGGTGCTTGTGCAGCACGGCCTTTTCTTTCCCCTTTTTTAATACCACGTCAATCATGCGGCAAAGTTAACAAACATCGCATTGCGTGGGGAGAATAAAATGGGGCAGTCATGGCAGCGCATGTTTTAAAAAACCGGCATATATAGTTTGTTATTCTGTCCTCAAACTTTTCACCGGGTTTGCCAATGCGGCTTTGATCGCCTGGAAGCACACCGTTAATAATGCAACGCATATAATTGCTGCGCAACTTATTCCAAAAACCCACCATTCAATGTTTATCCTGTACACGTAGCCCTGTAGCCAATTACTCATTAACCACCATGTTACCGGGGTTGAAATGACAAAAGCTATCAATACAAGCCTTAAGAAATCTTTCGAAATGAGGCTGATAATAGTTGAAACCGATGCACCCAGCACTTTGCGGATGCCGATCTCTTTGGTACGATTGGTAACGGCAAGTGCCGAAAGGCCCAGCAGGCCCAGGCATCCCAGAAAAATGGCGATCCCGCCCGCCCAGCTGATAATATTACCCAGCCTTGTTTCAGCTTTATAGAAGCGGTTGATATCGTCGTCGAGAAAGCTATATCGCAAAGGGTAATCCGGCGCAATTTTTTTCCATGCTGAATTTATGGCAGCCAAAGCTTTTGAAGGATTGCCCGGCTGCAGGCGTACATAAAAAAAATTGAGGCTTCCGCCCCTCGCAAACTGGTGAAACAGCGCCGGTTGCACATGATCGGTAAGAGGCTCATAATTGAAATTGCGCACAACGCCTATCACCGTTGGGTTTTTAAAGCCTCTTTCGCCATAGCCTTCCAATTTTCGGCCGATGCTGTTTTCGGGCTTCCATCCCAATTGGTTCATCATCGATTCGTTAATGATGACAGCGTTCACGGTATCTGACGCAAATGCCCGGCCAAAATTTCTTCCTGCCAGTATGTGCATCCCCAGCGTGGGTATGTATTCGGTGTCGATATGAAATTGTTTCGTATTTATAGGCTTGCCGCGATAACTAAAGTCCGTAAAACCCGTCCCTTCATGCTCCCCGAGGCCATTGTCGACGCTGGCAAAACCCGAAATGCCGGGCTGCCCGGAAAGTTCCTGTTTAAAAACCGGGAAAAGGCGTTTTGCATCCGCTACGCCAAACGATTCCACAACAAGCACATTCTCTTTATTAAAACCAAGGTTCCGTGCTTCCATGTAGCGTAATTGCTGCATGATGATTATTGCAGAAACAATAAGCGTGGCGGAAAGTACAAACTGAAAAGTGACCAATGCCTTTGTGAAAAAATTGGCACCGCCTAACCTGATCTTAGCCTTCAACACATCCACCGTGTTAAAGCCCGACAATACTAAAGCAGGGTAGCATCCGGACAGCAGGCCAACAATGAGTACTAAACCGGCAATGAGGCCGGTTAACTGCGGGAATTGCACGAACGAGAACCTTAGCTCCCTGCCCGACAATTGATTGAAGTAAGGTAAAAGCAGGTATACAAGGGATAAGCCTATTAACGTAGAAAAAAAAGTAAGCAATAATGATTCTGTTAAAAACTGCGTTACCAGGGCCTTTTTTGTGCCGCCAATAACTTTACGGATGCCTACCTCTTTTGCGCGGCTTGCCGAACGGCCTATGGAAAGCGTGGTGAAATTAATACAAGCGATCAATAATACACCTGCAGCGATACTTAACAATATCCAAATCGATTTTGGGTCGACAGGCGGAACTTTAATGCCCATTAGTGCAGGACTGGTGTGCACATCGCTGATTGGCACCAAATTATAGCCGCCCGATCCTCCATCCGGGAAATGCCTGTGCCAGAAATTGGCCAAAGGCTTGTTATCATTTGCCAAATTGCTTCCGGGCTTTAGCTGAACTATGGTCACAAATAAAGTCATCCACCAGTCCTGGGCACCCATTTTCCCCGTTGCGGTGTTAGCAAAACAATCAAAGTTGATAAGCATGCTGTATTGAAAGGAAGAATTGGATGGCGGGTTTTCGGTTATTGCTGTAACTGTAAAGGTTTCAAACGTATCACCGCTTTTTACCTGTAATGCTTCTCCAATGGCATTGGTTTTATTAAATAGCCTTTCAGCAGTTTCTTCGGTTAATACGATGCTGTGCAAACCACTGATAGCCGATTTGGCATTCCCGTACTTGAATTTGAAAGAAAAAACATGGAAGAAGGAGGCGTCGGCATAGGCGATATTTTCCCGCCTCACCTCATTTTTTATTTTTACAAACGTTTCAAATGGCTGAATATAACGAACATAATGCTCCACCCCCGGTAACTCCTGTTTCATTGCAGGCCCCAGCGGCATAGGGGTGTATATGGCCCCTTCTAGTGCTTTTATGTTTTGCTTTCCATTTTCGTCTAAAACAAGGTAGGTGTTAGCTGCATTTTTGTGGAAACCATCAAAACTAAATTCATTGATGGCATACAGCATGAACAGGCTGAAACACGCAATTCCAACAGACAAACCGGATATGTTGATGAAAGATAATGCTTTTTGTTTTGCCAGTGTGCGAAGGGCTATTTTTAAATAATTCCTGATCATGTAATTGCGGTTTAAATTTTCGTAAGCCCGATTTTGCAGGCTTTCCGAACGCAATATTACCGGCAGTATTTGCAACCGGGGTGCCAACTTATCAATCGGCACCTCTTTGTTTAAGCTGTTTTTGTATTCTACCGGAGTTTTGCCGGTGATCTCTTTAAAAACCCTGTTAAAAGTTGTTTTGGAATTAAAGCCCGATTCGTAGGCAATACCCAGCAGCGTGAGCTTAGCGTACGTCGGGTCCTGCATTTTCCGTGCAATTTCGCGAACCCTGAACTCATTAATAAAATCGCTGAAGTTTTTTTCCAGCCCCGTATTAATTATACGGGATAAATCGTGCGGGTGGATATTAAGTTTTACCGCTAATGTGGCCAATGTCAGTTCGGCATCTTCATACAGGCGGCCTGCGGCTACGGCTTCCTTTAGCCTACGGCTTTTTTCCTTTGCATCGTACCTGTCTGTTACTGGCGTGGTCAGGTGTGTACTGCTATCCAATTTTAGCATCACGTGGGCAGCTACACCAATAAGCAAAAAAGCAATGGTAAAGCTAAAGGCATCGTTAAATAGCCATGCTATGCACAGGAAAGCGAGCAGGTGCAACACCTTATTCAACCGGCGGAAAGCAAAGCGTGGCCTATCCATTAATACCGGCTGCAAGCGGTTATAAAAATGCTGTATCAACCTGTGCGACAGGTATAAATAAATGAAAACCGAAATTATCACCAGCCAGCCCGGCATCCAATACGCAACCAGCAAAGGGCAAAAATGCAGCATTTCCTTTTGGCCAAATTGTAGGTTTGGAGATGTTAGCTGCCGTACATAAAAATACAACAGCGGCCCCAGCGCTGGTAAAAACATGGGAGTAAGCCCGCCGGTTTTTAGTACAATTACCACCAACGCCGTGCTTAAAAACAAATTGGCTTTTTGGCTCTCCCTTTTGGAGAGTGCTAAAAGCAACGCAAGCGTACCCCCCGAAAATAGGGTTGCCATGGCGACCAAAAGGTACAGGTTAATATGGAATATATCAGGGTTCAAATAATTCAGATTTCTTAAAAGCTGTTTCAAATTTACAACATATCGACATACGCAAATGACGCGATGATAAATATGTTTTGCTGTAGCTGAAGCGAACATGGGCGTTCGGTTCGGAGTTGTAGGGAGGGCAGGCCAACTGATGGTAGAATTAACACAACAGAAATTACAAACTTGCTGGCAAGCGGTTCAAAATCCGTCCGTCTCAGAATAAAAACGGCACGTACCGGGATCCATTACTGCCCCTTCTGTCTATTCAAAGTTGATGGCAAGGGAGCCAGGATAGTTCGGTATACATCGCCTCTCCAAACAAAACAAAAAAAGGGTACCCCCGCAGTCCGGTGCACCCCTTGTAAAAACATAGTACAAATATTATTGCTGGTCCTCGCCGGGCTGCTCGTCTGTTGGCAGGACCACAACTTTGTAAACTTTGTTGTTATCCTCGTCAACCACTTCCTAAAAGTGCATGCCATCCATGCATCGTGAAATTTGCGCGATATCTGTTGATTAATCCTGCTCTATCAGCTGGTGATGCTCATGGCAGGCCTCGGCGCATTCTATACAGGCGGTAGCACAGTCCTGGCAATGTTGGTGCCCATGCATGCGGCATTCCCCGGCGCACATGCGGCAAATCTCCTCGCACAGCAATAGATACTGGTGCGCTATTTCCGATTGCCGCTGCAGCAGCCGTGCCGCCTGGCTACACATATCGGCGCAATCCCTATCCAGCGCAACGCATCGCACCATGGGTTTTACATCATCTTCATTTAAACAGGCAGTTGCACAGTTTTCGCAAGCAGCCACGCAGCTCAATAACTTGTTGATAAGCGCGGTGTGATCATGGTTTTCCATAACGTTATTAATTGGTGCTATGATATTAATAATCGCAAGGAGAAAATGTTTCGTGAAAATTAAAATAAATAAGCGTGATTGTGCCACCCTACTATTTTACTCATCACACGACAAGAACCCTATAAACAAAAAAGGGTGTACCGCAAGCCGGTACACCCTTGTAAAAACATAGTACAAATATTATTGCTGGTCGTCGCCGGGCTGCTCATCTGTTGGCAGGCCCACAACTTTATAAACTTTGTTGTTATCCTCGTCAAGCGCTTCCTGGAAGTAAGTGCCATCCGGGGCTACGTAAAGTTTTTCGCCGTTTACTTTTATTTTGCGGCTATCTTCCGGCAGCTGGTCAACCACATCGCCAACTTTTAATGGTGCATTGTCTGTAGATGAATAGGATTGGTCGTCTTGTTGTCCTTCGGCAGTATCCAGTTGTCCGTCTTTGCCGGCAACTTCGTAAACTACAGTGCCATCATCCTTTGTGTAAGGGCGGTAGTAAACACCATTGCTTTCGTAATATTGTTCGCCGTTGATAGTAATAGCTTCTGCGCCCGATGGCAGTGCGTTTACCTGTGCGCCAATTGGCGGTTCAACAACGGTATATTGGTTATTGTACTGGCGGTAGTAAAGCCCGTCGCTGTAGTAATACTGGTAATCGCCCCAATAAAATGGGTAATAACCAAATGGCAACACGCCTATGCTAAAGCCGATACGTGGCAGGTAGTAAGAGTTGTAGTAACCACGGTAATTATAAAAACCACGGTTAAAATAGCGCGGGCCACCATAATAACGGCCCCAGCTGCCACCCCTGTATACGCCGCCACGGTAAGTACCGCCGCGATAAGCGTACACACCCCGGCCGCCATAGTTGCCGCCACGGCCGTATGTGCCACGGCCATAATTGCCGCCACGGTAAGCCGATGTACCGCCCGGCCTGTTAAAGCCGCCACGGTTAAACCCGCCTTGCGGACGGCTAAAGCCACCGTAAGACCCACCACGGTTAAAAGTACCGCTACCGTTTACACGCGGACCGCGGCTAAAGCCACCGCCTTGCGAAAAGCCACCACCACGTTGCGGAGCTACGCCTACGCTGTTTGGCCGGCTGAAACCACCGCCGCCTGAAGGACGGTTAAAACCACCACCACCTGATGGACGGTTGAAACCACCACCGCCTGATGGGCGACTAAAACCGCCGCCACCGCCGGATGGACGGCTAAAGCCACCACCGCCACCACGGCTAAAACCGCCGCCACCACCTGATGAACGGCCGCCGCCACCACCGCCGCCGCCTCTGCGTTGTGCATCGGCAGGTAAGGCTAATGACAGGAACAATAGTCCGCCGAAAGCCAATGAAAAGAATTTTTTATATGTCATGTTTATTTGGAATGATTGTAATTGACCGGTGGTAAAACCGATGTATTGTATAGACTAAGATAATAATCAACGGTTTAATTGGTGTTTAATTATTTTTTTTGAAAATATTGGGGCGGGTTTTAAGCATCAATTAAAGCGACGAAGCAAGTGTGGTTTTTTCTAAATAGTGATACCCATCATTCTTTATTTCTTATAGCGTGTATATTTTTGGTTCTAAATGCCGTATACCACTTAACTCTTATTGGCAAATTCCTACTATAATACAAACACCTTACCTTTTACCATAATTCCTCATGCCAAATTATGAGTTTGCTATAAGATATTTGCAAACAATTGAAAAAGCCCATCCGGATTATTTTGCTGCGAACGATATAAAGATTTTAGATTGCGTTGAAATTAAAGGAACGTCTCTATTAAGCGCACATATTTTAAGGCCGGAAATGCCATTTGCTATAAGGGATGAGATTGAAACAATGTTTTGGATAAATGAATGATTTTATAGTAAACTAGTAACCCCCAAAAACTGTCTTTAACCATTACACTTCCTCCGCAATAAACAAAAACGCATTTTCAAACCGCAGCGTATAAAACCCATCCTTCATGGTTTGATAAACGCTCTCGCTCAGCACGTCCAGTCCCTCTGGTTTTAAGCCCGTTGCTGCTGATAATAACTCCACCCGCTCACCTGCAGGTTTCCATTTGGCAAAGCCCGATGTTACCGGGAAGATCTTTTTATCCCGGCAAAAGAGTACGAGGTTAATTTTATCGGCATAAAATAAAAAATCATCCAGCTTAAACTCATCGGCAACAATATTTACAGCACCATAACCCGAGGCAATTAAGTAAGCTAAGGCAGCGTCAATTGCACTGCTATCGCCGGTAGGTATCAGTTTTACGTCGGATTGCATGCCGGGCTCCGCTTCATCGGTTATAATGATATCTATTTTTATACCGTAAGTGTTTATTTGTTCGGCAGTAGCGGGTGTAGTGATCACCGTTGGGCTCCACTCTAACAATTGCCCTAATAGTTCGGCATCAAAGGTATCCAGCCCGAGGGCCAGCAGGGCGGGTTCCTGCTTTTCGCGTACGATGTGGTGTGAGGACATTTTTATAAAACCGTGTTATATTAACAAAGGTAATTTAAATAAATAGCTTAATATTTGTTAGCAGATTAACAGTGGACCAAAAGCAAACACAGCCCCGCCGAAAAATTATCCATATTGATATGGACGCGTTTTACGCATCGGTAGAGCAGCGCGATAACCCCGAATACCGGGGCAAACCGCTGGTTGTTGGTGGTTTGCCCGAAGGGCGTGGCGGCGTGGTTGCCACCGCCAGTTACGAAGCGCGCAAATTTGGTATCCGCTCGGCCATGCCCAGTAAACAGGCCCTGCAGCTTTGCCCTCATGCAATTTTTGTGCGCCCGCGTTTTGCCGCCTATAAGGAAGCATCGCAACACATCCGCGAGATATTTAGCCGTTATACCGATTTGATAGAGCCGCTCTCTTTGGACGAGGCTTACCTGGATGTTACTAACGATAAGCAGGGCGTTGGCTCGGCCATTGATATTGCCAAAGCCATAAAGCAAGCCATAAAAGATGAATTGCAGCTCACTGCCTCGGCAGGCGTATCGGTTAACAAATTCGTGGCCAAAATAGCATCGGATATGCAGAAGCCGGATGGGTTAACGTTTATAGGCCCATCATCCATCGAAAGTTTTATAGAGAACCTGCCGGTAGAGAAATTTTACGGTGTGGGCAAGGTTACCGCGCAAAAAATGAAAAAAATGGGGCTGTTCACCGGCGCGGATTTGAAGCAATTGACACTTGAACAGATAACACAGCATTTTGGCAAAGCCGGGGCCTTTTATTATAATATAGTACGGGGTATTGATGAGCGCGAAGTGCAGCCTCACCGCGAAACAAAATCCATGGGTGCCGAGGATACTTTTCCGTACGACCTTACCACCGTAGCCGAAATGAACGCCGAACTGGAGAAGATTGCCAAACTGGTACACGAGCGCCTGCTGAAATACCAATTAAAAGGCCGTACCATCACCCTCAAAATAAAATACAGCGATTTTAGGCAGATCACCCGCAGCCAATCGCACCCCGATTGCCTGGATGATATGGTCGTTATATTAGAAACTGCCAAAAATTTACTGCTCAGCACCGATACCGAGAACAGCCGCATCAGGCTTTTAGGGATAACGGTCTCTAATTTTAATCCCCCTGGCATAAAAACATCCGATGCACACGGCCAACTGGCATTGTTTTAACGTTGGCCGGGTCAAATTTCTGTTTGAATTACCTCTGTTTTAACAAAACACCATAAAAGGCGGGTTTATCGTATCATTTTAACAATTAGGTATATCTTTTTAGTAGTTATTTTAATAAAAATGGCGATTATAAATGCACTTTGTAAAAAAATAACAATTTTTTGTCGTTTTTTTTGTGATTTTCATTTTATTATTCTACTTTTAGCTTATGCCTCTAAGAAAGTATAAACATATTTTAACTTTTTTCCTGCTATTCCAGGCATTATTTCTCCTGTCGGTACCTTTTTTTGAACAAAAGGATGGTTCTTCTGTAAGCCTACTTACAAACTATAGAAACAACCAGGAGAAAAAGCACATAAGTGCTGCTTTTTTCTTAAAAAATCGCAACAGTGCTTCCCAAAACCACAAATCACGCTTCCAGAGTTTAACAAAAGAAGCATCTGCTATTTTAAGTTCGGGTTTTTCTTACCTGAAAAGCGATTACCATCAGTATAACTTAACCGTTGAACGGCTAACCAAGCTGATGCTATTTCCGTACCACTCCTTCTGGTAAGAAAGCGGGGACCAACAACAACCACTATTGTTTCTGAGTGTACATCGTTAAAAAGCCTCTTCGCATAGCAGGCCGTTGTAAGCAAATGAAGTAACGTGCTGTTATTGTTTCCACT
Source organism: uncultured Mucilaginibacter sp. (assembly GCF_946481715.1). The sequence continues at coordinate 19,432 of NZ_CAMLOV010000059.1, read as the reverse complement.
TTTGTTTAACGCCCAACCACCAGGGGCTTTCCCCAACTATTTAATTTAATCACTTATCACAACAACAAAATGAAAAAATTTGTACCCTTTGCCATCCTTGTCATTGTAGTTATCCTGGCCCTGCTTTACCCCGGTAACGTAGCAGCCGCTAAACCTGCCGAGTATAATGGCGCTGATGTGGCCTGGTTGCTAATCTCAACCGCGCTTGTATTATTAATGACACCAGGCCTTGCCTTTTTCTACGGCGGTATGGTGCGTAAAAAGAATGTTATCTCTACCATGCTGCAAAGCTTTGTTTGTATGGGCCTTATTACTATCATTTGGGTAGTATTTGGTTTCAGTATGGCATTTGGTAAAGATGTTGGCGGTTACGGTATCATCGGCGACCCATCCTCATTCTTTATGATGCAAAACACATTAGGTGTAAGCTGGGGTACAATTCCGGTTGTGCTGTTTGCAATGTTCCAGTTAAAGTTTGCGGTTATTACACCCGCGCTTATTACCGGTGCATTTGCAGAGCGTATCCGTTTCAACTCATACTTAATTTTCATTACCCTGTTCATTGTAGTTATTTACATCCCGCTTGCACACGCAACCTGGCACTCAGATGGTATTTTCTTTAAATACGGCGTGTTAGATTTTGCAGGTGGTACCGTTGTACACATGAGCGCAGGCTGGGCTGCATTGGCATCGGCTTTATACCTTAAAAAACGTAACGTTGCAGAAGAGGCACACACGCCTGCACGCATCAGCTACGTAATATTAGGTACAGGCTTACTTTGGTTTGGTTGGTTCGGTTTCAACGCAGGTTCTGCATTAGGTTCTGGTGAGCTTGCTGCTACTGCATTGGCAACTACAACAACTGCATCAGCAGCAGCCGCCATGTCGTGGATATTCTTTGATATTTTAAGAGGCAAAAAACCATCTGCAATGGGCGCTTGTATTGGTGCCGTAGTCGGTTTGGTTGCTGTAACCCCTGCTGCCGGTTTCATTACCGTATCAAGCTCGTTAATTGTGGGTATAGTTGCCGCTGTGGTAAGTAATTTAGTAGTTATATGGCGTTCTAAAACAAACATCGATGATACGCTGGATGTTTTCCCTTGCCATGGTGTTGGTGGTATGGTAGGTATGTTGATGACCGGTATTTTTGCAACCAAAAGCGTAAACAGCTTAGGTGCAGAAGGCCTGGCCTACGGCGAAACCGCCTTATTTGTTAAGCATGTTGTGGCTTTAGTATCAGTATCGGCCTTTGCTTTCTTCGGTTCTCTTCTATTGTTGAAGATCACTGATATGATAAGCAAGTTGCGTGTATCTGAAGCCGACGAACTAGCTGGTCTGGATATGAGCCAGCACGACGAAGAGCTATAACCATACATCGAACGTGTTTATAAAAAGGGGGCGCAATTTGCGTCCCTTTTTTTGTGTGGAGGGATGGGTACCCAAAAAGGCGCCGGGTAACAGGCGTAGGATATATCCCCGATGTTTATGCGGTAAGGCCAAGCTGTCTCCCGCACGGCGCTCCGGCCCTCGTAATACCTGTAAAAAGTTTTGACAGCAGGCATAACTCAGAAAAACTCGCCGTTATCAGCAAACAATGGGTAACCTTACCATACGGCGCCAAGTATGTTGCTATGGCCTTATTATTCAAATTCGCCTAAGAAAGCGTCAATATAAAATAGTAAGGTATCCGCTAAATTGCTGAGTGTTATTCCGCGCTTTCAAAATATAATAATAAACGCCGGCAGGCACCTTTTTACCGCGGTTTTCTCCCCTGAAAGGTATTGCGTATCCCTTGCTGCTATAAACCTCATTGCCGTACCGGTTAAACACTTTTATTAGCGACGTTTTATCGGCATCCAGCCCTTCGATAGCCCAGGTGTCGTTTATACCGTCGTTATTGGGGGTAAATGTATTGGGTATATATATGTCGCTGCATTGGGATGTTACGTTAATTTGTTGCGATTGCGTGCAATTGTTTGCATTTGTAACGGTTAGCGTTATCTCGCCCGGTTGGCTTACTTCAAAAGTTTGCCCGCCCGGCAGGCCATTCCAACTATATTTTGCAAAGCCTGGAGGGGCAGTAATTGTGGCGTGCTCATTTTTATATGTGCACAAAACAGCGTTGGGTACATTTAATGTTGGGTTGGGTAAAAAGTTAACCACTATATCGGCAGTAGCCGTACACCCTCCGGGACTTGTTATGGTAGCATGGTAAGTACCGGAAGTTGTTACCCCTATCCGATCGCTTGTTTCGCCGGTAGACCATTTTACAACCCCGGCGGAATGCGTTGCCCTTAGGTAAGCGGTTTCGCCTTCACATAAAGCCGGGGCATTTTTTTCTAACGATATAGCAGGCAGGGCACCAAAACTTACCTCCGCAGCGGCCGATGCTTCGGTGCAAAATGTTCCGTCGCTGTTAGCGATATTGTTTGTAACCGAAGCTGTATATACGCCATCATCGGTAGTTGAAATCGTTTTTTGATTGCGGTTCCCCGGCAGCATAACGCCGTTTTTGTGCCAGTTGATGGTGTAAGCCGCATCTGGTTGGATATTGGCGGCCAGGTCCGCATGCTCACCAATGCAGTAGCTTGCTTTGTTTTTCGATATAGTTACCGGCGGCAAATGGCTTATATAAACCGCTACTTCGTTGGATGACACCCAAACGCCATCGCAGGTGCTGGCCTCCACTTTATATTTCCCGGTTTCGGTAGCCAGGAAATTTGCAGAAGTACTATTGTTAAGCACACCATTTGTGTACCACCTATAAATGCAGTTCCCTGGTACGGACATCGTAACGCTTAGTGGTACATCGTCACAGGATCTTAATTCGGCAGGGAACTGTGAGGTGAAAGCCGGCGGAGAGAGGAAACTTAACTTGTATGTTGCCGAATTGGGGGAACAATTTGCAATTGTGCTACTAATTGTTGCCGAGTAATCGCCCGCAAGGGTAGCCTGTATAGTGCTTTGATTTTTGTAGGCATTAAGCAACGTGCCGTTACGATACCAGTTGATGTCGTAAGCGGCATCCGTTGGAATGTTTAATTTTAGTTGGGCTACATCAGATGTGCAATACGTGCTTTTATCGGCGCTGATCTGAGGGTCGGGCAAATTTATTGCAACAAACTCAACCTCCTTAGTGGGCACCCAGCTATCTGTACATGCACTAACTTCTGCCTTATACTTACCCGGAGCATTGGCAACAAAAGTAGAAGATGTTTCTCCGTTTAAAACGCCATTAGTGTACCACCTGTATTGATACCCCGGATTATCATCTATTTTAAATGTGTAGGGGGCATTATCACATTGTCCTACCTTATCCGGGTAATTGAACGAAAATATAGGTCCAGCAGCCAATTGTAGCTTTATATGATTGGTTTGAATATGAACGTTACTGCAGCCCGAATACAATAAAGCGTAATATTCGCCGCTTTGCTGAGGTTGTAAAGAATTGCCGGTTTCATCAGGTATGGGCTGCCCGTCCTTGTACCATTGCACTTGGCTATTATTGGCCCGGTATGGGTTAAGCTTTAATGTGGCTGCGCTGCCGCTGCATACACTTACCGTTGTTACCGGGTCGGTGAGGTCATGGTCTATCATCAGCGCATTTACACGTTTTTTGCTATCAAAATGTGTTAGGTAATCGGAGTTCAGAAAATACAAGCCATCATCTGTTGCCAGCCATACTCCGTCTTCGCAGAAGTCGGGCAATTCAAAAAGATTACGGGCGGCTGTATTAACACAAATATCATTAACAGGGGTATCACCCAGTTCATCATAATGCTGTAACGTAAACTTTGCTATGCCGGCACCATTTTCTATGGCAAGCAGCGATGTGCTGAAGTAAAACCCGTTACTGGTACCTACTAATAAATTATCCTGCGACACATAGGGGTAAGTTTGATAGAACCGGGGAAGGCCGATGATATCGGTTATTTTATTAACGTTAATATTATTCAAAAAGGTAGCAAAAGCGTTGGGGGCCGTACCGCCATAATTCATACTTTCCTGGTACATGCCATTTTCGTTCCCCCAAAAAAGGCTTCCTCCATAAGCCGACTGGATGATAACACCTACAGGTACATAAAACGCATTATTTATTTTGTTGCCGCTTTCTACCGTATGCCGTATTTCGTAACCATACCCGCCCAAAAAGGGCAGGTAAAAATCTGTAGGGTAATCTGTGTTGTTGTAAACGGTATGAATGCCGGTAATCATTCTGCTTCGATACGTACTCGAAAAAATTTTTACGGGTGCTATCGGATAGGGGGCATACTGGAAGGTTTTATTCACAGCATCGTATTGAGCCAGGCCGGTGGCAGTGCCAATGATAATCCTGTTTAAAGAAAAATCGCCAATTAAACCAATGGAATTAATATCGCCCTGAAAGGTTGTTGAGGTACCTATTAAATTTGCCTGCCCACTTTCTAACTTGATCAGGCCGGCGTTCTTAGTTGCTATAAAAGCAATATCCTGGTTATAACCAACTATATCTACAAACTCTGCGTTTGCAAAAACCGAAAGCTTGGCTGTATAATCATCTATCTGTTTAGTTGAGCTGTTTATCCGGTAAACTTCATGGTTTTGAGCGAGCACCCAAAGGTAGGGGTCGGTAAAATCGCGTTTTATCTTTATTATCTTTTTCCCGGCTAAAAAACGCCCGTTTATATGGAAATCAATATCCTGCTGGCTATAAGCTACGGTTGAGAGAAGGGCGAAAAAAAGAAAAAACACTAAACAAGCCGCACGCGCGTACATCTGATAGATTTAAGTCCAATAAATATAATAAATTATGGCGTTCAACCATAAATAAGCATGACAAAATTAAGTGGCAGGCGCAAAATATTGCGTCTCTACAATAAAAAAGGGCTGGCCGAAATTGGGCTGCCCTTATGCTTTTCAAAAGCCCCTCCGTTAACCAACGGAGATTGGTGATTACACGTTGAACAACCCGTTTCGTTCCTGCTCCTGATAGTTTTGTACGGTTTCTATGGCGTTGCTTATCACGTCGCTTAGGGCCACAATGAACGCGCCTGGTTTGGCCATGCTCATGGCATGTTTAATAGCGTCTATTTCCTTGGGTACAATTTCATACGGGGTGTTATTGCCTTCGGATGCTATGCCCGCTTTCAACAGGTCGAGGATGTTCTCTTCGGTGCGGCCGCGCAGGTGTTTTTCCTGGCGGAGGATGATGTAATCAAACATCTCGGCAGCAATTTTGCCCAACTCCTGGATGTCTTCGTCGCGCCTGTCGCCGGTACCGGCTATGATGCCAATTTTCAGCGGCGAATCTATGTGGCTGAGGAATTGTTTTATACCGTTAAAGCCATCCGGGTTGTGAGCAAAATCTATCATGAAACGGAAATCCTTAAACTCGAAGATGTTCATCCTGCCCGGCGTTTGTGCGGCCGATGGTATAAAGGTTTCCAGTGCTATTTTAATGTCTTCGGTTTTAAAGCCATGCAAGAAGGTAGCCAGCGTTGCCGCCATTACGTTATCTATCATGAAGCCCACGGTGCCTCCAAAAGTTAGCGGGATAACGATGGTACGCTGTACGCGGATCTTCCAGTCGCCTTTTTGTATGGTGATAAAACCATTTTCGTGCACGCAGGCGATGCCGCCTTTTTTACAATGAGCAATTACCACCGGGTTATTTTCGCTTCGGCTGAAATAAGCCACGTTGCAATCGGCTTTTTTACCAATTTCCACGCAGTATTTGTTATCGGCGTTCAATACAGCCCAGCCATCTTTTTTCACAGCATTTATTACCACGCTTTTTACACGGGCAAGGTCTTCCAGGGTGTGGATGTCTGATAAGCCAAGGTGGTCTTCCTGTATGTTGGTTACCACGCCAATATCGCAGGAACTAAAGCCCAGGCCCGACCGCAGGATGCCGCCACGGGCCGTTTCCAGCACGGCAAAATCAACCGTTGGGTCTTTAAGGATAAACTCGCTGCTTACGGGGCCGGTGGTGTCGCCCTTCATCATCATGGTGTTTTGCACGTATATACCATCAGATGTGGTGAAGCCCACGCGGTGCCCGTTGTTCTTCACAATGTGGGCTATTAAACGGGTGGTGGTAGTTTTACCGTTGGTGCCCGTAATGGCAATAATAGGTATCCTGGCCGATTTCCCCGCAGGGTACAGCATATCTATTACATGCCCGGCCACGTTGCGCGGCAGGCCTTCGCTTGGCGCTATGTGCATGCGGAAGCCGGGGGCGGCGTTCACTTCTAAAACCACGCCGCCGTTTTCGGTTAACGGCTCTGTCAGGTTTTCGGCCATGATGTCGATACCGCAAATATCTAAGCCAATAATTTTGGAGATACGCTCGCAGATGAAAACGTTTTGCGGGTGTACATGGTCGGTTACATCTACCGATGTGCCGCCGGTGCTTAGGTTGGCAGTAGATTTTACAAATACCTTTTCGCCGTCTGCAGGTACAGTATCCAGCGTGTACCCTTTCTTTTCCAACAAGTCGAGCGTATCGCGGTCAACATCAATTAATGTTAGTACGTTCTCGTGCCCGTAGCCCCGGCGCGGGTCGGTGTTTTCTTTATCAATTAGTTGTTGGATGGTGAGTACGCCATCCCCCTTTACGTGTGCCGGGTCGCGCAGGGCGGCGGCCACCATTTTATTGTCTATAACCAATACCCTAAAATCGTAGCCGGTAACAAAGCGCTCTACAATTACGCGGCGCGATATTTTGGCGGCAAACTCGTAGGCAGCAATAGCATCTTCGGTGGTGTTAATATTGATGCTGATACCGCGGCCATGGTTACCATCAAGCGGTTTAAATACCAGCGGAAAGCCTATCCTTTCAATGGCCTCTATCACCTGCTCGGTGCGGCTAATGGTCATGCCTTTGGCAACGGGGATAGCCTGCTCCTGCAACAGGCGCTTGGTTTCGTCCTTATTGCTGGCGATGTCAACGGCTATGCTGCTGGTTTTCTCCGTCATGGTGGCGCGGAAACGCACCTGGTTTTTGCCGTAGCCCAATTGCACCAGGCTTTGGTTGTTCAATCTTATCCAGGGGATATTCCTCGCAATAGCTTCTTCAACAATAGCGCCGGTGCTTGGGCCGAGGCGGGTGTTCTCGCGGATCTCGCGCATTTGCTGAATGTCTTTCTCCAGGTCGTACTCCGTACTATCTATCAAAGCCTGGGCAATGCGAACGGCGGATTCAGCCGCAAAAACGCCAACCTTTTCTTCCAGGTAAGCAAATACTACATTATAAACACCCGGTGTTTTGGTTTCGCGGGTGCGGCCAAAGCCGGTATCCATACCCGCAAGGGTTTGTATCTCCAGGGCTATATGTTCAATCACATGCCCCATCCAGGTGCCTGCTATTACACGTTCAAAGAAGCCCCCCGGTACGCCGGGCGAACAGCGGTGGTTATATAGTGACGGTATCAGTGCTTTCATGCGCTCGTAAAACCCATCTATCTCGTTTGTTGGGCTGTTTTCCAGTTCCTGCAGGTCCAGCCGCATTTGTATCAATTTTTTGCGGTTAACGCTCCAAAGGTTTGGGCCGCGCAGTACTTGTATATTTTCTATTTTCATATCGGTAGTTCAAAAACAAGAGTGAAGGGTAATATGGTTTAAAGCTAAAAAACTTATCATTCTAATAAAACCTTTGGGCAGAAAAATGCAGTTTTATTAATTTAATCCCTGTGTTTTAATGATTTTTATTTTAATTTGTATAAATTGATATAAATAATGAATAGCCCTAAAGGAAAACTGGTAATAATTGGAGGCGCTGTGGATATGGGCAGTAACGTAAGCGTACTGGAGCATATTATGCAGCCGCATTATATCAAGTTTTTCGAAAAAGGCATCCTGCGCCGCATCATTAACGAATCGGCAAAACATGAGGGCTCATTGGTAGAGGTTATCACTACCGCTTCGCAGATACCCGAACTGGTGGGCAACGAGTACTTTAAGGCCTTTAACCAGCTTAATGTTACCCACGTAAATATCCTGCATATTAAAAGCCGCGAGGATGCCAGCAATCCCGAATACCTGGATCGCATCAGCAAAGCAGATGTAGTAATGTTCAGCGGGGGCGACCAGCTACGCCTAACTGCCATTTTCGGCGGCACCCAATTTTTACAGATACTAAAAAGGCGTTATAATCAGGAAAACTTTGTGATAGCCGGTACATCGGCAGGCGCTGCTGCAGCATCTACCCACATGATATACCGCGGGCAAAGCAACGAAGCGCTGATAAAGGGCGAGGTGCAGATAACCGCAGGGCTGGGTTTTATCGACTCGGTTATCGTAGATACCCACTTTGTACAGCGCGGGCGCATTGGCCGTTTGCTGTATGCCGTAGCCACCAACCCGGGCATATTGGGTATTGGCCTTGGCGAAGATGCAGGCTTGCTTATAACCGAAGGCAGCATGATGGAAGCCATTGGCTCGGGATTGGTCATGCTGGTGGATGGCACTAATATTGTAGAAACTAACGTTTATGATGTAGAGATAGGCGACCCTGTTTCTATAGAGAATTTGAAGGTGCATGTAATGTCGATATTTGATAAATACGATCTGCAGCAGCAGCGGATGATCATTAAAAAAGCGGTTAAGGTGGAAGAGGGCGTATTTATTACCGCCCAGGACAGTAACAATTTACAATGAAGCTAATCATACACGGCGGTTTTTTTAGCGAGAGCCAAACAAACCAGGAAGTAAAAAAGGCCAAGCAGGATGCCCTGCTGGAAATAGTACACCTGGGCCATAAATACCTGGAGCACCACACTGCCGCCCAAACCGTTGTATACACCGTACGCTTGCTGGAAGATTGCGACCTGTTTAATGCAGGCACCGGCTCGCAGATACAAAGCGACGGAAAAATACGCCTTAGCGCTGCCCTGATGGATGGCAAAACCCAAAGATTTTCGGGCGTTATAAATATAGAGGATGTGCGCAATCCTATTTGCGTTGCCGAAAAACTGATGGATTACGATGACCGCGTACTAAGCGGCAACGGCGCCTGCGATTTTGCCAAGCAGAACGGCTTTGAATACTTTAATACCGAAACACCGCAGCGCCGCAAAGAATACGAAAAGAAACTAAGCGACTCTATCCGCCTGGGTACCGTTGGTGCCGTAGCGCTCGATATTTACGGCGATATAGCCGCCGCCACCTCAACAGGCGGCAAAGGCTTCGAGATACCTGGCCGCGTAAGCGATTCGGCAACTACGGCGGGTAACTACGCCAATGCCTTTGCGGGTATATCCTGCACTGGTGTAGGAGAAGACATCGTAAGCGGATCGGTAGCTACCAAAATTGTTACCCGCGTTACCGATGGCATGCCTCTTTCCATTGCGACAGCAAAAACCTTAAACGAGATGAAACCCTACGATGGCTTTGCCGGTATCATCGGCATCTGCAGCAATGGTGACATTTATCACGCCGATACCCATCCTTACATGGTTTGGGCTTTGCACGATGGTGAGGCGGAGGTGTTTGAGTAAGCTTTCTGCTACTATATGATTAGCGCCGCGATCTCATGTCGGGCATTAGGCGAGCTTCCGGCTTGCAATAGTCAATAATTCATATCATCTGCCGAAGAATCGTGGGCCATCTCTATAAAAACAGCATCCATTCGTTCCAGTTCGGTTTTTATATGGGCCAGCACTTCTTTGTCTTCCGGGTCGGTCTGCAAAATGGTTGTTAGCCCTTTTAAATTGGCCAGGGGGCTGCGGAGTATATGCGATTGTTTCCATATCATTTCGCGGATAAACCCAATGTTTGTTTTAATGCGTTGATAGGCCTGTTGCAAACGCTGCTCGGCGTGTTTCTGTTCGGTAATATCAGAAATGGCCAGTACCAGCCCCAATATTTCACCTTCTTTATTGGATATCGGGAACATTTTAACATAATACCAGATGTTGCCGCCATCCGGCTGATCGTAGGTAACTTCATAGCTAATGGTATTGCCTTTAAACACATTGTTGATGTATCCTGAAAATTCGTCGCGCCTTTCTGCCGGCAAATGGTCGAAGAGCTTACCCCCGTTTTTGGGGTCGAAGTTAAATTCGCGCTTTGCAGATACCAGGGCTATCTCGTTATACTCCAATACGTTTAAATGATGATCTAACAGCGCGTACGCGGTATCGGTAGTATTTAAAATTGTTTGGAGGTTGGCTTCCGATTTTTTTAGCAATTCTTCGCTCTTTAGCTTTTCGGTAACGTCGGCTGTCGAGGAGATCCTTACCGGCCGGCCCTCAAATAAAATGTCTTCAGAAATGATGTTTACGTAAATTACGGTGCCGTCTTTTTTTAGGTGTTTTACAACGCCAAAGTTTATAGTTCCGGTAATTTCCTGCCGATAGCTTGATAATTGCCGCGGCCAATCTTCCGGCGGCCTTAACTGTTTTACCGAAGTATTTAACAACTCGAGTTGGGTATAGCCATAAAGGCTTGCCGCGGCATGGTTTACGGCAATGATGGTTAAGTCGTCCTTCGCGATGATCCACAAAGGCACGGGATTGCTTTCAAAAAGCAATTTATACTTCTGTTCGGATGACCTTAGCTCTTCTTCGGCTTTTTTTCGTTCGTTAATGTCAATCATCGAGCCTATAATGGTTGGTTCTTCTTCCAAAATAGCCCGGCTGCCATAAAACTCAACCCAGTTGGGGCTGCCGTCTTTCCGTTTTCCCAAGGCTTCATAGTGCACGCTGTCAACTTTCCCCTCGATCCGCAATCGGATATTTTCGTTTGATATAGCCCGGTAGTTGGGATGGATTATGGCTTCAACAGGTTCCCGCCCTATCAATTCCTCCGCCTCGTATCCAAAAACCTCCGCAAAACGCGGATTTACATAAGTAAATACCCCCTTTTGTACAATATAGATACCCACCCGTGATTTATCAGCAAGCGTACGGAATTTTACCTCGGCATTTATGATACCCGCTTCCATTGCTTTCCGCGCTGTAATATCCCTGGAGATGATAACCATCCGGTCGTCGGTAAACTTTTTTCCATTAATTTCAATATCTATAACCGTTCCGTTTTTTTGCACTATTTTTCGCTCGCCGGTTACCGTTTCCCCAATCTTTCTCGAGGCATAAACAAGCGGGTACATTTTTATTATTTCTGCGTTTAAAAGGTCAGTAACATTCATGGTCAATAACTCATCGCGGGTGTAGCCTGTCAATTGGCACATACTGTTGTTTGCTTCGGTAAACTTGCCGTCTGAATTCATAATGCATATCGCATCCGACGCCTGTTCAAATAAAGAGTAATACTTCTCTTCATTTTCTTTAACAGCCTCATTCCCTTTCAAAATGCTTTGAATTAAAGCCTTAATATTTTTGATGATGTATAACGACAGCGAAAGGACAATGGCAAAAAAAACGGATATTAAAATAATGAAGCGTTTAAATGTGGTGTGGTATATTTTATTATTAGCCACAAATAATTGTTTCCCAACGCTCACTTGTAGTTTCATCAACCGGATAAGGTTTTGGGTAAACGGCGCAAGGCCTGCAGTTTCTTCTTTTTTAATAAATTCCTCAAGCGCCCTATTGTCCTGGTGGGATAATATCGAAATTAACTGCAGATACACTTCATCGGCCTGGTGCTTGGTTAATTCCGTTTGTTTAAGCAGTACTGCCTCTTCGGGGGTAAGGTAGGTGCGTTTGTAGTTGTTCCAGTTTTCGTTAACTATGGCCTTTGCTTTTTGCGCCCTATCTATCGCTTCGCTAAAAGTAAGCAACTTGTTTTTTACCTTTTGTGCTAAGGGCAAAATTTCTGCATTGTATGCAAACCGAATGTTCGACAACTGTTCGAACGGCAGTACGCGATCTGCATACAGCGTTTGTGTATTGCGGTTCATATCCTCCAGGCCACTAATCCCGTAGGCGCCCAATCCAACAATACTAACTGCTGTAATAAACAGCAGAAGGTACAATTTTGACGAAGCGCTGAACTTATTGAACATCGAAATGGCTTATAATTGGTTGAGCACGGGTGCATCTTTAAGCTAAGTTATTCTTTTTCTGAATAATGCAAGGGCAATTATACGCCCTATCAAATATTAATGTTCCTTTTATACCAAAACCAGGCAGCCGCCGTTCTCTCCAAAACAAAAACAAAAATCAGCGCCAAACCATGCCATTTGTAAATCCTAATATTTGTAGTATCTTTACATACCAGTTAATTTAACTATACCCGGGCGAAATATTCTTAAATGAGATACCTTTTTTTAGTACTCCTTTGCGCTTTTAACCTCACAGCCTCGGCGCAGTGGTGGCGCGGCGACTTTAAAAAACACCCCAGGCTGGCTTTGATTACCCGCCCCAAAAATAACGCTGTTAAGCGTATCCCTAAGTTTACGCTTGCCAAAGTAAAGCTGCCCTTTGTGCCCGTTGCGCGCAGCCCCTATAACCTGCAGGTTTGCGAAAAAGATGTAATGCGGTCGGCCCAGCACCATATGCGTTACCGCGAGTACGCCATGGCCAGCTATAATTTTAGCGAGTTGGCGCAATTGTATGTGATGGAGAACCGCCTCTCGGAAGCTAAGTGGTACTACCTGCAAAGTATCCGACTCTCAAAAATGCAGGGCGATTATGCACACACCATCAGCAGCTTGATGGCGCTTGGCTTGATTAAGGCAGATCTTGGCGATTTAGCGCAGGCGCAGCAGGACCTTGCCGAAGCACGAAATATTGCCATATCCACCGGGCGAACAGCCGATGTATTGGCCATAGATAAAAAGATAGCCTACGTAAAAAGCAACAAGGTTTGGCTCTCAAAATCGGAGCTGCGGTATGCCGAGGCCGTGGATAAGCCAGCCAAATCAAAATAAAATTCTTAAAACCGCGTTTATGTAACATTTACGTAAAATGCGGGTCGTATAATAAAACAACCCAAAACATTATTGTAATATTGTTATTCGATATATTAGCGGGACGGCTTTGTGGCTGTCTCTTTTTTTATAAAGCAAATTAAAACAGGCACAAGTATTGATGTTTCACCAAAGCCCCGATTTAACGACTGTAAAGGATATGTTTAAAAAACTCTATTTAATGCTGGTTTTAGCTGCTGCGCTGGCCTGCAATGCCGCACCATCAAAACCGGCCATCATGAAAAAAGCAGGCCCTAACGACCTGCAACCCGACGAACAGCAAAGCGTTATTTTGAAACATGTGGCCGGGCTTATCTCCGGGTACAACTATAAAAAAGTGGAGCTGAACGATTCGATCTCGGCTATTATTTATACCGAATACCTAAAGAAGATAGATGAGAACCACAACTATTTAACTGCAGGCGATGTAAAGGAATTTGAGCAATACAAAACCGTGCTGGATGATGACATCAAGAACGGCGACCTGAGCCATGTGTTCTACATCTTCAACGTGTTTCAAAAAAGGTACACCGAGTATGTGAATTTTTCGCTTGTCCAATTAAGTAAGCCGATTGATTTCACAAAAACAGAAACCTTTACTTACGACCGCGAGAAACTACCGTTTGCCGCCAATGACAATGAATTGCATGAGCAATGGGCACAGCGCGTTAAATACGATTTGCTGAACCTTAAGCTGGCGGGCAAAGAGATGGACGCTAATAAAGAGACCCTTAAGAAACGCTATAGCAATGTGCTTTCGCAATCAAATAAACTAAATAGCCAGGATGTTTTCCAGGTGTTTATGGATTCGTTCACCGGCGCTATCGATCCGCACACCAATTACTTTATCCCATCTGCCGCGGCTGCATTTAATATAGATATTTCGCGCTCGCTGGAAGGTATCGGCGCAACGCTGCAATCGCAAAACGAATATGTAACCGTTACTTCCATAGTACCTGGCGGCCCGGCTGATAAAAGCAAACAATTAGCGGTTGACGAACGCATTATTGGCGTAGCGCAAGGCAAAACAGGCGAGTTTCAGGATGTTGTAGGCTGGAGGATAGAGAATGCGATCGCTTTGATCCGCGGCACAAAAGGCACTACCGTACGCCTGCAAATATTGCCAAAAGGAACAGGCGCAACCGTTAAGCCAAGAGTATTGGAATTGGTGCGCGAAAAAATTATCCTGAAAGATATATCTGCCAAAAGAGAGGTACGTACTTATAACAATAATGGCAAAACGGTTAAAATAGGCATCATCAATGTACCTGCTTTTTACCTGGATTTTGCTGATTATAAATCGGGCAACCCCAACTATAAAAGCACCACCCGCGATGTTAGGCTGATTTTGGATACCCTGAAACGCGAAGGCGTAGATGGCGTAGTGTTAGACCTTCGTCAAAATGGTGGCGGCTCTTTAATGGAAGCTACCGAGCTTACCGGTTTGTTTATCAAAACCGGTGCCGTAGTACAAGTGCGCGACCCGCGCAATTCTGTTGAAGTGGAAAAAGACGACGATCCGGCAATCGCTTACGGTGGCCCGCTTGCCGTGTTAGTTGACAGGTTCAGCGCATCGGCATCAGAAATTTTCTCGGGCGCTATACAGGATTACGGCCGCGGCCTAATCATCGGCACCCAAACTTATGGCAAGGGTTCGGTACAGCGTATTATTGATTTGGACGAGGTGATCAGCCCGTCAATAAAAGAGCGTTTGGCAAAATTAGTTGGCAAATCAACCACGGTAGCCACCGGTAGCCAAAATAAATTTGGCCAGTTAAATTTAACAATCGGTAAATTCTACCGCATCAGCGGCGGTTCTACCCAGCATAAAGGCGTATTGCCTGATATCGAGTTCCCTTCCGTTATTCCGATGGATAAATACGGCGAGGATACCGAGCCATCTGCTATGCCTTATGATGTTATCCCTAAAACAGACTACACTAAAGTGGGCGACTTTACTGCGGTAATACCACAGCTTAAAAAACTGCATGACCAGCGTATGAGCAGCAGCCAGAGCTTTAAATACCTGTTGCAGGATATTGCCGAAATGAAAAAACGCGATGCGGAAAAAAGCGTTACCCTAAACGAAGCTCAATTGAAAGAGCAGCGCGATGCTGACGAGAAGAAGGCTTTTGAACAAAATAACCTGCGCCGTGTAGCCTTGGGCTTGCCCGCATTAACCAAAGGGCAGGCAAAACCAAAGAACGAAGATCTTGACTTTTTGAAACGCGAAGCCGGGCAAATACTTACGGATTACCTTACCCTGGATAACAAGGTGAGCACCATCATCAAATAAAGCCCTTCAATAGTTTTTTACGCCCCGTTTGGTTAGCCCGAACGGGGCGTTTTATTTTTGTGATGTTCCCGAAAATTATTTGCCTCAAGTTTGTTTTATTCTGGTAATTTAATTTTAACTTTGTCATGCTAATAATTAGTATGACAAATAAAAAATTTGATAGCTATTCTTACCTGCTGGACCGCACCGCGCGCCGGGTAAAGGGTTATGCACAGCAAAAATTCGCATCGGGAAATTTTGACATAACGGTAGACCAATGGCTTATACTAAAAAGCCTGGATAATGATAAATACCTCAAACAAAAAGAGCTCGCTGAAATAACGGGGAAGGACAACCCAACGCTTACCCGCATCATCGATCTGCTTTGCAAAAAAGGCCTAACAGAGCGCGTTACCCATAAAGAGGACCGCCGTAGTTTCACGGTGCACCTTACTGCTGCGGGCACAGCAACCCTATTGGAACTTTCGCCCCGGGTGGATGAGATCCGCATGAAGGCATGGGAGAACCTTACCGAGCAGGATTATGAGCAGCTAAAAACGATACTGAATAAAATTTATCAAAACCTCGAATCTTAATAATTACCACCATGATCACTACAGATATAGGTATTATCGGCGCAGGGCCAACTGGTATGTTTGCCGTTTTTGAAGCAGGCCTGCTAAAAATGCACTGCCATTTAATTGATTCTCTGCCGCAGGCGGGCGGGCAGCTATCAGAAATATACCCGCAGAAACCCATTTACGATATCCCCGGCTACCCAACGGTAAACGCGCAGGAACTGGTTGATAAGCTATCGGAACAAATAGCACCCTTCCATCCGGGTTATACGCTTGGCGAACGAGTGGAGACGCTGGAGAAGCTGGACGATGGTACCTGGGTAATAGGCACCAACGAAGGCACCCTTATTAATTGCAAGGTAGTGGTAATAGCCGGCGGCTTAGGTTGCTTTGAGCCCCGCAAGCCGGAAGTTGACCGCCTTGCAGAGTTTGAGGGTAAGGGCGTAATGTATGCCGTACGCAACCCTGAAGCATTCCGCGGGCGCAATATTGTGATAGCCGGCGGCGGTGATTCCGCCTTGGACTGGACCATATTTTTGGCAGATATTGCCAATAAAGTAACGCTGGTACACCGTGGCGACACCTTTAGGGGTGCGCCAGATGCTGCCGAAAAAGTTGCCGAACTTGCCCACAGCGGGAAGATAAGCCTGCTGTTAAAATCACGGGTTGTGGCATTGGATGGCGCAGGGCATTTAGAGCAAGTGAGTATTACCGGGCACAATAACCAAACTATTCATTTGCCTGCAGATAATTTTATTCCGTTATTTGGACTTAGCCCAAAGCTGGGCCCGATTGTGGATTGGGGGCTGGATATAGAGATGAGCGCCATTACGGTAAACACCCGCGACTACAGCACCAATGTGGATGGCATATACGCTATCGGTGACATCAACACTTACCCCGGTAAGCTGAAGCTGATATTATGTGGTTTCCACGAGGCGGCGCTGATGGCGCAAAGCGCGTTTAAGTATGTTTACCCCAACCAGCGTTTAACCTTTAAATACACCACCGTTTACGGCATAACCGAACTGGCATGATAAGCTTTACTGTAGAAGGCCGCGACGGTGCACAAGTGCCCGTTGAAGTACCCGAAGGAATAAACCTGAACCTGATGGAAGTACTAAAAGCCAGCGAGTACGATATACTGGCAACCTGCGGCGGTATGGCACTATGCGCAACCTGCCGCGTCCAGGTATTAAAAGGCATGGAGCAATTACCGCCCATCAGCGATGCGGAGCTTGATATTTTAGATACGCTGCCTTTTGTGGATGACACGCTCCGCCTTTCTTGCCAGTTGCGGGTAGACGAGCGGCTGGAAGGCTGCCTTTTTAAAATACCGGAAGCGGATTAGGCCGGTTAAAACTAAAATGAGGCATAAGCGGTTATACCTCATATGCCAAAAAAACCATTGCTCGAATTTACGGATAGCGGGATTTACTGCGCACAGGGGAAATTCTACATCGACCCATGGAAACCTGTGGACGACGCCGTAATAACCCATGCCCATGCCGACCATGCCTACTTCGGGCATAAAAATTACTTGGCGCACCATCTCTCGCGCGAGGTAATGCTATACCGCCTTGGCGATATCAACCTGCGTACCATCGAATACGGCGAAACGGTAAACAAACACGGCGTGCAGATATCTTTGCATCCTGCAGGGCATGTTATAGGCTCGGCGCAGATACGGGTAGAATATAAGGGCGAGGTTTGGGTGGTATCCGGGGATTACAAAACCGAGGATGATGGCATCTCTACGCCTTTTGAACCGGTAAAATGTCATCACTTTATTTCGGAATGTACCTTTGGCATGCCTGTTTACACCTGGAAACCACAAGCACAGATATTTGCCGACGTGAACAAATGGTGGCAAACCAATTTGCAAAATGGAGTGGCCACGGTTGTGGTTGGCTATTCGTTAGGCAAAGCACAGCGAATCCTCCAAAACCTCGACTTAAATAACGGAAAGGTTTACACGCATGGCGTAATCGAAAACACCAACGAGGCACTTCGCCGAAACGGCGTAGTATTGAATCCTACAGAACGCATAACGTTCGATTCTTCTAAAGAAGAAGTGCGCAAGGGTATTATTTTGGCGCCGCCTTCATCTGTTGGTACGCCCTGGATGCGCAAGTTTGCACCCTACAGTTTTGGGTATTGCAGTGGCTGGATGGCAATCCGCGGAGCCAAGCGCCGCCGCGCTGCGGATAGGGGCATTGTACTATCCGACCATGCCGATTGGAACGGGCTGGTTAGCGCTATTGATGCCACGGGTTGCGAAAGCGTTTACTTAACGCATGGCTATACGGCATCTTTTAGCAGGTATTTGAGCGAGATAGGTTTCGATGCACATGAGGTGCATACCTTGTATGGCGGCGAGGAGGAAGATACAGAAGCGCCAGCCCCCACCCAGCCTCCCCCGGAAGGGGAGGAGTCTTTAGAAACGACTGATACTTTTCAAGTCTCTCCTACCGGGGGCGATTTAGAGAGGGCTGGAGGGGCTGTACTATGAAAGCCTTCGCCCAGCTCTTCCTCTCATTAGACGAAACCAATAAAACCAACGAAAAAGTTAAGGTGCTAAAGGATTATTTCAACGGCGTACCCGATACTGATAAAATGCATATGCTGGCGCTGTTCACCGGCCGCAGGCCCAAGCGGCAGATCAATTCCACCCTCGTGCGTACCTGGGCAATGGAGGCATCCAATATCCCTGTCTGGCTTTTTGAGGAAAGCTACCATGTAGTGGGCGACCTTGCCGAAACAATGAGCCTGCTGATGCCCGAAAGCCAAAACAGCAGCAGCAAAACTTTAACCGAGTGGATTGCCGAGATAAACGCGCTTGCCGATAAAACCGAGGGCGAGAAAAAACTCTGGCTAATGGAATCCTGGGCGATGCTGGATAGCCAGGAACGCTTTGTGTTCAACAAGTTGCTTACCGGTAGCTTCCGCGTGGGCGTATCGCAAAGCCTGGTGATAAAGGCGCTGGCGGATATTACGGGGATAGAAGCCCCCGCCCTTACCCACCGCATTATGGGCAGTTGGATGCCGGAAGATTATACTTATTCGCAGTTAATAGAGGAGCAAAACGCGGCAGATAATATCTCGCGCCCGTATCCCTTTTTTTTGGCTTATCCCATACAGGAGACTTCCGAAAAGCGGAAATCGGCAGAGGAAGTCGGCGCTGCCCTGGGTGCTGCAGAAGATTGGCAGGCGGAGTGGAAATGGGATGGTATCCGCGCCCAAATGATAAAACGCGACGGTCAGATATTTATTTGGAGCCGCGGCGAGGATTTAGCCACCGAGAAATTCCCGGAGCTGCACCCATTTTTAAATGCGTTGCCGGACGGCACGGTGCTGGATGGTGAGATCTTGAGCTTTCAAAACGGCTTACCCATGCCCTTCAGTGTATTGCAAACCCGCATCGGGCGTAAAAACCTCAGCAAAAAAATATTGGCGGATAGCCCCGTGGCGGTCATAGCTTACGATTGCCTGGAATACGATGGCGACGACATCCGCACAAAAACACAGGCAGAACGCAGGCTGATATTAGAACAATTGCAGCAGGAAACACCTTACCCGGATGTTTTCAGGATATCATCACTGGTGCCATTCAAGAGCTGGGAAGAACTGGAAGCCACGCGCGAGCAATCGCGCGCAATGACAGCCGAGGGTATTATGCTTAAACGCAAAAGCGCCACCTACCAGGTTGGCCGCAAGCGCGGTGAC
>NZ_CAMLOV010000058.1 GCF_946481715.1 uncultured Mucilaginibacter sp. | reverse complement strand
TACCCCGCCGGGTTTCTCCAAAAAAATTAAATACGCTGTTTTGTACCTGTTGCACGGCATTGGCGGCGATGAAAAAGAGTGGCTTAACGGTGGTGCCCCGCAAATAATCCTCGATAACCTTTACAGCCAGGGCAAGCTAACCCCTATGATAGTTGTGCTGCCAAACGGGCGGGCAATGAAGAATGACCGGGCAACCGGTAATATTATGGCCCCCGACAAAGTAGCAGCATTTGCAACGTTTGAGAAAGACCTGCTTACCGACCTGATCCCTTTTGTTGAGAGTAAATACCCGGTAATAAAAGACAGGGAACACCGCGCCATTGCAGGCCTATCGATGGGAGGAGGGCAATCCCTTAATTTTGGTTTGGGCAACCTGGATAAATTTGCTTGGGTGGGTGCTTTCTCTGCTGCGCCAAATACAAAAAAGCCTGAGGAGTTGGTGCCGGACCCTGAAGCTGCAAAAAAACAGCTTAAACTGCTTTGGATATCGTGTGGCGCAAGCGATGGCCTGCTTTCATTCAGTAAGCGTACGCACGATTACCTGGCAGAAAAGGGAGTTCCGCATGTTTATTATATTGAGCCGGGCGCGCATGATTTTAAGGTTTGGAAAAATGGGTTGTATATGTTTTCTCAGTCTATTTTTAAGCCGGTAGATGCCTCCAACTTTTCGAAATACATTTATCCGGAAACGGGTGTTGCTGCCTCAACAAATATTCCTGGCGTGCCTTACCCCAAAATATTGCCGGATAACCGCGTTATGTTCCGTGTAAAAGCCCCCGAGGCACAAAACGTTAAAATAGACCTGCTCAAAAAATACGATATGAAGAAGGATACCGGTGGTATCTGGACAGTTACTACCGATCCTGTTGTTTTAGGGTTTCATTACTATTCGTTAATTATTGACGGGGTAGCGGTTGTTGATCCGTCAAGCCAAACGTTTTATGGCATGGGACGGATGGCAAGTGGTATTGACATCCCCGACCCGGCTGGCGACTTTTATTCTATAAAAGATGTGCCTCATGGCCAAGTAAGATCGGTTAACTACTACTCGGCCTTAACCAAAGCCTGGAGAAGGTGCAACGTGTATACGCCTGCCGGTTACGACGATAATCAATCGAAAAGATATCCCGTACTTTATCTGCAGCATGGGTCGGGAGAAGACGAGACAGGATGGAGTACCCAAGGTAAGATGAACTTTATTTTGGATAACCTGATAAGCGAAGGGAAAGCTGCGCCAATGATTGTAGTAATGGATAGGGGTTACGCAACTGATCCAACAAAAACTAACGTCCCCGCTCAGCCTGGGCGGCTTAATTCAAATAATGTCTTCCCGGAGGTACTTGTAAAAGAGGTTGTCCCGATGGTGGATAAAACTTTCAGGACGTTAACCGACCGGGAACATCGCGCTATGGCGGGTTTATCAATGGGTGGGTTTCAAACCTTCCAAACCACAATGGCAAACCTTGATAAATTTGCCTATGTGGGTGGATTTAGCGGAGCGGCATTTTTACAGCCCGGAACAGATATTACTAAAATGTATGATGGCGCTTGGGCAGATGCAGCAAATTTTAATAAAAAAATAAAAGTGTTATACATTAGTATTGGTACTACCGAGCCCGAAAGGATGTATATGGGTGTTAAAGGTTTCCACGAAGCGCTGCAAAAGGCAGGAATAAACCATATTTATTACGAGTCTCCGGGCACAGCGCACGAATGGCAGTCGTGGAGGCGGTCATTGCACCAATTTGCCGGCTTGATATTTAAAGATAAGTAATTCGGCAGATATGAAATTCAATTCTCGATTCCTTGTCACCTGTATATTCATCCTTGTTGCGCATAACTGTTTTTCTCAGGATAAGAACTTTTATATTTTTTTGTGCTTTGGCCAATCTAATATGGAGGGCAATGCGAGAATAGAGCCACAGGATACTATTGCCGACAATCGTTTCCAGGTATTTGAAACGGTTGATTGCCCCAAACTGGGGAGGACTAAGGGCAATTGGTACCCAGCAGTACCTCCGCTTGCCCGGTGCAATACGGGGCTTACGCCGGCAGACTACTTTGGCAGGGTACTGATTGCTAACTTACCGGATAAAATAAAAGTCGGCATTATCAATGTTTCGATCGCTGGGTGCAGAATTGAATTGTTTGAAAAAGATAGCTATCAGTCTTACATTACCAAAGCGCCGGCATGGATGGTGAATATGATTAACGAGTATAATGGCAACCCATACGGCCATTTGGTAGAAATGGCTAAAATGGCTCAGAAATACGGAGTGATAAAAGGGGTTTTACTGCACCAGGGGGAGTCGAATCCTAATGACACCCTTTGGACACAAAAAGTTAAAGGGATATACAACATGCTTCTGCATGATTTGAAACTAAAGGAAAAAAAAGTACCGTTACTGGCAGGGGAATTAGTTAACGCTGATCAGGGCGGTAAATGTGCCGGTATGAATGGTATTATTGCCGGTTTGCCTAAATTGATTCCCAATTCGTATGTCATATCATCAAGTGGTTGCCCGGCAAGCCCCGACAAGTTGCATTTTACCGCCGAAGGGTACCGGATGATAGGAAAGCGTTATGGGGAAAAGATGCTTTCTTTGTTAGGATATAAACCTGTGTACTGATAGCAATCTGAATCATTACAAATCCGTTTGGAATTGCTTTCATGTAACCCGTTTGAATAAGGCAAACAATTTGGATGGGTGCAAATGCCGCTAGAGGCATTTAGGCTTTTATAGAAGGTTTTTTATGTGCAATTCGATATTCTGACGGAAGTAGCCCGAATTTGTCTTTAAAAGATTTTGAGAAATAATGCGCTGTTGCAAACCCGGTTTCCCTTGCTATCTGTGCTAAGGCCTTATCAGTGGTGGTAAGCTGGCGCAATGCCTTATCAAGTTTAACAGACCTAATCAATTCTACAGGAGGTTTGCCGGTAAGTTCAAATACCTTATTATATAACGCTACACGGCTGGTACCTAAGTGGGCACTTAAGTTAGCAACATTTAACTTTTTGCTGGCGATGTTGTCTTCAATGAAGTTCATAACGCTGCCGATAAATTCGTCATGGCTTGTTTTTACCTCAAAATCGCCCGGGAGTACCAGAAACCGCTTACTGTAAGTTTGTTTGAACATAACAAGGAGAGACAATAGGTTTTTTATTTTAACAGCCAGGATATCAAAGTTGAAGGGCTTTGTAAGATAATCGTTCGCACCCGAATTTAACCCGCGGATTTGTTCTTCTTCGCCGCTCAGCCCGGTTAGTATAATAACGGGCAGGTGCCGTGTCCTTTTATCGGCTTTGATCTTTTCACTCAGCTTTATCCCGTCTATTCGGGGCAGTTTTACATCAGTGATGATTAAATCCGGATGGTAAGTAAGTACCTTGTCCCACCCTTCCTTACCATCGCTTGCTTGTATTATATCATACATATCCTGCAAACCATCCACAATATAATTGCGGTATTCGTCATCATCTTCAATAATTAGCAAACTATACCGGTGTTGTGCTGTGTCCCCCATATTTATAAACAATGCGTCCAGTTTTAGGCGTTACCAAATCACTAATTGGATGCTTAGCTAATGCGACACAAGTTTTGAATTGTTCGCAGTTGCCGTCATTTGTTGCCACTTGCAATTTTATTATCGTTTGTGGTAGGTTAAATTGGTGTATTTGCACGTAAAGTGCTCGGTTGTAAATCAGTTAGTGGACGGCATTACAACATTACGTAAATAAACGGAAGATTAAAATGAGTGCTCATGTTACTAATGCCTCTAATGGGCTTGTAACGCTGTTTTTGGTATTAATTTGAACAAATGTTGTTTAAATGTGGCAAAAAATTGCACACGTTTTTTTGGCCTTACTGTAATTTTACTGTTACTCTCGTGTGGCTCAAAAGTAGCCCGAGGTATTAAACCAATTACTAATAAATTAAAAAAAAGCAAAAAAGTTTAGTCTAACATAGATTTCGTCGGCTACAGTCATGCAATCGATTGCACAGTCAACTTCTACACATGACCAAACATTTTCTATACTTAAAGTAGACGGGCTTAATAACCATTAAATGTTATTACTGCAGTGTCTTAGTTTACAGTTTAGGCCTTAAATAACCAACCTCAAATAAATTAACTATAAAAACAACTAAACAATGAGAAAAACGACTCAATGAAAATTAACGGGAAATGATCCGGAGATCATTCTCAGACCAGGGAATGCAGTATCTGCAAAGCCCAACCTTCGACTTAATCCAATTAAAATTTTAACCAAATTATGAAAAGAAAACATTTACTTAATCATTACATACGAACAACGTTATCACTAATTTTGTTAGGTATTGTTACATTGAACTCTGTTTATGCTTCGGCTAACACGGGGTATTTTAACAATTTGTTGCCGCTTAGGGGGGCAACAGTTGCTGCAATTACAATAACGGGTAAAATTACCGACGAAACCGGAGCTTCTATTCCCGGTGCCATCGTAACGGTAAAAGGTACATCAATTGCTGCCGCTGCAGATGTTAATGGGAACTACAGAATAACGGCACCTAACGAAAATGGTACCCTGGTGTTCAGTTTCCTCGGGTATACTTCAACCGAAGTTGCTATCGCCGGTCAATCGGTAATAAATGTTCAGTTAAAAACCGATACCAAAACGCTTAATGAAGTTGTTGTTGTTGGGTACGGAACTCAGAAACGCGCTGCGGTAACGGGCGCCATCTCGTCAGTAAGTGGAAAAACGCTTACGCAACTTCCCGTAGCCGGTATCGACCAGGCTTTACAGGGTAGGGTGGCCGGTCTTACGGTTACCAATAACGGTTCGCCGGGTAATGCCCCAATCGTGTCTATCCGCGGTAACAGCTCCATAAGCTTCGGTTCAGACCCACTTTACATTGTTGATGGTTTTCCTGGCAGCATTGGCGGTATTGACCCTAAGGACATTCAGTCGATCGATGTATTAAAGGACGCGAGCGCGGCGGCGATTTACGGATCAAGGGCAACCAATGGTGTAGTTATCGTAACTACTAAAAAAGGCTCCAGCGGGAAAGTACAAATCGATTTCGATTCGTATGTGGGCGTACAAAGTGTAATTAAACGATTCGATTTGTTAAATACTAATCAATACCTTCAATATGAAAGGGCATTAAATGCACCATCAGCGGTGCCGCCAAGGTTGGAGTCGGCAAATTTCAACCAGCCAATTTATGCAGGCTCGTCTCAAACCTTTGCCCAAACCAATACCGACTGGCAGGATGAGTACTTTAGGAATAACCAATTACTGCAACAGCATTCGGTTGCCATCAGCGGCGGTAATGAGAGTTCTCATTTTTACACATCTGCCGGTTATTTTGCGCAAAAAGGTATTGCACAGGGATTAGATTTCAACAGGAAAAACTTCCGCATGAACTCTGACCATAAGATCCGCTCTTTTTTAACATTTGGAGAAACATTTAACGTAGCGGTTACACATCAACGTTTTGATATCCCGCCGGGTAACCGTACCGCTTTAACAAACGTTATAAGGATGTTGCCATATATCCCGGTTCGTAACCCAAATAACCCGGGTGGTTTCCAGGGCCCGTTAAATAGTTTCGATGGCTCTGACCCTACCAACCCGGTTGAAGCGGCTTTGATCAACGAAAACTATAACAACGGCTTTAATATCCGCGGTAATGCGTTTATGACTTTAAAATTCACCGATTGGTTGAAATTTACCTCTACCTACGGTCTGGATTATGGCTCAAACCTTAATGACCGATATACCCCGATATACAACGATGGCGGAACATTAAGTTCACCAACTGCCACAATTAATTTAGGCAGGGGAACAGGTACTACCACGTTGTATTCACAACAACTTGCATTTGATAAAATGTTTGCTAAACACCACGTATCAGGCGTTGCCGTATATGAAAGCCAGGGTACCAAAAACACAAACCAATCATCCTCAGGTAACCAGTCAACCAATGCTGTTAGAACATTAAATGGCGCAACCAACCTATTCACAAACTACACCACAGAAAACACATTGCTGATTTCGATGGTTGGTAGGCTTGCTTACGATTTCGACGGCAAGTACTTCATTTCCGGATCTATACGCCGCGACGGTTTATCTGTTTGGGCTCCTGGCCATAAGTATCAAAATTTCCCCGCTGTTTCTGCCGGTTGGAAAATAGACAGGGAAAGCTTCCTTAAAGATGTTTCTGCTGTAACTGAATTAAAGTTACGTGGAGGTTATGGCGTTACTGGCGTAAACGGCACCGCATTGGGTCCGTACCCGTACTTGCAGCCTGTATCAAGCAACCAGGCAACTTATCCTTTCAACGGATCGCTATCAGACCTTGGGAACGCTTCTTTCTACAACGGCTTAACCAACCTTTCACTCGCTTGGGAAACTACTAAACAAACGAATATTGGTTTAGACCTTGGGCTTTTTGATAACAAGATTACTCTATCTGCCGAGTTTTATAAAAGGAAGATGGACAAACTGATCATCAACGTACCAACACCGCTAAGCTTTGGTTTTGGTGGTGCAGGCACGGTTGCAAACGTTGCAACTTTAGAAAATAAAGGTATGGAACTTACGATTGGTTACCATCAAAACAAAGGGGATTTTAAATGGGACGTTACCGGTTTATTAAGTGTAGTAAGGAATAAAGTGATTTCGCTAAACAGTCCAAACGCTTCTATTGTAGCTGGTGGCGATGCAGATTTTGGTGGCGGTGGCCCCATCACCAACACCGTTGCCGGCCAGTCTATTCAATCGTTCTATGGCTATGTGGTAGAAGGTATCTTCCAAAATGCAGCTGAGGTAAGTGCACATGCTACGCAACCTGGTGCTCAACCCGGCGACATAAAATTTAAAGATTTAAATGGCGACAAAATTATAAATGACGGTGACCGGACGTTTATTGGTAGCTACCTTCCTAAGTTCACCTACTCTTTAAACTACTCAGCTAGCTACAAAAACTTCGACGTGAGTATCTTTTTCCAGGGTGTACAAGGGAATAAAATTTTCAATGCCGAAAGGATTATCCTTGAAGGTATGCCACGTTTGTTTAATGCTGGTGTAAATGTTTTGAACGCCTGGACGCCAACCAACACAAATACTGATATCCCAAGAGCTGCTAAAGGCGATCCGAATGGCAACGTAAGGCCATCTAGCCGTTGGATCGAAGATGGATCTTACCTGCGCCTAAAGAATGCGATGTTAGGTTATAACGTACCGTCAAGTTGGCTTAAATCCAAAACAAGCAATAGCTTAAGCAGGTTGAGACTGTATGTTTCCTCTCAAAATCTGTTAACGTTTACCAAGTATTCAGGACTCGACCCGGAAGTGGGATCGAAAAACGGAACGCTGACTAATGGAATAGATTACGGGCAATATCCACAGCCGAGAACATTCCAGTTCGGGATCCAGGCAACTTTTTAATCAATACTCACAAATAATTTTATAAATTATGAAAAATAAAAAATTTTATATCTGGTCGGCATCCACCATACTTCTGGTAACGGCCACCATTTACTCCTGCAAGAAAAGCGACCTTGACACGACTAATGTGAATGCGGTAACCACTGATCAATATTATAAAAATGCAGGCGAACTCACAAAAGGCGTAAACGCTGTGTATAAATCTGTGCAGAGCCTAAACCTTGTATCCAGGGAGTGGTTTTTTATACACGACCTCCGTAGCGATGAGGTATCACCGGGAGGAAGTCAGTTAGAGGTGCCGAGGGCACAAATGTTAGCCGGCACTTTCGACCCGACAAACAGCGTTTTAAATTCTGTTTGGAATGGCTGGTTCCAGGTTATTTTCCGGGCAAATATTGTTTTAGATAATGCCGGGAACGTAACAGACGATATAGCCATTAGAGACAGAAGGGTTGCTGAAGCAAAATTCCTGCGTGCATGGGCCTATTTCGACCTGGTAAGCCAATGGGGAGGAGTACCTATTTATACAACTACCGTTAAAAGCCCAACCGGCTTTCAACCCAGAGCCGATGCGGCTGCCGTTTACGCATTAATTATTAAAGACCTACAGGATGCAGCAGCCGTTTTACCGGGCAAGTCGGGTACTGACAAAGGCCGGGCTACTAATGCCGCAGCCAATGCTTTATTGGGCAGGGTGCTGATGCAAAACGGCGATTATGCCGGTGCCAAAGCTGCTTTACTGAAGATCCCTACGTCGGGCGCCGATGGTTATTCATTAACCAGCCGCTTCCTGGATAATTTTGAAGAAGAAACAGAGTTTAACTCAGAATCTATCTTCGAAATGGTGTATGTGGATAAAGGTGATAACCAGTTTAACTGGGGTGGTGATAGCCCTACCCAACCGCAAACCACTGTGAGGAACCAGGAGTATAATCCGGTTGCCTGGAGAAATTTAATCCCTTCAAACAAACTTCTGAATGAATTTGAAAATACGGCTACGGGTGCTGCCAAAACAGATCCGAGGTATAAGTTTTCGTTTTACGAAACCGGAGATTCTTACAACAACGGTGCATCCGTGTTACTTGCCAGCGATCAAAACGGCGAATCTTCAACAGTAAACGGGGTGACCAAAAAAATAGGGTTCCGCAAATTCATGATTATTTATAAAGAAGGTTTGCCTGCTGCATCGTTTCAC
The DNA here is from genome assembly GCF_946481715.1 of uncultured Mucilaginibacter sp. Next base: position 20,760 of record NZ_CAMLOV010000058.1, on the reverse strand, counting down.
CCTGGCGGCAATAACCAGCGCATTTTACGTTATGCAGAAGTGTTAATTAACCTTGCGGAGTGCGAAAATGAGTTGGGTAACACTGCCGCTGCTGCAAGCTATTTAAATATGGTAAGAGCACGGGCAGATGTTGCAATGCCACCTTATCCAACTGCTCAGTTTCCTGTTGCTTCCAAGGCAGATGTAACAAAAGCCATTATGCATGAAAAGATGGTTGAAATGGGCGACGAACAGGTAAGAAATGTTGATATAGTGAGGTGGAGAAAGAAAGGTTATTTCACTACCGATCCATTATCATATTTCAAAGCAAATAGAGACGAGTTATTGCCAATACCTACAGCAGAACTCGATAATAATCCAGAGATAAACGGGCACCAAAATCCTGGTTATTAATTGATAATTATTAAATTACAACCGGGGGTCAGTTTGGCCCCCGGTTTTTTTATTGTAATTAGTGCGTTTTATGAAAAAAATTTACTTTTTCCTCGTTTGCTGTTATCTATCAGCCGGATGCAAGAAACCCGCAATGTTTAATCAGGTTTCATCGGCACATTCCGGCATCCATTTCAATAATTTGATAACCGAAAATGATTCTATAAATCCCATAGATAACGCGTACATATACAACGGTGGCGGGGTAGGAGTGGGTGATTTTAACAACGACGGTTTAGCTGACCTGTATTTTACAGGGAATATGGTGTCTAACAAACTTTACCTTAACAAGGGTGATTTTAAGTTTGAAGACGTAACTATCGCGGCCGGCGTAACCGGATACGGCCGCTGGGGAAGGGGCGTAGCAGTGGTCGATGTAAATAACGACGGGCTGGCAGATATTTATGTATGTAACTCGCTGGCCGGCGACCCACATAAAAGGCAAAATATTTTGTATGTGAACAAAGGCCTTAACAATGCAGGTATACCGATATTTAAAGATGAAGGCATGGCATATGGGCTTGATATACAATTGCATTCAACCATGGCAAGTTTTTTTGATTACGATAACGATGGCGACCTGGATATGTATTTAACTGTAAACAGGCCCGAGCCGTCAGAATATCCCAATAGCTTCCGGCCGGTTAGCAAGGATGGGACAGGCAGCAGCACCGGCCAGTTATACAGGAATGATTGGGATAAAGTACTTGGGCATGCGGTGTATACCGATGTTTCAAAGGTCGCAGGCATAGCCATTGAAGGCTATGGGCATGGCGCTTCAATTGCAGATATTAACCTGGATGGATGGAAAGACATCTATGTGACCAACGATTTTCTTTCGAGCAATATTTTGTACATCAATAACCATGATGGAACCTTTACTGACAGAACCCAGCAATATTTCAAACATACGTCTTTCAACGCCATGGGGCAGGATATCCAGGATATAAATAATGATGGCCTGGCCGACGTGTTCGAGCTGGATATGAATCCGGCAGATAGCTATCGAAAAAAAATGATGCTGATGCCAAATAGTTATCAAACTTTCCAGAATTTCAAACATTACGGTTATCAATATCAATATGTACGCAATACACTGCAATTAAACCAGGGGCCAAGAGTAAATGAGCAGGATTCCGTTGGGAGCCCGGTATTTAGTGAAATAAGCTTCATGAGCGGGGTTGCGCAAACCGATTGGAGCTGGACACCCTTAATTGCTGATTTTGACAACGATGGCTTTAAAGATATCATTGTAACAAATGGTTACCCGAGGGATGTAACGGATCATGACTTTATGACCTACCGGTCTCAGCCTTACCTTACGGCAACTAAAAAAGAGATCATCAAACAAATACCGGAGGTTAAAATTCATAACTACGCTTTTAAAAACAGCGGCGGATTAAAGTTTGCTGACGAAAGCAACGTTTGGGGCTTAACTGCACCGTCCTTTTCAAATGGCGCTGTTTACTGCGATTTAAATAACGACGGTAAACTGGACCTGATAACCAATAATATTAACGACGAGGCATTTGTATATAAGAACACGGGTGCGGAGGACACAAAAACCGAAACTCACTTTTTAAATGTAAGATTTAAGGGAAGCGGGCAAAACATGAACGGGGTGGGAGCGTTCATCCACATCTATTACGGCAAGGGATTAACGCAAGTTTACGAAAACAACCCTTACAGAGGCTATTTATCCAGTTTACAACCGATGGCACAATTTGGCGTGGGCAGTTGCGCGGTGATAGATTCTGCTATTGTAATTTGGCCAGATGGTGCAAGGCAGCTGCTTAAGGATATTAAGGTAAATAAAACGCTGACGGTAAATATTAAGGATGCTCGTGGTGCTGGTGATTTGGAACGGCCTCTTAAAGCGCCGAAACCGATATTTACGAATATAACTTCAGCAAGCGGAATAAATTATGTGCATAAAGATTCTGACCGGGTAGACTTTAATATTCAAAAGCTGTTACCACATAAGTTATCGGGTTACAGCCCCGCGTTAGCAGCCGGCGATTTGAATGGAGATGGAACAGACGACATAGTGGTTGGGGGGAATTCTACTCAACAGGCGCAAGTACTGCTGCAAAAAAACGGGAAATTTATTCAAAGGCCATTAGAAACGGCAGTTCAAAAAAGTGCTTTTTATCAAGATGGCGGAGTGCTTTTATTTGATGCGAATGGAGATAATGCACTTGATATTTACATCGCCCGGGGTGGATATACTGCAGCGCCAAATGCAGGTAATTATGAAGATAAACTTTACATAAACAACGGCAAAGCTCAATTTACTTTACAGCAAACCGCACTCCCGGCAAATTTTACAAGCAAACTTTGCGTAAGAGCATTTGATTATAATCATGATGGAAGATTAGATCTTTTTGTATCGGGCCGTGTAGAACCATGGCGATACCCCAAACCGGTTAGCAGTTTTATTTTAAGGAACGACAGTGACAACGGCAAAGTTAAGTTTACGGATGTTACTGCCGAAATTGCTCCTTGCCTGCAACATATCGGCCTTGTATGTGATGCGCTATTTACAGATTTTGACGGCGATGGCAATTCCGACCTCTTACTCGCCGGTGAATGGATGCCGCTCACTTTTTTAAAATACCAAAACGGGAGGTTTGTTAATGCAACGGCAACAAGCGGCGTATCCGGCGCCCCTGGTTGGTGGAATTCGATTGTAGCCGGCGATTTCAGGCATACTGGGCGTACAGATTATATTGTAGGCAACGCTGGCTTAAATACACTTTATCAGGCAAGTACGGAACAGCCCGTTTATATTACAGCGAAAGATTTTGACAAACGCGACAGGTATGATGCTTTCCTTTCGCTTTACCTTCCCGGAAAAGATGGCGTAATGCGTGAATACCCAGCCAACGTGCGCGACGATGCGTTTAAACAAATGATAAGTTTAAGAACCAAATTTACAAATTACCACAGCTATGCCGAAGCTACATTAAAAGATTTGTTTACCGATGAACAGCTTAAGGGGGCCTTGCGGCTTAAAGCAACAGAGCTGCGTTCATGCTACTTCAGAAATGATGGCAAAGGAAAGTTCACAGTGATTCCCTTGCCCGAACAGGCACAGGTATCTGCATTGAATGGTATGGCAACAGATGATTTGGACGGCGACGGTAATCTCGATTTGGTGATTAATGGCAATGATTTTTCTACAGATATATCCATCGGCCAGTCCGATGCCCTAAACGGCATGTTTTTAAAAGGCAATGGCAAAGGTGATTTTTACTCGCTTAAGATAATTCAAAGCGGCATATACCTGCCTGGAGATGGAAAGGCACTGATAAGACTACGGGGGGCAGGTAATAGCTATTTAATGGCGGCAAGTGAACATACCGGCCCATTAAAACTGTTTAAATTAAACACAAAAACAACCCTTATAAATGTTTTGCCACAAGATAAAAGTGCATTGATAACGGATAAGAACGGCCGGGTTACCCGTCAGGAATTTTACCACGGGGATTCTTTTTTGTCTCAATCTGCCAGGTTTATATCAGTAACCAATAAGGTAAGCAATGTGGTAATAACAGATAATAAAGGAAAGGTGCGGCGGATACAATTTTAACACCTTAGTTAATTAATTGGCAATTAACTTGTTTCCAGGGGGAGTGTATTGCGTAAAAAAACTCTCATGGAATTTTTAGTTATAATGCTATTTCGGTTACCACTTTTTGTCGATGCACAAAGACAAATGCACCTGTTGCGGAGCCGGATGTAACAATTTATACGGACACGATAAGTTATCTGGCACTTGGAGATTCCTATACCGTGGGCGTTGCAATGCCCGGGTTAGATTCGTTCCCTTTCCGGATTACAGTGTAACACCATTTGGCAGGGCATGGCGGCCGGTATCAGGATAGAAATTGACGATTTCAACCGTATAAATTTTGATCTGAGCAGCAATATGGCATAAATTACCTTGATATTACCTGCTTATCCCGTGAAATGGGCAATAGCCCTCAACTGATATCATCCGACGGGTTACATCCGTCGGCATTGATGCATGGAAGATGGGTTATAGCGCTTTTACCATTTATAACTGCCCGAATAGGAAAAAAAATGCAGGTAAAAGTGATATGATAATGTTTGTGTACCTAACGGGACCCCGGAAATGTGTTGTTTTTGAATCGATTTAGAAGCAAGGTAAGAACAATCGGAAAACCTTTTGGGTTCAATAAAGAAATACCTCTGTTTAACTGTATTGCTTCCGCCTTGCAGAGCCTTCTTTCATTTGAGGCGTAAAGGAGCCTTTCAATAATCACTAGGAACGAATTACACCCTTCGTAAAATTTAATATTAAGCTTGTAGTTAATTGATTTTTAAGTCTTTACTTTTACCGGAAAGCTATTTTACCGCCCGGCTTATTACCAAAAGTAGGCGAAATAGGAATAGCATATTTTAAATTCGCAGTGATATTTACAATTGCACGGAAGTTCCCCATTCATTTTTACTAATAGGTAATTGCCTTATTTATAAACCATTGTAGCGGTGTGAACATATGGTCTATATTTTTACTCATCCCTGCCCCTTCGTTATTTTTAGGTTACCATAGTTTCACCCCACGGAAATAACATATCAACGCAGTGTTTTTAGGGCTGCTCGTTCGACAATGTTTCACTACTATCAATTAAACCTATAGTTAATTTATTTTTTTTTGATTTAGTAAGCGGCTATGCGCTGTTTAAAGTTTAACAGGATGTTAAAAAAATCACTTATGGACAGTGCTATAGGTATGTTATATCACAATCCGGCAATCGATTGCAGGAGTAGAGCATGTTTTTTATCACCTTCAAATTTACAATGGGAATAAGATGTGAAGAATACCAGAATGAACTCAGCTGAAAATATAACTCATTATGGATCAGAATCTTCACCGCCAACTAACCTATCCTTAATTCAATAATAATCTGCAAACTATTTCACTTAAATTTTAAATTCATGAAAAGAACACTACTCACAAAATTCCTGATTTTTATTGGGATGGCCTTATCAACTATGATGATAAGCCTGCCGGGCTTTTCCCAAACGGTGAAAATTACCGGCAAAGTGTCGGGCAAGGACGATGGGGCCCCTGTACCTGGCGTAACTGTTAAAATAAAAGGCACTACCGAGGCCACAAGTACTAATTTAGACGGGGTTTATTCTATAAATGCTGGCCAGGGAAGCACCCTGGTGTTTTCTTTTATTGGTTACGATTCAAAAGAGGTATTAGTTCCGGCATCAGGCGCACTTGATGTTGTTTTGACGCCAAACACCAACAAGCTGAACGAAGTAGTGGTAATAGGATATGGTACGGCGCGAAAAAAAGAACTGGTAGGTGCTGTTGATGTCGTGTCGGCAAAAGATGCCGGCGCTAATACATCACTAAGCCCAGCCCAACTAATCATAGGTAAATCACCTGGGGTTCAGGTAGTTCCGACAAATGGCGTGCCGGGCTCAACTGCGAAAATTATTGTACGTGGTGTCGGTTCTTTCACTGATGTTAGCCCGCTGTACGTTGTTGATGGCATACAGGGTAGTGAAGGCTTGTTCAATCAAATTAGCCCACAGGATATCGAGAATATTACCATATTAAAAGATGCGGCCTCTACAGCAATATATGGCGTTGCGGGTGCCAACGGTGTTGTGATCATTACAACAAAAAAAGGTAAATCTGGCGCCACCCAGGTATCGTTCACTTCGCAGGTAGGTTTTGCAACCATACCTAAAAGGTTCGATCTGCTGAAAGCTGCCGATTATGTGAAGCTCCTAAAAGATATTGACGTTACCAACAACAATCAAACACCGGCCAAGCTTAGCACACCGTATGTTTTGGTTGACAGGACCGACTGGCAAAAGGAAATTTTTAAAACCGCATTATCAACGCAAAACAATGTAAGTATAAGCGGCGGAAGTGATAAGGTTATCTATAATTTGTCGGCAGGATATATAACGCAGCAAGCTACAATTAAGGATTATCAACTAAAAAGGTTTACTAACCGGTTTACATTAGAAGAAAAATTAGGCCGTTTTCGTTTCGGGCAAACCTTAAATTTGCGGTACTCCAAAACGGCGGGCCAGGTAGCAGGCATAGGTAACGCCCTTACTTATGCGCCTTATCAACCCATCTATGATGCCACAATTCCGGGCGGTTACTCCATCCTTACCAATGTTGATGATGACAGCAATGCGGTAAACCCGTTGCAGGACTTAGGCATAAAAACACAAAGCGGCCATGAACTGGTATTGTTTCCACAAGTATTTGGCGAAGTGAAAATTATCGATGGTTTAACCTTCAGGTCACAAGCATCAGCACAATATGGCAACAGTGTGAGTGATTCTTATAATATACCCTATGTCACTGCCAATAAATTGGCTTTCGACCGGCAAGCAGGCCGTAGTTTAAACAGCTACTCAAGTTACATCCTTGAAAATTATTTTTCCTATAACCATAACTTTGGTAAAAACAATATTTCGCTAACAGCAGGTACAAGTTACAAAGGTGCGGGCAGCAGTAAATCTGTTGGTTTAACAGGTACCGGTATGCTAACCGATGAAGTAAGGGACATATCGGTATCCACAAAAATTACCGCCGCCAGTTCGTCAGGTTATGCCAATGGAGCTGGCATAGAGCAATCTTATTTCGGACGTTTGATCTATTCTTTCGACGATAAGTATATTCTTTCAGCCAGTTTAAGGCGCGATGGGTCTTCAAACTTTCCCAAGGCATACCGTTACGGTAATTTTCCCGGCGTGGGCTTAGCATGGCGTTTTAGCCAGGAAGATTTCGTAAGAGCAGTCCTGCCATTCATCAGCGATGGTAAACTTCGCGTAGGATGGGGGCGTACAGGTAACAACCGGATCTCTCTTACTGCAAGTGATGTTTACACCTTTAATGGATCGACCGCCGGAAACCTGGTGTATTCCCTCGGGCAGAATGAGCAATTTATTAGCGGCACAACACTAATCACTATCGGAAACGGATTATTGCACTGGGAAACAACGGACCAAACCGATGCCGGAATTGACCTGGCATTTCTCAACAACAGAATAACGTTTAGCGCCGATTACTATAATAGAAAAAGCAGCGGGTTATTGGTTGATATACCTGTGCCCCCAAGTTTAGGTATAGGAATAAATACAGGCGGTAGCAGCCAGACCGTTAACGCGGCGGATGCCCAAAATAAAGGTTTTGAATTTCAATTAGGGTACCGTTCTGAGGTTAAAAATGATTTTAGCTATAACATAAGTGTTAACGGTGCTTTCAACAGTAACAAAACAATATCGTTAGGCACCCAATCGCCAACGCCAATATTGCGTGGAGCCAGTGTTGCAAATACATTGACTAAGCCTGGTACCCCAATCGGGGCATATTATGGTTATAGGGTTGATCACGTAGCCAAAGACCAGGCCGAAATTGATGCATTAAATGCAGCTGCATTGCAGAAAAGCGGCAATGCAAAATACCAGGAAGGGTTACTGCCAGGCGACTTTATCTTTAAGGATCTGAACGGTGACGGGGCCGTTAACGAAAAAGACCAACAGTTTTTGGGTAGCGGAATCCCAAAGTTTATGTATGGCGTTAACCTGGGGGCTACTTACCATAACCTCGACCTGAATGTAGTATTTTCAGGCGTGCAGGGCGTACAAATTGCAAATGCCCTGAGGGCCACTTTGGAGTTCGCGCCAACGGGGCACAATGCCTCAACCGCCATATTAAACAGGTGGGAAAAACCGGGCGATATTGCTACCCATCCACGGGCCGGGCAAAATGGTAACGGGTCCGGAAACATGAGGACATCAGATTTCTTTATAGACAACGGTGCCTATTTACGTGCCCGTAATGTTACCCTGGGATATACATTTACAAAATCCGCTTTACGAATGTTCTCTGGTAATGTTTTAAGTAAACTGCGTATATATATGGCTGCAGAAAATTTATTTACCATAACCCGCTATAAAGGGTATGACCCCGAAATAGGATCGGACGGGGGCGACCTTATTTTTAACCGCAATATTGATAATGGCCAGGTTCCGCAGCCGCGCACAATTTTATTCGGGATACAAGCAGGTTTTTAAGTAACATTTTTAAAAATACAATTATGAAAAAATATATAAAATTCTTTATGACGGGAGCGCTATTGGCTCTTTCAATAGGGTGTAAAAAAGATTTGAGTTTAGTTAATAAAAGTGCGTACACTTCTGACACATATTTCACCAGTGATGCTGCTTTAAACGAGGCCGTTGTGGCCACTTACGCGGGTTTGCTGCACAACGGTATGTGGGCACGCGAGTGGTACTTTACTTTTGATCTGCTTGGCTATGATGCCAAAAACAATCAACCCCTGGTAGGTGATCTTCTGCAATTGGCCCAGTATAATTTCGGTCCGGATCAGAACCAAATGGGCCAAATATGGTCAGCATTATACCAGATAATAGCTCGCGCCAATGTAGTTATCGATCGTGCGCAGGTATGGAAGCCGGATCCGAATAAACCTATAGAGGCAACGCATCAAACGCAATATATTGCCGAGACCAAATTCCTCCGGGCTTATGCTTATTTTCAATTAGTTAACTTGTACGGCCGGGTGCCACTTCGTACCAAGTATATAACCCTGCCAACACCTACAGATATTAACCTTGGCAGATCGTCCGTTGCCGATGTATGGGCATTTATTGAAAAGGATCTGAAAGATGCTGAAGCAGGCCTTCCGGTTTCCTATTCTGCTTCTGAAAGCTACGGACGTGCTACACAAGGCGCTGCGGTGGCACTTTTGGGTAAATCTTATTTATATGAGAAAAAATGGGCATTGGCACAAACCGAACTTACTAAGTTAACCCAGGCACCTTTTAGTTATTCGCTGGCGCCAGTTTATAATGATCTTTTTGATGATCCCAACCAGAATAATCCGGCTCTGAATCCTGAAACTATTTTCCAGGTGATGAACCAGAAATGGACAGATTGGGGCGTAGGTAACCAATATTACGTTTTTGGAGGGCAGGAAACCTGGGGAGGCAAAGCAACACACTCCGACCGTGCGCAGGAATACGGCTGGAACGATTGGAATAACGTACTTGTAACTACAACGGCTGTTAAGGCTTTTACCTATCCTAACCCGGTTACTCCTGCTGTGAATTACGTAGATCCCCGCGCAGCCTTCACCTTTTACGGCGATGCTGCCAGTGGCGGGCAAACACAGTATTGCCAGCAATGTACCCCTGGGGTGCCGCCTATAGCTTATCCCTATGCTTCAAAAGGGTACGCATGGCTTAAATACGAATATTATAACAAACAAGCGTCTTTTGGCGGGCCGCAAAGCGGTATAAACGGCCAGGTAATACGCTATGCTGATGTATTGCTTTTGCTGGCAGAAAGCTATATACAACAAGGCAATACCGGTGCCCAGGCATTGGCTCTAATTAACCAGGTGCGCAGCAGGCCAAGCGTTAACGCTCCGCTTTACCCCTCGCTTGGTAGCCAGGCAAATGCCATGGCCATTTTAATGCGCGAGAGGCAGTTAGAACTAACCGGCGAACAAAGCCGTTATTTTGACTTGATACGCTGGGGGATTGCGAAGCAAACAATAAATGCTGAAAGGCAAATTGAGAGTGGGTCACAGCCGTTTCAGGATAAAAATGTGCTGTTCCCAATACCTTTAGCCGAAAAGAATGCTAATTCTGCAGTTGCCGCCGATATTTCGGGAGACTGGAATTAATACAGAATAACATAAACTAAAAGGGCCTGCAGCGGTAGTGTTGCAGGCTCTTTTTCGTGAAAATTTACCACGTGTACTATTAAAAAAATGTTTTCAGGTAATCCGTTAGAGAAAATCGTCAAAACAGCTCCGTGTCCTATATGGAAATGCTGATAAAGCAATGCCTTTTAACTATTCCTCAAACGCACATCTTCAGAGCTATTTAAAATCATTATGCTTCGCTGATTCTTATGCCCATTACAATATCCAATTCGGTTGCAGATACTATTCTACTTATGAGGCAGGCAAATAAGTCATCTGTTGGTTTAATTATATGATTTAACGTAGCTTTGGTAAGCCAATACCTATACTTATGAAACACCTGGTTTTTTCGCTTGCTTTATTGCTTAGCGCTCCGTGTCTACTAAAAGCTCAACCTGCTCCTGTTAAGGTGGAAGAGGGGTTGGTACAGGGGATTTCTGAAATGGGCCTTGCCATTTATAAAGGCATTCCTTTTGCAGCGCCGCCGGTTGGAGAACTGCGCTGGCGCGCCCCGCGGCCGGCAGCAAAATGGGAGGGTGTTCGCCATGCTGATAAATTTGCTCCCGAACCTATGCAGGGTGGCAACCCGGTATCCGGAAAAAGCGAGGATTGCCTGTATCTGAACGTTTGGACACCTGCCAAGTCGCCGACGGATAAAGTACCGGTGCTAGTGTGGATATACGGAGGTGGCTTTAACTTTGGGGGCACCGCTGAGCCAACATATAACGGAGAGAAGCTTGCGAAAAAGGGCGTGGTGTTGGTAAGTATCGCCTACCGGGTAGGGCAGCTTGGCTTTTTAGCACATCCCGAACTTAGTGCCGAAAATTCCGGCCATGTTTCGGGCAACTATGGCCTGCTGGACATGATCGCCGCTCTTGAATGGATCAAGAAAAATATTGCTGCTTTTGGCGGGGACCCTAATAAGGTTACCATCTTTGGCGAATCGGCCGGCGGTATAGCGGTAAGTATGTTATGCGCAAGCCCTTTAGCAAAAGGCCTTTTCCATGGTGCAATATCCCAAAGCGGCGGTTCATTTGGGCCTACACGTGCTACAACTTTTCCGGGCGAAAATATGAAAAGCTTGCCTTATGCGGAAGCTGCCGGGGCGGCGTACGTTAAAGGTGCCGGCTTCAGTTCAATTGCTGATCTGCGAAAGGTAGGCGCAGACAAATTGCCTCCGGTACGCGGGTTAGCATGGCCTATTATTGATGGCCGGGTTATACCGGGCGACCAGTATAAACTTTATGAAGAAGGAAAATATAACAATGTGCCTATCCTGATAGGTTATAACTCCGATGAGGGCGCAAGTTTCTCGCCTCCAAAAACTCCGGAAGATTATGTTGCTGCGGTAAAGGGTCGCTATGGTAAATTTGCCGACGACCTTATTAAAGCGTATCCTGCAGGCACCGGTAACGTTGCAAAAACCGCCCGCGATCTGTCGCGCGATGCTGCATTTGGATGGCATACCTGGAGTTGGGCAAGGTTGCAGTCAAAGGGCGGATCGAAGGTTTTTTATTACTATTTCGATCAACACCCCGACTATCCGGAAGGTTCGCCGCGCGCGGGATATGGATCGCCCCATGGGCAGGAAGTTGCTTATGTATTTGGTACGCTCGATGCTTCGAACCCGCAAACCACTAAAACAGACTTGGGTATTTCAGATGCGATGGGCACTTATTGGACAAATTTTGCAAAGTACGGCGACCCAAATGGACAAGGGCAGCCTAAATGGCCCGCATTTAACGATGCTCACCCTGTTGTAATGTACTTCTCACAAACTGCATATACAGGTCCTGTACCGGATGCTGCAGCGTTAAAGGTGTTGGATGCTTATTTCAAATGGAGGCGTTCGCCCGATGGCGAAACCGGGATTTAATAAAAATTTGTATTAAGCAAGGTAACTTAGCTTTGTTTAACGCATCAGTTGCTTTAAACTTTAATCAGTATCGTTTATAAAAAAAGTTATTTTTGGGTTCTTATAACATTAGGGTTTGTTAGGTATTTCCTAAATTGGAGGCAATAAATAAGTTTTTAATTCCCTAAAGTGGATAATCCGTAACGCGGTGTCTTAATAACCTCTCTGCCATAATTTCACCCTATTAGCAGCCTATATTAAAAACGATTGGGATAAACCAGTTAAGCAGATTCAATTCCCACGGGGGCGGCATTTCCCATCATATGGCCTTCTACCGCGTTATCGCTGAACCTAAACCGTAACTTGCCATGTTTCAAACAAAGGGCAAAGCGTAAAACTTACCAGCCGAAATGTTAAGGCTAATATCGAACCAACTTATCAAACACATGTTTGCTTGTTAGCAATGCCGTGAGGCCTTGGGGTGAGGTCGCCAACATCTGCACCTGCGCTTTTGCGCATAATATTAAAAAGGCTTAAACTGTAGTCGTCCGGTTAGCTTGACGGTATAAAATTTTGTCGTTTTGAACATTTAATGCCCTATTTACTCACTTTTGTACCCGTTCGCTCATCTTGTCGGTTGATATTTTTGGCTGCCCGATCAATAAACCTGATAGCATTTTAAAATAGAAACAAGTGTTTTTTAGTTGCCGGATACGGAACGAAAGCACTGTTATTAAAACGAAGATCGTTTTATCAGCTATTGTTTATAGCCGGGGCAAACGTAATTTATTACCAATTAGATAAACCTATATTCATGTTCAACAAAAAACAAGTTTTGAAGCAGGTTTGCTTCAAGCTAATGGCACCCTTGCTTTTACTCTGTATAAGTATATCTGTTAAAGCATCCGTCATGTCATACAAAAAATATGCAAATGGATTGCTATTTAAGCTGGACAGAGGCTTAATGCATGTCGCCGTTTGTAAGGATGATATCATCCAGGTAAAATACACCCCGTTTGATAGCTTCAGCAACAAGGTTTCGCTCATTGTTAATAAAAAATGGGTGCGCTCCGCGTTTGGCGTAAGTGAAAATAAAAACCAGGTTATCATTACAACTGCCAGGTTGAAGGTAATAATTAGTAAAACTACTAATGCGATAACCTATGCTGGCCTCAACGGCCGGGAGATTACTTCTGAGGACGGTAAAAGTGTTATCCCTGCCACCATTGCTGGTATAAAAACTTGGAATATAAGTACCCAGTTCAATTCGCCCAAAACCGAGGCGCTTTTTGGACTGGGTTGCCACCCTGTAGACACGGGGGCGATCAACTACAAAGGAAGAAACCAGGACATGGCCATAAAATATTTAACAGGCGCAATACCTGTATTATTATCTACCAGGGGCTATGGCCTGATGTGGGATAACTATTCTGCATCTAACTTTTACGGCGCCGAGGAAGGCAATACCAAATTTAAATATGTATCCGAAAGCGGGCGGGAGGTTGATTATTATTTTTTCTATGGTCCCGGTTTCGACCAGGTTATCAACTCGTACCGTATAGCAACCGGCAAGGCTCCTATGTTCCCTAAATGGGCATTTGGATTGTTCCAATCGCAGGATAGGTATATGAGCCAGGACGAGGTGCTGTCTGTTAAAGATAAATACCGCAATAACCATATCCCCGTAGATGTTATTGTGCAGGATTGGTATTACTGGGACCCATTCCCTATCGGAGTGCACGTAATGAACCCAGCCCGCTACCCCGATCCCAAAAAGATGGTTGACGAGTTGCATAAGGCAAACATCCATGGCATGATATCCATTTGGCCTGTATTTGGCAAAGGGACAAGGGACTTTGATACTTTAAAAAAAATGGGCGGGTTAACCAGTATTACCTGGGATAACGTTGTTACGCATACTTTTGACACCTACTATGATGCGCATAACCCCAAAGCCCGCGAATTGTATTGGGACATGGCCCGCGACAGCCTGGTTAAAAGGTACGGCTGGGACGCATGGTGGGTTGACCAATGCGAACCTGATAACGGCGCGCTATTAGATGAGCGACGCAAAAGCGATTTTTGGACAGGGAAGGGGATTGATTACTTTAATACCTATGCATTGCAGCATTCTACAGGTTTATATAAGGGCTGGCGCAGGGATATACCAAATAAAAGGGCTTTTTTCTTGCTCAGGCAATCCTTTGCGGGCGAGCAGCGGAATGCAGGCACGCTTTGGTCATCCGACATCTCGTGTTCTTTTGAATCTTTTAAAGTACAAGTACCACAGGGTATTAACGCCTGTGCATCCGGCATCCCGTATTGGACGTCGGATATCGGTGGATACCACTATAACTGGACTGCTCCGGATTGGTCGAAGCCTGAATTCAGGGAGCTGTTTACCCGGTGGTTTCAATTTGGTACGTTTTGCCCCATTACGCGTATCCACGGCAAGGGGGAACGGGCTATATTTTCCAAAAACTGGGACGAAGATACCCGCGCCATTCTGATGAAATTCGATAAACTTCGTTACCGCCTGCTTCCCTACGTATATTCTCTTGGGGCAAAAACCACCATGGAAAATTATACTATGATGCGTTCGTTGGCATTTGATTTCCGGAATGATGCAAACGTTTATAAAATACCCGACCAATACATGTTCGGCCCGGCATTTTTGGTGAACCCGGTGACCGCCAAAGGGGAGGTAACCAGGGATGTTTATTTACCGGGATCTTGTTTATGGTATAATTTCTGGACGGGCGAAAAGCTATCAGGCGGCCAACACGTTGATGCACGTGCCCCAATAGGCCTGATGCCGTTGTATGTACGCGCCGGCTCTATCGTTCCAATGGGCCCCGAAGTTGAGTATGCCACCCAGGAAAAAAATAAAGTTATCGAATTGCGCATTTACCCCGGTGCTGATGGACGGTTTACCTTTTACGAAGACGAAAATGACAACTACAATTATGAGAAAGGGATATACAGCACTTTTTCATTAACCTGGAACGATAAACAACGTAAATTAAGTATTTCTGACACTAAAGGGGATTTCCCGGGTGCATTAAGGCAACGTACGTTTAACGTTGTTTTAGTTAACGGCGAGCGTGGATCGGGTCCGTTGGAAGCCCTTAAAACTGATAAAAGAATTGTATACAACGGCAGCGCTGTAGCGGTGAAATTGTAAAAGCACCAATACAAGTATCATTGAATACATGAGGGTGTAATCAAACATCTTATTGGATATAGGAATGAAGCTGTTGCACCTACAATGCAGGCAGGCTATTGTTTTAACCGTTTTTTTTACGAGAAACCAATTTTACCTTCAATATGAAAAACTTAAACTACTTTTTTGCTACAGCCATCACCATGCTGGTGGCATCGGGGTGCCGCAAACAGGAAACTGCGGCTCCACCTGCTAAAATGCCTATTAAAACTGCCATCAGCAATTCACTGATGGCCACCAGTTACCCGAGCTACAACATTAACCCGATCGCGCCTGATCAATCAGGGGTATCCAGTACAGCGGCTCAGATCGCCTCAAAGATCCAGTTAGGATTTAACATTGGTAACACCATGGAGGCCCCCAATAATGAACAGGGGTGGGGAGCCCCCATGATTACCCAGGCATTCGTGGATAAGGTAAAACAAAAGGGCTTTACCGCTATACGGATTCCTTGTCAATGGGATTATTCCCATATCATAAATACAACAACTGAACAAATAGACCCGGCTTGGCTCGATCGCGTGCAGCAAGTAGTGCAATACTGCGTTAACGACGGTTTATATGTGATACTAAATATACATTGGGACGGGGGCTGGCTGCAGCAAAATTGCACAGCTGCTCAGCAGCCTGCCGTTAATGCCAAACAAAAGGCGCTTTGGGAGCAAATTGCAACCAAATTGCGTGGTTTTGACGAACATTTGCTTTTTGCCAGTACAAATGAACCTGATGTAAGCGATGCCACAGGGATGAGCGTCCTACTTTCTTATCATCAAACTTTCATCGATGCGGTTAGGGTAACCGGTGGGCGCAACCGTTACCGGACTTTGGTTGTGCAGGGCCCAAGTACCGATATTTCAAAAACAAACAACCTAATGAACACAATGCCTTCAGATTGGGTGGCCAATAAATTGATGGTTGAAGTTCATTACTACACTCCTTTTAATTTTTGTTTAATGGAAGGAGACGCTTCATGGGGAAACATGTTTTATTATTGGGGTTCGGGGTATCACTCCTCCACCGATCCTACTCGCAATGCAACCTATGGTGAAGAGTCGGACCTCAATGGATACTTCCAATCGATGAAAACAAAGTTTGTTGACCATGGCATCCCGGTAGTATTGGGAGAATTTTCAGCAGGACGCAGATCATCCCTTACAGGAGATGCTTATGATCTCCACGTTGCTTCCAGGGCGTATTGGTATAACTACCTCACACACCAGGCATTAGCAAACGGCATCCTTCCATTTCTTTGGGACACAGGTTCGATTATCGATAGGTCAACGTATGCAGTGAGTGATCAGCAGCAATTAGCCGCGCTTGTGCAAGGAACGCAAACTGCCACATCTCCGGGAATTCAGGTTGGAAGTGTATATCAAATTTTCAATAGAAACAGTTTTAAAGCTTTAGAGTTTGCGGGCTGGGGCACCGCAAATCAAACCGCGGCAGATCAATGGGATTATTCAGCCGGACAAAACCAGCAATTTAAAGTGGAAGATGCCGGAGGTGGCTACTACCGGTTAACACCTACGCATGCCACCGGGAAATGCTTGGAAATGTATGGCTGGTATGGTGCTAACGGTGGCCAGGCGGATCTATGGGATTATACAGGTGGAAACAATCAAAAGTGGCTAATTCAGGCAACCGACAATGGATACTATAAAATTCTCAACGCGAATAGCGGAAAGGCCCTTGATGTTTCAGGATATTCACTCCACAATGGCGGCGCGGTTCACCAATGGGATTACCAGGGTGGCAAAAACCAACAATGGGCATTTGTGAAAATATAAAGTCAAACCTGCTGTAATCTATTTAAACGATTTGTTAAGAGCTCGTTATTAGCCCTGTTTCAATAGCATTTAAAAGCTCATAATTTTAGTTGGTGAAAATGCAAGTGAATGCGTTCCGGGTTGAGAGCCGGACGCATTTTTTTTAATAACTTATCCACAGAAAGTTTCGTATAAAATTGAAAAATGCCCTGTTTTAATTGAGTAAAAGTTGGCTGTTTATGTAACATTTGTACTACTTTAGTGTACCGACTTAAAAAGCTTATTTGTTGACTTTGTGCCCTTCCAATATTATTCTCCGATGCAAATAAAATTTTACTATCTTCTTGCGGTTACGCTAATTTTTGCATGTAATAATTCTTTCGGGCAAAGCAATCAGTACCGGTTTTCACAACTCGACGTAAGTAATGGGCTATCGCATAATCAGGTTAACTGTATATTTAAAGATTCTGGAGGCTTTATGTGGTTTGGTACTGCATCGGGCCTCAATAGATTCGATGGGTATACCTTCAAAGTATTTAGGCATGATAGCAACAATAAAAATTCTATCGGTGATGATTTTGTAGCAAAGGTTTTCGAAGGTCCCGGTAAAAAGTTATGGGTGTTTTCGCGTTATAGTTTTTGCCTGTACGATACTGAAACAGAGATGTTTATTAACGATGTGCCGTTAATTCTGCAGTCTTTAGATCTCCCTGTTAACCACAACGTAGCCAAAATAGTGCAAACCAGCCCGGTTGATTTTTGGTTTATGTATACCGATTTAGGTATTTACAGGTACAATACCGTAACTAAGCAAACCAAACGCTATTATCAAGGCGCCCGTTCTAACCCATCTTTATATTCAAGTTCAATTGCCGACATCATTGTTGATGGCAAACGCAATATCTGGGTAACATACAGCAATGGAACGGTTGAGATGTTGGATATTAAAACTAATAAAATCGCCTATCACACAGACATCTTTAATAAAACCGTCGATAATAAAAACGGGAATTATTCTTTGATTGTGGATAAGGATAATGATTTGTGGTTTTATGCACCATATGGTGCCCTGGGCGTAATTTACTACAAGCCCTCCACAGGGGCACTCCGACGCATCGACAACGAATCAGCCGGGGCAAAGTTAACAACAACCAACATAAGCAATATTATCCAGGCCGATGATGGTTTAATTTGGATTGCCACCGACCACGGAGGCATAAACATACTGGATAAAAGAAATTTCAAAATTACTTATTTGCTGAACCGGCAAGACGATGCGAAATCATTGACGCAAAACAGCGCGATACTTTATAAGGATAACCTTGGTATTATGTGGGCTGGTACCTATAAAAAAGGCATAAGCTATTATCATAAAAGCATTATCAAGTTTCCGCTTTACCGGCATTTTGCCTCGGACCCAGGCAGCTTGAATTTTGAGGATGTAGACAAGTTTGTGGAAGATAAGCTTGGGAATTTATGGATCGGTACCAATGGAGGGGGGCTTATTTACTTCAACCGCAAAACAGGCAAATTTAAACAATATAAACATGATTCCGGTAATTCAAACAGCCTGAGTAATGATATCGTCATCAGCTTATGTATGGATCATGATCAAAAATTATGGATAGGCACCTATTTGGGCGGATTAGATTCCTTTGACGGAACCACATTTACTCACTACAAGCATAATGATAAGGTAACAACCAGCATTGCAGATGATAGGGTTTGGAGCATCCTGGAAGATTCTTCACAACGATTATGGATAGGTACCTTTGCGGCCGGGCTTGAGATATTCGACCGTTCGAAGAAAATATTCTACCATCCTTTTAAGGAACCTGATATAAGGAGCTCGATGATTATTTGCATTTTTGAGGATAAACAGGGTAATATATGGGTTGGGGGATATTTAGGGATAGACGTTATATTAAAAAATAGCGGACGCGTAATTCATTATGTATCAAACGGACGCGGCAAAAATATTTTAATTGATAATACAATAAACAATATTAACCAGGATCACCGCGGGTTAATTTGGATCGCCACTCCAAGTGGATTAAGTGTGCTTAACCCTAAAACAAACACTTTCACCTCACTGACAAAAAAAGATGGCCTCCCGGCTAATTCAATATCTGGCATTGAAGAGGATAGCAGAGGAGCGATGTGGGTAAGCACCTCTAACGGGTTAAGCCGCATCACCCTAACATCAAAAACTAAAGCTTTTACTTTTCACGTAGAAAACTTTGACGAAATGGATGGCCTGCAGGGCCGGGAATTTAACATAAGCTCGGCTTTGAAAACACGTAGCGGTGAATTGATATTTGGAGGCGGCAATGGCTTTAATATTTTTGATCCTGCAACTATAGAGCCCGTAACAAATAAGCTACAGCTAACCTTTACCGATTTTCAGTTGTTCAATAAAAGTGTAGTTGCCAATGAGTATATAAACGGTCATGTTGTATTGTCTAAAGCGATAGCCGCAACGCACGATATTACACTTAATCATAGTGAAAATGTCTTTTCTATTGAATTTGCTGCGCTTGACTTCTTAAACCCGGGCAAAGTTAAGCATCAATACATGCTGGAGGGTTTCGACAAAGGGTGGGTAACTGCCGATAACAGGATACGAAAAGCCAGCTATACCAACCTGGATCAGGGCGATTATGTTTTTAAGGTACGCGCTTCCAATTCAGAAGGGGTGTGGAACCCGGATTATATTTCGTTAAGCATAAAAATACTGCCTCCATTTTGGGAATCGACCTTAGCTTATATTATTTACATAGTGCTTATAATCAGTGGGCTATTGTTTATTCGACAAAGAGGTATACAAAAATTAAGAAGGGAATTTGTAGCAGAAAAAGAAAAACAGGAAGCAAAATTAATAATTGAACAAGAGCGCCAGGAAATTAAGCGCATGCAGGAACTTGACCAGCTGAAGACTAAATTTTTAACAAACGTAAGCCACGAGTTCAGAACGCCGCTATCATTGATTATGGCACCGGTTGATAAAATGCTTATCCGTGCCGACGCGGAACAAAATCAGCAGTTGAACATGATAAGGAAAAATGCCAGGCGATTATTAAACCTTGTAAATCAGCTGCTCGATTTTCGTAAGATGGAAGTTCAGGAATTAAAATTGCATAGCAGGCCAGGAGATATTGTGAAGTTCATCAGCGAGGTGAGCCAGTCATTTACAGATATTGCCGAAGGGAAGGATATCAATTTTGTATTTGACACAACGGTTGATTCTTTGTTTACCAGTTTCGATCATGATAAGATAGAAAGGATATTGTTTAATCTGATATCAAATTCATTTAAATTTACTTCTGCCGGCGGACAGGTGAGCGTATTGCTTAATGTAGATAAAGGGACGGGTAGCGATGCCTCTCTCGAAATTAAAGTAATTGATACAGGTATTGGTATCCCGCTGGAAAAACAAAGTAAAATTTTCGAGCGTTTTTTTCAGAACGATATTCCCGAATCGATGATTAACCAGGGCAGCGGCATTGGCCTTGCAATAACACGCGAGTTTGTAAAGATGCATGGGGGGGAAATAACAGTTGAGAGCGAGCCCGACCATGGCAGCTGTTTTATTATCAAACTACCGCTAACTATTTCTACGGGGCAGCAGATTGATATTTTGGTTGATGAAGAAGTTGGTAACGAAGGTCGGGCTGACATCACCCATAATGAAAGTAAAACGCCATCCAAACAGCAGCGGGCGAACAAAATGCCGGTGGTTCT
>NZ_CAMLOV010000057.1 GCF_946481715.1 uncultured Mucilaginibacter sp. | reverse complement strand
GCAGTCAGCCACCAAGCATTATCCTGTGTGCACACAATGGCAAAGAGTTTGATTTCCCTTACATCTGCCGCCGGATGCTCATTAATGGCGTACCATTTCCGCCGCATTTACAAATAGCCGGCAAAAAGCCCTGGGAAATAAACCACCTGGATACGATGGAGCTTTGGAAATTCGGCGATTACAAAAACTACACCTCGCTTAGCCTGCTTACTGCTATTTTCGATATCCCCACCTCTAAAGATGATATAGACGGCAGCCAGGTTGGCCACGTCTACTGGGTAGAAGATGACCTGCCCCGCATTTGCACCTATTGCCAAAAGGATGTGATAGCTACAGCGCAACTCATCCGCAGGTACCGGGGCGAGACTTTGATAGCGGATGATTGTATAACCATTGTGGGATGAGAAACAATATCCAACATAGTATTACATTCTTCACGATAGCGGTATTCCTATCAACGGCATTTTCATCTTGCAAATCCGGCATTAAAAGAGGCGAAGATATGGCTGGCTCCGATATCGAATACCTTAAAAAAATTGGCTTAATGGAAAAAAACGAACATGTTATTTTGTTCGAAAACCACGATGGGAAGCCATTTGCTGCTCATCCACAATCGGGTAATTTTTTTACGGACAAACGGATAGCCGCTTACTGGATAGACAAGGACCCCAAGCTGACGAGCAAAAACTTTGCATACTATCGGGATATTGATAGCATAACCGTAAAAGACCGCTCAACCGCGCTTACTTATGCCTCCTACTTAACAGTTTATAAGCATGACGGCAGAAAGTTTAAAGTTTTTGTAGATGGTAACAGGCGAAAGGTAGATTACTTTTTTAAAAGTGCCTTGGAGGAGTGGAGCAAAAACAAACCGAAGATTTCCAAATCGCTTTAATTAACTCCTTACAATGATAACCAAAGAAAGCCTCACAGAGAAATATCAAAAAATGGCGACGGATGGCCTGCTAGAAATTGCCAACGATAAAACCGCCTATACCGAACTGGCCAACTCCGTTGCGTTTGAGGAATTAATGCGAAGAAAAGTACCTGTTGAGGAAATCAAAGCATACAAACCCGTCCTTCGGCGAATTACCCGGCAAACAAAAGATAATTGCCTTATCGACCTCACTTTTGCACAAAAGCTACTGTACTTTTTTATCATGTGGTTCCCCAAAGCACGATACTTTTATACGCCCGGGTTTATGCCAAACGGTTATATATTAAAGGATAACCAGGCCAATTACTACCTGGTGCTTGGGTTTATCTCCTTTATCATCTCTGCATCCGTTGGCTTATCTAACGGCTTGGCCGCAAACTTTTTAGCGATATGGGTGGGCTGCTTTTTGCTTTCTTATTTATTTGATAGCTTGTTTAATAAAGAGCGGCAAAAGAAAAACATTCAAAAGGCAGTAGAAATGGATGAACTGCCATGGGGGTTTTGATAAGCTAAGTCCACATCTTACCAAACTAACATTGCGTGCCTGCCAAATAATGTATTAAATTTATTTGCAGCTATTAGGCTGTGATAAATAGGTTTATAAATACAACTGAGGTAATATATAATGAAATCTAAACTCATATACGTAGAACTCAAAACCGGCTATAATGATAACGGCCACGCGTGGATTGGCATGGCAAACTTTTCTAAAACTGGTGAAACTACCTATTTTAATGGTTGCGCATTTTTGAAGGGCGAACGCCACAGCGGCGGAAATCACTTAGAACGTATCACCGGGGATTCGTATTGGATATCAGGCATAAAAAAGAATATGGCCGACAGGCATTGGGCCGGTGGCGGAAAAATAAAAATTGATAAAAATGTAGTTGAGGCGTATTTGTCGGCACTTAAATTAACGGAACTGCCAAAGGGTTTATTTGAAATTGTAGAATTAAACAACGATCATCCAATAGCAGAATTTCACGCTATCGAAAATAAGAAAATAGCGTTAGAAACTTAATACCTTACCCCTCGGCTCCTCACCCATAGGTATAAGCAATTGAACGAAGGCAGTATCCGATTTCTTTATTGAGCCTTAAGGGCACCTGCTTACAGCGATTTTTCGAATATTCTTTCTCCGCCCTTTACTTCTTCGTGTCAATTAAATAAATTAGCCTTTACATCTAAGCACGCCTCTATGAAATACTTTTACATGCTCCTAATGCTCGCCGGCTCTTCGGCTACATCCTTTGCACAGGACCTGATAAAAAGCTATCCTAAAATAGTAAATACGCCATCGGATACCATCTACGTAAAATGGAATTTTTACCCCGACAAATACCCGAAAGTTTTACGGGGCGGCGATACTGTTAATATGGGTACCGACGGCGCGCTGGGCATGGTGGGCACCATCTATTACGGAAAAGATTCGATAGTTGTGCCCTATATTAACACACCCAACACGCAGAAACTTTACTTAACCTTTGCAATGCCAAAAGGGAAACAAGGCGTTTTCGAGTTTCGTTTTAACGGCCAAACGGCCGCTTTCCCGGCAGATTATATCGCCAAAAATACCGGGAACGTGCAGTTCGAGATCCCGGAGGTGTACGAACTGGCCAACATTATCTGGACGTTGTCGCCATCCGGCCAGCGTGCCACCGATCTGTGGAAGCAAGGCCCCTATTACGAAAAGATGATAGCTTATTTTAAGCCATACCTTAACCACCCAATTTTTAAGCAACTGGATTTTGCCGACAGCGTTTTTTACGAAAACTATTACGGTTTCCGCGAGAACAGCTTTATGTACCACTTTGCAAAAGATAAAATTGTGAACACCGGCCCCTATTACTATGTATTCGGCGATGAAGAAAAAACAGACCTGTTCACCAGGCTGCTGCCACTGGCTGAAGACTTTGCGCGGAAATCCAAATTCCGGGAGTTTTATAAGCAGAACCAGCCTTTTTACGCCGAAAAGATAAACCGTGAAGCGCAACTGATGCCCATAAAAAGCATGTGGGACTGGATGGAGAAGCAGTTCCCGAAACGAACCTACAAATCGTATAAAGTGGTGTTTTCGCCGCTTATCGGCGGCTCGCACAGCACGCAAAACTACTCCAGCCAAACAAAAAACGGAACCTTTAACGAAAGCGTTATGTTTGTTTGCGCTACCGATCGTTACGAAAAACCTACCTGGACAGAGAAGCAAAAGGAAGGCCTGATGAGTGGCATTGTTTTTACCGAGATAGACCATAATTACGTAAACCCGGTATCAAACAAGTACCGCATGCCTATCGACAGTATTTTTAAGAACCGTGCGTTTTGGGCAAACGAAGTAAAAAACTACAACAGTAGCATGGCCGTTTTTAACGAGTACATGACGCACGCCGTATTTTGCCTTTGGGTAATGGACACTTACGATAAAGCCACTGCCGATGTGGTAATAGGCTTGCGCGAAGATTTGATGGTAAACAGGCGGAAGTTTAGCAAGTTTAAGGAGTTTAATCAAACACTAATGGAAATGCACAGGCAACAGCCGCAAACCCCGGTGGCAGACCTGTACAAGCCTATATTGGCATGGAGCAAGGCCGAAGTTAAATGATGGAGCGGGAAATATTGCGCAATTGAACGTGGAGCGCAGGGAACCCAGGCCTTCAACAGTTCGGCGATGAATTTTGCGTTATTTAAGTAAAAAAAGCTGCAAGGGCTCTGTGGTAAAACAAACGCCGCATCTCAAATAAAATCGTTAATCCTCCCTAATGGTTCTTTCCGTATCTTAGCAGCGTTAGCAATTACCTATGTCTAAAAAGAAAAAAAACAATTCCTCCATCAACCAGGTGCTTACGCAAATGGTGCTGGATATATTCGAGCAAAA
Source organism: uncultured Mucilaginibacter sp. (assembly GCF_946481715.1). The sequence goes on along the minus strand of NZ_CAMLOV010000057.1, from coordinate 25,673 downwards.
CGGCAATACCCCACTCAATCATAAACAGGTTTCGGCCAAGCTAAATGTGCGTGACCCGGATGCCCGCGACGTAATATTTGATGTACTGAAAGATGAGGCCTTTAAAGGCGTTTTAAAAGAGATCTCTCCCGGCAAATTCCAATTGCTGGAGCTTAAAACCTTTGTAGAAGGAAAGGTTGATTTGACCAACGACGGCTCTGCCTTCATTGTTACCGACGACCCAACCGAAACCGATATTTTTGTAGCCCCCCGCAAACTGCGAAACGCCCTCAACGGCGACCGTGTTAAGGTTTACGTATACGCCATCAGCAAGGGCAAACGCCAGGAAGGCGAAGTGATAGAAATATTGCAGCGCAACAAAATGGAGTTTACGGGCATTGTAAAGCTATCCGAGCGCTTTGCCTTCTTCATCCCGGACGACCGGAAGATGATGCACGATATTTTTATCCCCATAAGCGATTTGAACGGTGCCAAAAACGGGATAAAAGCCGTTGCCGAGATAACCGATTGGCCAGCCGGCGCCAAAAACCCGATAGGCCGCATTAAGCATGTATTAGGCAACCAGGGCGAGAATGATACGGAGATGAACGCTATTTTGGCGGAGTACGGTTTCCCACTATCCTTCCCTGCCGAAGTAGAGAAAGATGCAGAAGAAATACCTGCCGAAATATCCGCAGATGAAATTGCCAAACGTAAGGACTTCCGTAACACGCTCACCATTACTATAGATCCGTTCGACGCGAAGGATTTTGATGATGCCATCTCCTACAAAAAGCTGGAAAACGGCAATTACGAGGTTGGTGTACATATTGCCGATGTATCGCACTACATCATCCCGGATTCGGCTTTGGATAAAGAAGCTTACGAGCGCGGCACTTCTGTTTATTTGGTAGACAGGGTGATACCTATGTTGCCCGAAAGGCTCTCGAACGGGCTTTGCTCGTTGCGCCCTAAAGAAGATAAGCTGTGCTTTGCCGCTGTGTTTGAGATGGATGAGAATGCCAACATTATTGACCAGTGGTTTGGCAAAACGGTGATCCACAGCGATAGGCGCTTTACCTACGAGGAAGTGCAGGATGTAATTGAAACCAAAACCGGCGACTATGCGGAAGAAATAGAACAGCTAAACGCCCTCGCTTACAAACTGCGCGACCGAAAGTTTAAAAATGGCGCCATCAGTTTTGAAACTACCGAGGTGAAATTTAAGCTGGATGAAACCGGCAAGCCAACCGGCGTATACGTGAAAGAACGTAAAGACGCACATAAACTTATTGAGGACTTTATGCTGCTGGCCAATAAAAAAGTTGCCGAATACGTAAGCAAAATGGGCAAAGGCAAACATAAATACACCTTTGTTTACCGGGCACACGATTCCCCCAAGCCGGATGCACTGGCCAATTTTGCACAGTTTGCGGCAAGGTTTGGATATAAGATAAACACCAAAAGCGACAAGGAGATCGCAAAATCGCTTAACTACCTGATGGAGGATGTGGAAGGCAAAAAAGAACAGAACGTACTTACCCATTTGGCCATCCGCAGTATGGCGAAGGCTATTTATACCACCAAAACATCAAGCCACTACGGTTTGGCGTTCGACCACTACACCCACTTTACCTCGCCCATACGCCGGTACCCGGATGTGATGGTGCACAGGTTGCTGTTCCATTACCTTAATGGTGGCCAAAGCGCAAATGGCGACCATTATGAAGAATTGTGTAAGCACAGTTCGCAGATGGAAAAGAAGGCGGCAGATGCCGAGCGCTCATCTGTTAAATACAAACAGGCCGAGTACCTGAAAGACCAGGTGGGCAATGTGTTTACCGGCATCATTTCGGGCGTTACCGAATGGGGTATGTATGTAGAAATTATCGAAAACAAATGCGAGGGCATGATACGCCTGCGCGATATCAGCGACGATTTTTACACGCTCGACGAGAAGAACTATGCCATCATAGGCCAGCGCAAAAAGAAGGTTTACCAGCTTGGCGATGAAGTAAGCATCCGCGTAAAAAACGTGGATTTGACCAAGAAACAGATAGATTTTAGCTTAGTAACAAATTAATTAGGGAGTAGGAAATGGTGAATGGTGAGTGGTTTTATACCATCCACTACTTGCCATCACCACTCACCATTCACCTTAAATGAGAAAACTCGAAGACCTGCAAGCACTTATTGCAAGCTCGGTGGAGCAATTGAAATACCCGGCTTACCCTGCCGAACTGTACGAGCCTATAAGCTATATTTTATCTATCGGCGGCAAACGTATGCGCCCGGCGCTACTGCTGATGGCCTGCGACCTTTTCGGCGGCGATGTGGAAGCCGCCCTGCCTCCTGCCCTCGCTATTGAGGTGTTCCATAACTTCACGCTGATGCATGATGATATTATGGATAACGCCCCTATCCGCCGCGGCCGCGCAACCGTGCACGAAAAATGGAACCAAAACGTGGCCATCCTTAGTGGCGACGTAATGCTGATAGAAGGCTACAAACTAATGATGCAGGTGCGCGATAATATCCTGCGCCGCGTGTTGGATATTTTTAACGAAACTGCTGTAGGCGTTTGCGAAGGCCAGCAACTGGATATGACCTTCGAAACCGGCACCGATATCAGCATCAGCGAATACATCAACATGATCCGCCTTAAAACAGCCGTAGTACTGGGCGGCGCCTTAAAGATAGGCGCACTGATTGGCGAAGCCGCCGATCAGGATGCCGATCTGCTATCCGAATTTGGTGTAAACCTCGGGATTGCCTTCCAGTTACAGGATGATATACTGGATGTATATGGCGATCCCCTAAAATTTGGCAAGCAGGTTGGCGGCGATATCATCTCTAACAAAAAAACCTACCTGCTGATAAAAGCTTTACAAACCGTTGAAGGAACCGATGCCGAAGAACTGCAGCGCTGGATAACCTTTACCACGTTTGATGCTGCCGAAAAAGTAGCCGCCATTACCGAAATTTACAACAAGGCAAATGTGCGCCAATACGCTGAAGACGAGATGCAAGCCTACGCCGAAAAGGCCTTCAAAGCGCTTGAACAAATAAACCTGCCCGAAAACAGCAAACAATACCTGAGGGATTTTGCCGATGGCTTGCTGGTGAGGGAATATTAGTATATTTAAGGGTATGAAAAAGAGCCTGTTTCTACTGCTTATTATTGTCACGACATTTTTTGCGGTAAAAGCACAAACTGTTACTGCCGACACTTCAGAGGTTTTTACCAGTGTGGATGAGTTGCCTAATTTCGCCGGCGGTGCTGAAAAATATCGGGCTTACATTAAGAAAAGCGTTCTTGATGCCAAAAGAAAAGACAATTCTCCCGGTTTTGTTGTTGTAGTATCAACCATTGAAAAAGATGGCAGTTTTACTAATTTGAAAGCTATTAAAAGGGCATACCCCGGAGGCGGATTCGATAGCTGTAAAAATTGTGCGCGACGGCCCCAAATTTTCTCCTGCCTTAAAAAATGGAAAACCTGTAAGGTGCAAGTTTTCCATATTAATTCAATTTAGTGATGCAGCTTTGCCACCGGCAGTAATAAAGCAGTAATAAAAAGTACCTTCCCCGGTCTTATTTAACTATCAGGTAACTGATGGGTTTAGGGCAAAAAAACTGACATTATCTTTATTTTGTCCAACTGACATATAGTTACCTTACTTTTTCCTTCTGCAGGAAAGCGCAGCAGGAAGACTAAGGACTAATATTAACGACACCAGTATTTACACCGCGGTGAAGCAACAACTGCGATTGGCAAACGGCAAAAGCGCCATCAATAAATATCTCTCTAATTGTGTAACTTAGCTTATTGATTACCGTATCAATTAAGCGATGCGAAATATTTACCGGACTGTTTTATTCTGTTTTTTGTTCCCCGTTTGCGCGTTTGCCCAGGATAGGCGATACTCCACAACGGACAGGGAGGCAATTAAGAACTTTGCTCTAGCCAATGAAAGCATTGATGAGCATTTATTTGATGATGCCATTGCCCTGTTACAAAAAGCCATCGGCAATGATAGCAAGTTTGTTGAGGCGCACGCCGTACTGGCAGATGTGTTGCGCTTAAAGCGACAGAACAAACCCTCGATAGAACAATACCAGAAGGTTATAGCGCTGAACCCGGAATACAACCGCGCTATCTATTTAAAACTGGGCGAGGCCGAGATAACCGACGCACAGTACGTACCTGCCAAACAACACCTGGAGAAATATATCACTTATCCAAATCTCACGGCGCAAAATGAGGCGTTCGCCCGCAAACTTTTAAGGGATTGCGAATTCAGTATAGAGGCTGTTAAGCACCCGGTGCCTTTTAAACCCCTTAATATGGGTGCAGAGATCAATACCCAGTTTGATGAATACCTACCTGTTGCCACGGCAGATGAAAGCACATTGATATTTACCCGTAAGATTAATAATAACGAGGATTTTTATAAAAGCGATAAGCAGGCGGGCAAATGGAAAACATCGGTTTACCTGAGTAATATTATCAATACTCCCGCTTACAACGAGGGGGCACAATCCATTTCCCAGGATGGCAAATACCTGTTTTTTACCGGCTGCAACCGCCCCGATGGGCAAGGCCGCTGTGATATTTATATTACCACCAAAAAAGGCGATGATTGGGGTAAACCCTTTAGCCTGAGCGCTCCTTTAAATACAACAGGTTGGGAAGCACAGCCGTCTATCAGCGCCGACGGGCGAACCATATACTTTGTGAGTAACCGCAAGGGTGGCTATGGCGGTTACGATATATGGAAATCGACGCTAACGGAAAAAGGCTGGGGCGAACCCGTGAACATGGGCCCCAATATCAATACCATTTATGATGAACAATCGCCCTTTATCCACCCGGATGACAGCACCTTTTATTTCTGTAGCAATGGCTGGCCCGGTATGGGGAATAAAGACCTGTTTATAAGCCGTGCGGACAAAGATGGCAAATGGCAAAAACCGGTGAACCTGGGTTCGCCCATTAACTCCAGCGGCGACGAGAACGGGCTTACGTTAACCGCCAATGGTGCTTATGCATTCTTTTCGTCGAACAATCTGCAGGGTTTTGGTGGCTACGATATTTACACTTTTGAGCTGCCGCTAAACCTTAGGCCAAATGTAGTAACCTACGTAAAAGGAAGCATCAAAGACATCAAAACAAAAGAGCCTTTAGAAGCTATCATCGAAATAATTGACCTGGAGAAGAATATGCCCGTTTACCAGGATTATAGCAGCGAAGACCTCGGCGAATTTTTGGCGACGCTTGCTGCGGGGAAAAATTATGGTTTAAACATCTCCAGGCAGGGCTATTTATTTTATTCGGATAATTTCTCGCTGGTTGGCCATGCGCCTAAAACAGCATTCAATATTTCTGTATTGCTCTCTCCTATCGAGGTTGGTGGCAAAGTTATCCTGAAAAATATCTTTTTTGATACCAATAAGTTTGATATAAAAAGCGAGTCGAAGGCCGAATTGCAAAAGCTTATTGAATTTTTAACCTTGAACCCAACCGTACGCATTGAAATTTCTGGCTATACAGATGATGTAGGTAACGACCAGGCGAATCAGCTATTATCAGAGAATCGCGCCAAATCAGTATATACTTACCTTGTTGCTGCCAATATTAACCCTGCCCGGATGGTTTACAAAGGCTTTGGCAAAACAGAGCCTATTGCACCAAATACATCTGACGAAAACCGCAGCAAAAACCGGCGCACAGAGTTTAAGATTATAGCGAAGTAGCTGCTTCGTGCGGGTAGGAAGTGAAGGATAACCCGTTTACCTCCAAAACTTGTTTAAGTGTTTGTAACGCATTGTTACCGATGCCATGCAGCTGCATGAGTTCTGCTTCGGTCAACTTAGACAAGTCTTCGAGGTTATTTATACCCGCACCTGCCAGCGCGCGATGCGCCGGTTTTGCTAATTTAATTTCGGTTATCTGCATAGCCTGTATATTTAATATACAAGTTTAATGCGCTGATTGCAATTAGAGGCGGTGCAAACGCGACATTTTTGGTGGGTAACCACGAAAAAGCCGCCCTATTTTTATAAGGCGGCTCATTTATTTTGATCTTTTGTTAGTTCCCTACTTCCGACATGAACTTGATACGCATTAACTGCAGTTCTTCGCGGGTATAATCGTCTGGCCCAAGATCTACCAACGCATCGTCAATGGAATCCACTTCGGCGGTTTTAAAGTAGTCGTAAACTTCTTCCTGTTTATCCTCATCAATTATTTCATCAATGTAATAGTTCAGGTTTAATTTTGTACCCGAGTTTACTATCGTTTCAACCTCTTTCAAAATCTCCTCGTAAGTGAGCCCTTTTGAAGCAGCTATGTCATCAAGATTTAAGTGGCGGTCGATATTTTGAATGATGAATACCTTAAGCGCCGATTTATTGGCGGCACTTTTAATTACCATATCAACCGGGCGGTCGATATCATTATCATCCACATATTTCTGGATCAGGTCAGTAAACGGCTTACCAAATTTTAATGCCTTACCGGCACCTACGCCCGATATTTGCTTTAACTCCTCGGTATTAACCGGGTAATGCGTGCACATCTCTTCTAACGACGGATCCTGGAAGATAACAAACGGTGGTAATCCTTTCTGCTTGGCCAGCTTTTTACGCAGGTCTTTCAACATTTGCAGCAATTCCGCATCGAGTGCGCCGCCGCCCTGTTTAGGTCCGTCCTCAGCCTCGTCTTCGTCAGTTGGGCCCATTTCCCTGTTCAGGATAAAACGGATGCTGTATGGGTTATCAATAAATGCATTGCCCGTTTTGGTCAAATGAAGCAATCCATATTGGTCAATATCCTTCGATAGGAAGTTATTCAACAGTGCCTGGCGCATCAGCGAGTTCCAAAGCACTTCGCCGTCTTCTATACCCGTACCGAAATAATCAGTTAGCTTATCGTGCTCGTAGTTTTTTACCTGCGCATCATCCTTGCCCATCAAAATATTAATGATATGGCAATCGTCGAATTTCTCGCCGATGAGTTTGATTAGGCTTAAAGCTTTATGTAATTGTGCCTCGCCATCGAAAAACGTTTTTGGGGCACTACAGTTATCGCACATACAATTGCAGCCCGCCTCGTTAAAGTTCTCGCCAAAGTAATGCAATAACTGTTTACGGCGGCAAACAGATGACTCGGCATAGTCAATAACCTCTTTCAGTATCTGGGTTCCTATTTCGCGTTCTGCAACAGGCTTATCCTTCATAAACTTTTGCAGTTTATCAATATCCTTGCCACTATAAAACGCTACGCAGACACCTTCGCCGCCATCGCGCCCGGCACGGCCGGTTTCCTGGTAATAACCTTCCATGCTTTTCGGCATATCGTGGTGTATCACATAACGCACGTCCGGTTTATCAATACCCATCCCGAAGGCTATCGTCGCCACAATAACGTCCACATCTTCCATCAGGAATTTGTCTTGTGTATCGGCGCGCACTTTGGGGTCTAAACCAGCGTGGTAAGGCAATGCCTTTACACCATTCAGGTTTAGCGCCTCGGCCACCTCTTCTACCTTTTTGCGGCTAAGGCAATAAATTATGCCCGATTTCCCCTGGTTTTGCTTTACAAACTTCACGATCTCCTTTATCGCGGTACGTTTGGCACGTACTTCATAAAACAGGTTGCTACGGTTAAACGATGATTTGTACACCGTAGCGTTATTCATCTGCAGGTTCTTTTGAATATCCTGCTGAACTTTTGGTGTAGCGGTTGCGGTTAATGCAATAATTGGGATATCATCGCCAATATTGCTGATCACCTGGCGTATCTTACGGTATTCCGGGCGGAAATCGTGCCCCCACTCGGATATACAATGTGCCTCATCAACGGCCACAAACGATACCTGGTTCAATCTTAAAAAGTCAACGTTCTCTTGCTTGGTCAATGATTCGGGTGCAACGTAAAGCAACTTGGTTTTGCCGCTTAATACATCATCCTTTACCCGTAAAATGTCTGCTTTAGTTAGTGAGGAATTTAAAAAATGAGCTATACTGTCCGAGCCACCAAAGGCCCTTAACTGGTCTACCTGGTTTTTCATTAGAGCGATGAGCGGAGAGATCACAATCGCTGTGCCTTCGCTCATGAGTGCAGGGAGTTGATAACACATGGATTTGCCACCACCGGTGGGCATTATCACAAAAGTATCGTTGCCTGCTAAAATGTTCGTAATTATCGCTTCCTGCTCCCCCTTAAAGTTATCAAACCCGAAGAAATTCTGCAGGTTATCAAAAAGCGATTTTTTAGCTTCTATCATTATCTACTTAATACGTTTTAAAAATATGGTTCAAAATAACAAAAATTTATAAATAAACGATGGGTTTTGTGTAAAATTTTATATAAAAATGATTATTGTTCTGAAAACAATTTGTTTATTTATCCATTTAAAAGAGTGTGCTTTTTGTGTAGAAATATTTAGTTCTATTTAATACTAAATTTACAAATTAATGCACACATTTAACCGATGTTTACCAAATAAAAATTCTTCAACCGGAACATGAATAAAAACTACTATGCCATTATAATGGCAGGCGGTATTGGCAGCCGTTTTTGGCCAATAAGCAGGACTTCGCACCCAAAACAATTTATAGACATATTGGGAACCGGAAAGACATTGATCCAAAATACCTACGAACGCTTTTTAAAAGTGTGCCCAAAAGAAAATATCTACGTTGTTACTAATGAAAACTATACAGGGCTGGTAAAAAAGCAACTGCCCGATATGGCATCCAGCCAAATACTAACCGAACCTGTAATGCGCAACACTGCTCCATGTGTGGCTTACGGTTGTTTTAAAATCGAAAGCATTAATCCTGATGCAGCTATCGTGGTGGCACCGTCAGACCATTTGATATTAGACGAAGCAGCATTTATCACGGCGATAGAAAAATCGCTGCAAACTGCGACCGAAAAGGATTGCCTGGTTACCCTTGGTATCAAACCGTCCCGCCCGGATACGGGTTACGGATACATCCAGTACACCGACCACACGATTAACGAAGATTTCCATAAAGTAAAAACCTTTACCGAGAAGCCTACCGTTGATATAGCCAAAACCTTTATCCAAAGCGGCGATTTCCTGTGGAACGCGGGGATATTTGTGTGGTCGGCCAAAGCCATTGTGAATGCATTTAACAACTACCTGCCCGAAATGCATGAGATATTTGCCGAGGCCCGCTCTGTTTATAATACAGACGAAGAGAAAGCCTTTGTGCATAAAATATACCAGCGCTGCATCAATATCTCTATCGACTATGGAATTATGGAGAAGGCTTCAAACGTTTACGTGTTGCCTTCAGAATTTGGTTGGAGCGACCTGGGCACCTGGGCATCCATTTACCAACTGGCAGATAAAGATTATGTAGGCAATGCCGTGATCCCGTCTGATAAGGTAATTATGTATGATAGCAGCAACTGCATGGTAAACGTACCCGGCGAAAAGCTGGTGATATTGCAGGGCCTGCACGATTATATTGTGGTAGAAAGCAATAACTCACTACTTATTTGCCCCCGCGACCAGGAGCAAAACATCAAGCAAGTTGTTGCCGATGTGAAGAATAAGTTTGGGGCGAAGTATATTTAGAAAAAGAGCCAAGAATAAGAACCAAGATACAAGATTGAAAGAAGGAAGCCCAACTAGTAATAGCTGGGCTTCCTTGTATCTTGGTTCTTATATCTTTTTAAGCATTTCTCTGCCTTATCGCCTCGTACAATATTACCGCCGTCGACACAGAAACATTCAACGACTCAATTTCCCCAAACATAGGTATCTTAGCCAGGTGGTCGGATATGCGGATGATATCGTTTCGGATTCCATCCTCTTCGGAACCCATGATGATAGCCGTCGGCGCTGTATAGTCGGGCGTATAAATAAATTCGTTGGTTTTTTCGGTACAGCAAACCAATTGCAATCCCGATTCCTGCAAGAACCTAACGGTCTGCATAAAATTATCGTGGCGGCAAACAGGGATCTTGTATAGTGCACCGGCTGATGTTTTAATAGCGTCAGGGTTTATTTGTGCCGAGCCTTTTGCCGGGATAACAATGGCATGTACGCCCGCGCATTCTGCTGTACGGGCAATGGCGCCCATATTACGCACGTCGGTAATGCTATCCAAAACTAATATTAACGGCACCTCGCCCCTTTCAAAAACATCCTGAACGATATTCTCCACCTTTTGGTAAGTAATTGGCGATATAAATGCAATAACCCCTTGGTGGTTCTTCATGGTTATGCGGTTCAGCTTTTCAACAGGTACCTGCTGCGCGGTGATTTGGTATTCGTTCATCACGTCCCGAAGTTCATTCAATAGGCCGCCGCCAAGGCCGCGTTGGGTATATAGTGCTTCAATTTCTTTCCCCGCAAGTATAGCTTCGATAACGGCGCGGATGCCAAAAACCATTTGGTTTCCCTCGCGTACCGGCTTAGAATTATATGTCATTTTTCTTTATTGTGTTCGCGCAAAAGTACTTATAGTATTTAACATTAAGTTGATGTTTACGTGCACTCTTATAATACTTCTTTTTAATGATTACACACAAGGAAAAGTTATTCACAGTGTATTAAACGGCTGACTATCAATATACTTAATAGTTATTAACTATTTCCAAACAACGCGATGTTAATAACTCGTAACTCAAAAAACGCCCGTAAAATGATAATTTACAGTGTTTTTTAAAAAGGGCGAAAAAAGATATCAACGGGGTTCTGAACATTCGCGCCGCCAAAAAAAAGATATAAACGATGTCCGAATACGAGATTTTTTAGTATATTTTTGTGGGCTATGATGTTCGAGAACGATTCTACCAATAAAGCCAATACAGACCGCCGCAGCCGTTTTACTAATCCCAGCCCCTATGCGGGCGCTGGCAAGTTACCGCCGCAAGCCACAGACCTTGAAGAAGCTGTACTTGGTGCGCTGATGCTGGAGAAAGATGCCCTTTCTTCGGTTATTGATGTTTTAAAACCTGAAGTTTTTTATGAAACCAGGCATCAAAAAATATTTAATGCCATTGCAGTACTTTTCGAGAAAACATCACCGGTAGATATCCTTACCGTTGTTGCGCAACTGCGCCAGCAAGGCGAACTGGAAATGATTGGTGGCGCCTATTATGTTACCGAGCTAACTAACCGTGTAGCCTCTGCTGCCAATATAGAATACCATTCGCGCATCATTATTCAAAAATACATTCAGCGCGAATTGATCCGTATTTCCTCTGATATCATTAACTCGGCTTTTGAAGATACCAGCGATGTTTTCGATTTGCTTGATAAAGCCGAAAAGAACCTTTTCGAAATAGCGCAAAATAACCTTCGCCGCGATTCGCGAATGATGGATGATCTGGTGCATGAGGCACTGAAAGATATGAGGCGCTGAAAGATAAAAAAGACGGCTTAACCGGTGTGGCTTCGGGCTTTACCGATCTGGACCGAATGACCTCTGGCTGGCAAAAATCCGACCTGGTGATTATAGCTGCCCGCCCTGCAATGGGTAAAACGGCTTTTGTATTAACCTGCGCGCGTAATGCTGCTGTAGACTTTAATAAACCGGTGGTGGTATTCTCGCTGGAAATGTCGTCTGTTCAATTGGTTAATCGTTTAATATCCGGCGAAACCGAGATTGAACAGGAAAAGATCCGTAAGGGTACTTTGGAAGAATGGGAATGGCAGCAGATCCACTCTAAAATTGGCCGCTTAGAATCGGCGCCTTTAATTATCGACGATACCCCGTCATTAAATATCTTTGAGTTCCGTGCAAAATGCCGCCGGTTAAAATCGCAGCACGATATTCAGCTGATTATTATTGATTACTTGCAATTGATGCAGGGTAAGGGCGAAGGTAAAGGCGGCGGTAACCGCGAGCAGGAGATCGGTAGCATTTCCCGTGCACTTAAAACGGTGGCAAAAGAACTGAATGTGCCGGTAATTGCGCTATCGCAATTAAGCCGTGCGGTGGAAAGCCGCCCCGGTGGATCTAAAAGGCCTATGCTGTCGGATTTGCGTGAGTCTGGCTCTATCGAGCAGGACGCGGATATGGTACTCTTCCTTTACCGCCCTGAATATTACGGATTGGATGTGGACGAGGACAACAATCCAACGCAGGGCGTCGGCGAGGTTATCATCGCCAAACACCGTAACGGTGAAACAGGGCGCGTTAGGCTGAAATTTGTTGGTAAATACGTTAAGTTCCAGGATCTGGAAACCAATATGGATGGCTTCCCTCCCGCCGGCGGCAACGCATTTGCAGGCTTAGGGCCGTCGCAGGATTTTGAAAAGCAAAGCAACTTTATCATCCGCCCATCCAGGATGGATGATATGGAAGACGAGCCGCCATTTTAATATGTTTGTTGTAAAGTTGAAAGGTTGTAATGTTTTAAGGTTGACTAGCAGCATATCAATTTTACAACCTTACACCGTCAACCCCAACACCACTCCTATCAAAATAATCACCGGTGCCTTTATCTTCGTAAACTGCAGCAATAAAAAGGTAGCGGCCATCAACCCATAAGCCAACAAATTAAGGTGAAAGGGCATCACCAGCATAATAAAAGCAGTGGCCATAAAACCTACAGCTACTGCGTTTATGCCACTTAGGGAGTTTTTTATCCTCGTTATTTTTTTTAGGTCGGCCCAAAATGGAACGATGAACAGGATGAGTATTAAGCCCGGCAGGTTAATGCCAATTACCGCGACGACGCTACCTACGATCTGTCCGGTTATGCCATAGCCTTTGTCGCCCATTGCAATGCCGCCTACAAACGAGGTGAACGAAAATGTTGGCCCCGGCAAAGCCTGCTGTAATGCATACCCGCTCAAAAATTCGGAATTGGTGAGGTAGTGCTTCAGCTCCACAAACTCGGTATACATTAGCGGCACCAATACCTGCCCACCGCCAAATATCAGTATGCCGTTACGGTAAAAGTTCTCGAACAGCCTGATAGGCAAACTAAACGGCGAAGTACGGCTTACAATAGCGCCAAGGGCAGCAAAAAACAATAATATACCGATAAAGTATGCCACCTTATTAGGGTTTACGTTGCTGAACAGCTTCACCCGTAACTCGTTCTCCTGCGGTTGCGTTTCCAATGCCGAGGAGATTATACCGCCCATTAATATCAATAACGGGAACGCATAAGGATTTTGGAGGATGAGTGTAGCAATCAGCGATGCCAGCGCAAGCATAATAGTGGTTTTCGTCCGCAGGAATTTTGCAGCAAATGTATAAGTGGCATAACCAACAATACCCACCGCCATCGGTTGTATAAAGCGTAGTATGGCGGTAAACTTGTCCTTATCAGCAAACATTTTATAACTGATTGCCGCCGTGCACATAATAGCTGCCGAAGGCAATATCCAAATAAAAAATGCAATCAGCGCCAACCGCAGCCCACCTACCTTCCACGCAATGCCAACCAAGGTTTGCGTAGACGAGGGCCCGGGCATGATCTGCGAGAGGGCATTAAGCTCCATTAATTCTTCTTCGGTAATGTAGCCACGTTTCTGCACAAATTCGCGTAGCAAAACGGCTATATGTGCCTGCGGACCGCCAAATGCTGTAAAAGTGTAAAGGGTAACATCCCTTATAAATAATAGTTCCCTGCGCCTCAAAACTTATCGATTAATAATCGTCATCATCGTCGTCATCATAACCCTTTGCGGCCATGTAAACGCCCTGTAGTTCGCTAAATGCGTGGTTATCACGTTTCTCTTTGGTTATTTTCATGCCAACTTCATAGGTACGTAAGGCGTCGTCCTTGCGGTTTAAGGCCTCGTAAAGCTTACCAAGGTGATAGTAAGTACCGGTATAGTTTGGGTGGTTGTTTACCAGGTCTTCGTAATAGCTCAGGGCTTTATCCGTATTGTTAAGCCGCAGGTATTCTGTAGCTAAAGCATATTTTAAAAACTCGTCGTTTGGTTCGTTCTGTATAAATGCCAACAGCTTATCTAATCTGCTTATCTCCATTTTAAACTCTCTCTTTTTTAACTAAATTTGCACCACCAATAACTACCCGTAAAAACAAACAAATTATGATGAAAATACTGGTATGCATCAGCAATGTCCCCGATACCACGACAAAAATAACCTTTACAGATAACAACACCCAATTTAATACAAACGGCGTTCAGTTCATTTTAAACCCATGGGATGAGATAGCCCTTGCGCGCGCCATCGAATTAACCGACGGCGGCAAAGGCAGCGTTACTGTTATTAATGTGGGCGAGCCGAATACCGACGCCACCATCCGAAAGGCTTTGGCCATCGGCGCTACCGATGCAGTACGCATCAACGCAAAGCCACACGATGCGTGGTACGTGGCTTACCAAATAGCAAAATACGTAAAAGCAAACCCTTTCGACGTTATCCTAACCGGGAAAGAATCGATAGATTATAATGGCTCGAAGGTAGCAGGTATGTTAGGCGAGTTGTTAGATATACCATCAGTGTCTATCATAAAAAAGCTGGATGTTGATGGCAACACCGCAACAGTGGAGCGTGAAATAGAAGGCGGAAAAGAAGTGCTAACCATCCCTTTCCCCTTTGTAGCAGGCACAGCAGAAGGCGTTGCAGAACCCAAAATACCTAATATGCGCGGTATCATGAGCGCCCGCACCAAACCCCTTACCGTAATTGAGGCGATCGCCGTTGAAACCTTTTCGGAGGTCATCAGTTATGAAACTCCTGCCCCACGCGGCCAGGTAAAGCTGGTTGGTGCTGATGATCCGGCCCAATTGGTAGAGTTGTTGCACACACAGGCACGGGTGATATAATCAATTTATTTTTTTTACGACACGAAGAATAACATATGCCAGTTTTAATATATGCCGAAAATGCCGGTGGCAAATTCAAAAAATCAACTTTTGAAGCGGTAAGCTATGCCAAAGCCATTGCAACCCAAAATAACACTAACCTCGTTGCTATATCTATCGGCGATGTGGCTGCCGGAGATCTGGCTGCCTTAGGTAAATACGGTGCACAAAAAGTATTGAACGTATCTAACGATAAATTAAAGAATTTTGTGAACCAGGCGTACGCATCGGTTATTGCCGAAGCGGCAAAAGCACAAGGTGCGGATATTGTAGTCCTGTCCAATTCCTTTAGCGGGCGCGGATTGGCTCCGCGGGTCGCCGTAAAATTGCAGGCAGGCCTTGCCGATGGCGCTGTTGAGCTTCCGGCACAGGATGGTGGTAAATTCACGGTAAAGAAAACGGCGTTTTCGGGCAAAGCATTTGCAACGGTCGAGCTAACATCTCCAAATAAAGTTATTGCCCTTACGCCTAACTCCTATAAGGTAGTTGAAGAAGGCGCTGCAGCACCCGTAGAAGATTTCGCGGCAGAGCCCAGCGCGTCTGATTTTGCAGCGATGGTAAAAGATATCGTTCGCTCTACAGATAAAGTTTCACTGCCTGATGCTGAGATAGTTGTATCTGCTGGTCGTGGGCTTAAAGGCCCCGAAAATTGGGGAATGGTGGAGGAACTTGCCGACCTGCTTGGCGCTGCTACCGCCTGCTCTAAACCGGTATCTGACGCCGGATGGCGCCCGCATAGTGAACATGTTGGCCAAACAGGTATAGCTGTCAGCCCAAATTTGTATATTGCAATAGGAATTTCGGGTGCCATACAGCACCTTGCGGGCATTAGCTCGTCTAAAGTTATCGTTGTTATCAATAAAGACGCCGAAGCTCCATTTTTCAAAGTGGCTGATTACGGCATTGTTGGCGACGCGTTTGAGGTACTGCCAAAATTAATTGCTGCAGTTAAAGCATATAAAGCGACAGCTTAAAACTATTTTTGTTGTGATGGGTAATGATATGAAAAAAATTGAGCTGGATATCGTAGGGCTATCCTACAGCCAAACACAATCCGGCGCGTATGCATTGGTTTTGGGCGAAGTACAAGGCCGCCGCAGATTACCTATTATTATAGGCAGCTTTGAGGCACAGGCTATTGCTATCGAGATTGAAAAAATGACCCCGAGCCGCCCCCTCACCCACGATCTGTTCAAGAGCCTGGGGCAAGCATTTAATATTACCGTGCAGGAGATTATTATCTACAACCTGGTTGATGGCATATTTTACTCCAAGCTGGTATGTTTCGATGGTAAGAAAACAGTGGAGATAGATGCGCGCACTTCTGATGCCATTGCCGTATCGGTGAGGTTCGATTGCCCTATTTATACTTATGAGTTTATTCTTTCTACTGCGGGTATTGTGATAGAAGGCAATGACTTTGTTTACCTGGAGAACATCAACGAAACATCCGAAGAAAAAACGCCCACAACACCGGCAGGTTCATTCACCTCGCTAAGCGACGATGAATTGAAGACCCAACTACAGCAAGCCCTAACCGATGAGGCCTACGAAAAGGCCGCAAAAATTCGGGATGAGTTGAATAAGCGCAAGGCATCCTAAATAAAGATAAAACGGGGAAGATATTTTCAAATACCTTCCCCGTTTTGGTTTTAACAGCAATTACTTTAGAATAAGAAGCCAATATTTACCGCCGATACGGTGCTTCCTTAAAGGTTTTTTGCGTAAAAGTATAGCTACGCGCTTTCCCGTTTCGCTTTATTTCAGTACTTTCCGCTTTTGAATTGAACATTTTATTATTACTGATCTAAACAGCACTGTATGAATATTAGGGCCCGCTTAATGCTGATGAATTTTATGCAATTTTTTATCTGGGGGGCCTGGCTGCTTACAATAGGCGCCTACTGGTTTCAGAATAAAAATTGGTCGGGAGCACAATTCGGGGCTATTTTTTCTACAATGGGCATCGCGTCTATATTTATGCCAACCCTCACAGGGATCCTGTCAGACAGGTTTATAAATGCCGAAAAGCTTTACGGGATAATGCATCTATTAGGGGCGTGTACCCTATGTGCCCTGCCCATGGTTACCAACCCTACCACTTTTTTTTGGGTAATGTTGCTTAACATGGCGTTTTACATGCCTACGCTATCTCTTTCTATTACAGTGGCTTATTCTGCCTTAAAAAGTCAAAATATAGATGTTGTAAAAGATTACCCTCCGATACGAACCCTGGGCACCGTTGGTTTTATCATCGCCCTTTGGACGGTGAGCATAACCCATAACGAAACCTCAGCAAATCAATTTTATATAGCAGCCGCCGTTGCCGCAACTTTAGGCATTTATTCTTTTACGTTACCAAAATGCCCGCCGCTATTGAGTAAAGCTGTCGCCACCAAGAAAACTTTTGTGCACTCTTTTGGCTTAAACGCTTTTTCGCTATTCAGATCGCCAAGGTTTGCTATATTCTTTGCATTTTCACTTTTATTAGGTGCTGCGTTGCAGTTAACCAATGCTTATGGCGATACCTATTTACACGACTTTAAAAATGTAGCCGCTTATAAGGACCTGTATGCAGTAAGGTATCCTGCATTTATCATGTCCATAAGCCAGATATCCGAAACTTTGTTTATCCTGGCCATACCGTTTTTCCTGCGCAAATTTGGTATTAAATATGTGATGTTGTTCAGCATGATAGCCTGGGTGCTCCGCTTTGGGCTGTTTGCCTTTGGAGACCCTGCGAGTGGCTTGTGGATGATCGTTTTATCGTGCATCGTTTATGGTATGGCTTTCGATTTCTTCAATATATCGGGGTCGCTGTTTGTGGAAACGCAAGCTGCCCCCGAGATACGCGGTAGCGCGCAAGGCTTGTTTATGATGATGGTGAATGGCTTCGGGGCGTTCTTTGGAAGCAACATAAGTGGCTGGCTGATAGATAAATACTTCATTCTCGCTGACGGACAGAAGGATTGGCACGGCATATGGCTTAGCTTTGCGGGCTACGCTTTGGTTATCGCTATCATCTTCCCCTTCGTGTTTAGATACAAGCACAATGCTGCGCTGAAACATGCCATCGAGCACGCATAGTTTAGCCGCAAGATGACGCAGGCCAATACTCAGGAACAAATACAAATTTTACTATAGCTTTATAAAAACCTCAACCACAGCAAGCTATGAAAAAGCACTACCGGCACGAAACCGACTGCCTTAACTGCGGTACCGATTTGCAGGGCAAGTTTTGCCATAACTGCGGGCAGGAAAACCTGGAGATGAAAGAGAGCTTTGGCCACATGATAAACCATGCCGTAAGCGATTATTTCCATTTCGATTACCAATTTTTCCATACACTTAAACCGCTGTTTGCTAAACCAGGGAAGCTTACTGTTGATTATTTAGCGGGCCGCCGTATGCAGTACCTGCACCCGGTGAAGATGTACATTTTTATCAGTTTGGTTTTCTTTGTTTTGTTTTTCCAGGTAAACAGTAGCAACGTGGTACGCCTGGATAACGGTAAAGAAAAAGCAAAAGGCTTCCAAATAAAAAAGAATGTTAAAAGCAGTCTGCTTAAAAATATTGAAAGTGACGGCAGCCTTAACGCCGAAGAGAAAAAGAAAATAAAAGGCTTGGTAGGGACATACCTGCCCGGCTCCGGCGAAAAAGCTGCCCCGGATACTACCTCGCAAGCTAAAGCCGAGCCGAAAAAAGTAGATAAGGAAAAGGAAGAAGGCGAAGGCAGAGGTAATTTTAACTTTGTTGGCGATAAAGATGGCGCCAAAACTTACGAAGAGTACTTGGCCAATCAGGCCAAATTGCCGGAAGCAAAACGAAATGGCTTTTTATTAAGGTATATTAAAAAGAAAGGCTTCGACTGGAACAAACAAGGGCATCCTGAAGAGATTGTTAAGGAGGCAGTTACGCATAATACTCCCAAAATTATGTTTGTGATTTTGCCGCTATTTGCACTGATATTAAAGATAGCCTTTAGAAAAAATCATAAGCTATATGTAGAACATATCATCTATTCCATACACCTGCATTGCTTTGTATTTCTGTTCCTTACAGCTTCTTTAATCCTGCAAATATTACTGCCCAATAGTTGGGAAAAGCCTGTTATGGATTGGGTGCAGCTGGTCACATTTATTGGAATTGTTTGGTACGTTTACCGGTCGTTGAGGGTGGTGTACCAGCGCAGCCGCTGGCGTACGGTGAGCAAAATGATCGGCGTGTCGTTGATGTACCTGCTTACATCCATGGCGTGCTTCTTCATTTTTTTATTTATTATAGGCCTTACTTCGGTTTAAATCACCCGAAAAACCTTTGATTTTCTTTGATTTTCTTTGATTTTCGGAGAAAAATAGAAGCTTTTATTTGCCATTTTGGCTATTTCCTGCCCGTTTTCCAGGCAGCTTGTAAAGCCTCTAATGCGTTGGCCAAATAGGCAACCGGGGCGTTCCAATTAATGGCAATTTCGTTGGTGGCGTATGAACGGTCGTCGTCGATATAGGCCTCATCGGGGAAGGTGGACGGCACCTGTATCTTGTCCTGCATCCCCGGGTTTGGCCCACCGGCCAACAATCCGGGGATCGGGTCCACTATCCCATCGGCAACCGAGGGGCGGTGGTGCGGGTGCATGGTTGGCTTGCTGCCAAAGCCGGTGACATAGCAATAACCCGATCCGTTCCGGCCCAAGATGTAATCGAGGTTGGCAAGGGCGTTCTCTAAATATTTTTTGTTGCCCGATAGGTTGTAAGCTTTTATCAGCAGTATGCCCTGGTTAGCGGTATTGCTGTTGCTGCCCCAGTTAAAATTTGCTTTTGATTTATTCATCACGGTTTGGTAGGCAGTTTTATCGGCACCATCTACCATCGCATCGGCAAAGGCCAACAGGCTTTCCTTTAACTTTACCGCTTCCGGTGTTGCCGGCGCATTTTTCAACAGCGTGTAGTAGCCCAGTTGCTTTACCGATCCCCATGTCGGTACCTGTATTTTGCCATCGTCTAAAGTTTTAAACTTATCAAGGTAAGCTGCTTTGCCGGTTGTTACATACAGTTCTGCCGATGCCCATATAAATTCATCGGTAACCCGGCCATCACCATACATGCCGGTTGCAATAGCCGGTTTGTATTGCCGGTTCATAGCATTCTGGTTATACAAAACCGCAGGATTACTAACTGCCCACTGATAAGCAGCTTCTGACGCTTTGATACATGAATCTGCCAACCCTGGTAAAGCTTTAGGGAATTTTCTAAATATCCGCGAGGCTTGCGCCGTTACGGCTGCAAAATCCAGCGCAGCTGCTGTGCTTTTTTGCACTACATATCTTGCCGAATCCGCTTTATCAGGCATTATCATACCGTCAAAACGGGCATTGGTAAGTTTATGGTAAACGCCGCCGTCGTTAGGGTCCTGCATGGTGAGCATCCAGCGGAGGTTCCAAAGCACTTCGTCCAGCATGTCTGGTATTTTATTGGCGCTTTCGGGGATGTTAAGCTTAACAGTACCCATATAGACCGGGAAATCCTCATAAAGCGACAGCAGCGTTGCAGTACTAATACCGCTGTTTACAATGTATTTGTTATAGTCGCCGGCATCGTACCAGCCGCGCGCCGAGGATATTACAGTCCCCTCCGGCCGTTTATCGGTTGCAGCCGATGCATGTATCAACACCTTATCATCCGGGTGGCCCGCTGCCCTGCTCCATTTGCCTGCATACTTCTTATCCAGCGGGATAGAGGCACGCTGAAAATAAAAGGCTTTGATGGTGCCATCTGCAATTGGTTTCAAAGCATTGGCTTTTATCTCGAAAGGGTAAGAATCGCCTATCCCCGCCACGTTTACTATATATTTACCGGGCTTGTTAAAAGCAGAAAAATCTGCCAGGGAAGTGTACTTGCCCGAAAATGCAGGTTGGCCTGGCGTTTTCAATTCACCGGTAAAAACGGTTTCGCCCTTTAAGTTTTTAATGTAAAATTTACCATTTTGTGGTGCTGCTATTATAGCAAGCTTTGATGCACCGGGGTAAAAACCAATTTGGTTTAACCGTATCGTATTGCTGCCCGCCGTTGGCGACTGAGCCTTAAGGGATAGTTGCGTGCATAAAGCACCGGCAATTAATAAAGCAGTGCATATTCTTTGGTACATCATTATTCAAAACATTAGTTTGGTAAAGGTAATACCTGTATGCTATTCCGGCTAATACTTAATTACCAATAATGCACAACCTTTGTACATTATTGGCATAAAAAAGGGCTTGTACAACCTGCACAAGCCCTTAATAATATTTTATCCGGCAACGTTAAAACAAGCGGTAAGCCAAGCTCAAGTTAAACAGGCTTACGCGGGTTTTGTAGTTAGTGCTGCCATCAAAGTAGTTTTGTTTGGTAAGACCCGCCTCGTAACGCAGGTCCACTGATATTTTTTGGATATCAAGCCCGGCACCTAACTGTATGGCAAAATTGGAATCTTTATAATCCAAACGGGCAGCATTGCCAACTGCGCTGCCAAAACCGTTGTCTTTATTGATAGCGAATGATAATAAGGGGCCGCCATAAAACCTGCCGCCGATGCCCAATGCGCCAACTTTAGCGCCTAATAACAAGGGAACATCAATACTGGTGAACTTTGCGTTGGCTTTTGTACTGTTGCTGGTATTAATATCGACGTTTTTGCTGGTGAGATAAATTTCCGGCTGGAAATTAAACCCTAATGCCCCAAAACGCGCCCAAAAGCCACCAAGGTAGCCCGCGCGGTTATCACTGCTTAATGAACTGCCACCCGACGAAAGGCTTGTTAAATTTACGCCGCCTTTTACACCAAACTGAACGTTTGGCAATAGTTGCGCTTGTGCCGTAAGGGCTCCGGTTAAAAATATGGATAGTACGAGTATTAACTTTTTCATAGGTTTATAATTTTAGTGTTTAACAACAAAATGTTGCTTTTGTGTTTTAAAAATTTTGTGGGTAGAAACCGGGATGGCTTTAATGGAAATACCCGCCATGCCGTTGGAAATGGCATAGCGGGTACGAAGGTGAATTCTGCGATAAATGTAATATATTATTACAATAACTTCCAAATTTTATTATAATGATAATTTTCCCTGGTAATAATCTAAAATTTTGTTATATATGTAAACCGAGTACCGGGCGTTTATCAGGTTAAGTTTTGCCCGGTCGAGGTTGTTTTTGGCTACCACAAAATCTACCGATGTTAGTACGCCGGCGTTAAACCTGATCTCTGCCGTACGGAACGATTCGGTGTAAGCAGCCACCTGCTCTACCAGTACATTGTACTTTTCGTAAGCCGAGGTCATGTTCAAATATGCCTGCTCTACATTTTGCCTCAACTGTACTTTAGTGGTTTGCTCCACATAAATACTGTTCTGCAAATCTATCTTGGCCAGCGACACCTTGTTGCGCTTTTGCAGGTAACCCAATATAGGCACCCTTAAGCTAATGCCCACATTGGTACCCCGGTTGTTTTTAAATTGATCGTAATAACCTACGTCCTGCCCAGCAATTTGTGCCGAACTGGAAATATTGGTTGACAGTCCGCCAAACAGCGATATGGTTGGGAACAAAGCACCCTTTGCAACGCTAACGCCTTTTTCTGCACTCTGGCGCCTCAGGGTGGCTGCTTTTACATAAGCCAGCTGCGCTAAAGCCACATCATATACCTGCTCTGCCGAGCTTGGTGTTTGTTTTGCAAGGTCTTCGGCATTTATGGGCGCAAGGTTAATATTATCCTTGTACGGGATATTCAGTATTTGCAGCAGGCTCAATTTAGAGCCTTTTAAGGTAGCGGCGGTATTTACTACGCTTAATTGGTTGTCGCCGTAGGTGCCTTTCAAATCGTACAGGTCGGATGGTAGTTTATTCGCCCCCTCCTTTTCCAATATATTCAATCGCTCTACTTGTTTTTTGGATACATCCAGTTGGTTTTTAACCTGGTTAAATAATTCGGTATTATTTAAAACCAACAGGTATGCGGTAATTACGTTAATGGTAACCTGGTCCTTAGCCTGCTGCAGGTCCATTTTACCTGCCTGGTAAGCTAAAGATGCCTGCTTAATGTTATTGAGGTTTTGCAAGCCGCTAAAAAGGGTAAGGTCGCCGTTTAGGTTATAATTACCCGATTTAAACGATTGGTTTACATAGGTGTTGGTAGATGGGTCGATACCACGGCCGCTGCTGATGCTATGGTCTACCTGGCCGCTAATGGCGGGCAGCATATATTCCTTTGCCTGGTTTGAATTTACTTTGGCCGTTTGCAGGTCCAGTTCGCTCTTTTTTACATCAAGGTTGTTTTTGATGGCAATATCTATGCATTGCTGCAAGGTGAGCGTAGTATCGGCAGTTTGGGCTTGCGCCAGTGCCGGGATAGATAGGGTTAAGCTAAAAAGTAAGTATTTAAAGTATCGCATTGTGTGTTATAGTTCAGAATTTTTTTGAAGATTCTACCCTTCCATCCAACAGGTTAATAATGCGCGAACCGTATTCCGCATTTTTTTCGGAGTGGGTTACCTGGATGATAGTAACGCCATCTTCTTTGTTTAATTTACGGAACAACTCCATGATCTCTTCGCCTTGTTTGGAGTTAAGGTTACCGGTTGGTTCATCGGCCAAAAGCAGTTTTGGTTTGGCTATCAGCGCGCGGGCTATACCCACCAATTGCTGTTGCCCGCCCGATAGTTGTGCCGGGAAAAGGTCCTTTTTGCCAACAATGTTAAAACGGTCAAGCATATCGGCCACCATGGCCTTGCGTTCGCTGCCTTTTACGTCCTGGTAAATCAATGGGGTTTCGATGTTTTCGTAAACGGTCAATTCATCAATAAGATGGTACGCCTGGAAAACGAAGCCGATGTATTGCTTGTACAAGGCAGAACGTTGTTTTTCCTTCATCTGGTGCACAGGCTGGTCTACAAAGTAGTGGTACCCGGTTGATGGCTCATCTAACATGCCGATGATATTGAGCAGGGTTGATTTACCCGAACCCGAGGGGCCCATGATAGATACAAATTCCCCCTCATCAACATCGAGGCTGATATCGTTTATCACGAAATTTTTATTGCCGCCAACCTGGTAATACTTCGAAATATGCTGTAGTGATAACATTTTAACTGGTTAAGATTAATGGATAATTGTTTACTGGTTGCAATTTCTTAATTTGATTTTGGCATTAAAGTATCAATAATATACCAAAGTTATAATTGATTAATTATCAGTATTTTATATTTAAATTTAATTACAATACTGTTCGCTTATGTACAGCGTGCGTTCGGTAACGATACACCTTATTAGATGTGAGATATGAGATGTGAGATTTGAGGCAGGAGGTTTCTTGCATAACGTAGCACTTTTTACGGTCGCCTCATGGTCGTTCTGAGAGGAGCCGGCGGCGGCTTGTGTGGACGGCGTGCTGCGTGTGAATGTCCTACTGCCGCAGGGTCCTTTTTCAAAGAGACCCTGCGGTGACGTCCGGCCCTGCAGGAAAATTAAAAGAAAAGCCAAGACGAATTAACATCCTGGCTCTTAACTCTTGCTTCTTGATTCTAACCTCTATTCGGAACGAAGGCTTTTCACCGGATTGCTAAGCGCAGCTTTAAAGGATTGGTAACCTACCGTAATAAAGGCGATAACAATGGCCATCCCTCCTGCCAATAGGAAAACGTACCATTCGATGTCTATACGGAAGGCAAAATCCTGCAGCCAGGCGCTCATGGCGTACCAGGCCAGCGGCGATGATATCACTACGGCTATTAACACCAGCTTCAGGAAATCGGAAGAAATCAAACCAACAATACTCATCACATTGGCGCCCAATACCTTGCGGATGCCAATTTCCTTAACCCGCTGACGGGTACTGAATACAGCAAGCCCAAACAAGCCGAGGCAGGAGATAAATATGGTAACCATGGTAAAGGCTTTTAATATCGAGCCGGTACGCTGGTCGGTCTTATACATTTCTTCAAATTCCTGGTCCAGGAAGTGGTAATCGAACGGTTTGTTGGGGTAAAAACCTTTCCATTTGGCTTGTACGGCAGCAATAGTTGCTGCGGTGTTTTTGCCGGAGGTTTTTATAAGCAGCTTGCCAAACCAGTCGTACTCGGGGAACATTACAATGGGCGTTATCTGCTGGTGTAACGATGCAAAATTAAAATCTTTTGCAACTGCTTTAATAGTGCCCATGCGGCCGTTTAGCCCGATTTTTTTACCAATAGCTTCCTCCGGCTTCCAGCCGAGTTCTTTAACCGCCTTTTCATTTAAAACAAAACTGTAATTCCTCTTTTCACTATCCTTATCCAATACCTGTAGTTCGTCGTCGGTATTTAACTGCCTGCCGGCAACCAGTTTAATGCCAAGGGTTTCTATAAAGCTTTTTTCGATAGGTATAGCGGTTACCGAAAGGCTGTAATCAACTGTTTTGCCTTCGGCAGTATTGATGGAATAGCCGCCGCGCACATCCACCGGCGAATCGTAACTGGCCGTTGAGCCTAAAACGCCTGTTTGCTGGTTAATCTCGCTTTTAAAGGCTGCAATGTTGTTATACGGGATGCCGCCGATATCAAGCACCAACACCTGCTCCCGGTTGATGCCCGTGTTTAAACTTTGCATGTACCTTAATTGGCTGCCGGCTATCAGCGTACTGATGATAAAGAAAACCGATACCACAAACTGGAAGATAACCAACGATTTGCGCAGCACATTGCCGCCGGGCTGGCCCGATGTTTTACCCTTTAAAGTAACAATTGGCTTAAACGCCGATAAAAACAACGACGGATAAGTGCCCGCCAACAGGGTTACCAATATAAACAGGGCTACAAGTGCTTCCACCAGCCAGGTGCTATTCCAGGTTTT
>NZ_CAMLOV010000056.1 GCF_946481715.1 uncultured Mucilaginibacter sp. | reverse complement strand
ACCACCGAGATCTACACTCTTTCCCTACACGACGCTCTTCCGATCTAAAGCCCGGTATTTTACCGTCGTTGAAGTAGATCACATCGCGTACGCCTTCTTTATATTTATCAAAAGGCATGGTAATAGGCAGCGGTGCGCTCTGGTTCATGGGCCTTTGCATCTGGCGGATGTACCAATCGCCGGTAAACAGGCTCAGGTTTACAATGCGCACATCGGGGCGTATGCCTTCTACTTCCTGGTCATACCATAAGCTGTAGGTATCGTTATCGCCATAAGTAAACAAAATAGCGTTTGGCGGGCAGGAGATAAGGTAATTATAAGCCATATCGTGCGGCGTCATCTTGGTGCTCCGGTCGTGCGCTTTCCACTCTTTCATACCCATTAAAACCGGGCATACTAAAATGCAAATACCGGTAGCGATTAGTGCCGATGTACGGGCGTTTATCTTTTTGCTCAGCAGGTCGGCAATGGCAATTACCGCCAGCCCTATCCAAATGGCGAATGCATAGAAGGAGCCCACGTAAGAGTAATCCCTCTCGCGCGGCTGCACCGAGGGCTGGTTTACATACAGCACCACCGCTATCCCGGTGAAGAACCACAGCAGGGTAATGATGAGTGCGTCGCGCTGTTTGCGGTTAAAGTGGTATACCATACCCACAAGCCCTACTATAAGCGGCAGTGCATAAAGCGGGGTATAAGTAGGGTTGTTTAAAACCGATTTTGGCAGGTGCTTGCCGCCATCAAACAGTCCACTGGTCCAGTTGCCGTCGATGCCTTCGGTGCTTTGCTGCCCGTCCTCGTCGTTATAGCGGCCAACATAGTTCCACAAAAAGTACCTTACGTACATCTGGTATATCTGCCAGCTGGCCATCCAGCTTACGTTATCTGCAAAAGTTGGTTTTTGCCCTTCGGGGATGTTTAACCACTGTTTGTAAAAATTAGCGTCGTTGCCATCGGTACTGTACATACGCGGCAAAAAGGTTGTATGGTCGTAGGTGTAATTTACTTTTTTACCCGCAACTTCGTATTCGGTTGGGCCTTTGCGGTAAATGTTAGCGCCTTCGCTTTGGTCTGTTACCTGGGCATCGTAATACTGGCCTACCAACAGCGGGTTTTCTCCGTATTGGATACGGTTTAAGTAACCGTACATGGTAAAGGCGTTATCGGGGTGCGAGTTGTTGAGGTCGGGGTTGGCAGTTGCACGGATAGGGATATAAGCAAACGAGCCGTAACCAAAGTAAATGAACGCTACGCAAAGCAATATCAAATTAAGCGTAGGCTTTTTTTGGCGGATGCTGTAAACAATACCAAAAACAATGGCCCCTATAAGCAGCAGCAGGAAAAACAATGCGCCGGTACCAAACCCCAGCCCCAGGGTGTTCACAAAAAACAAATCGAAATAAGCAGCGAATTTTACGGTATAACCGCGTATACCGTATTGTACCACTCCTAATATAGCAACACCCACCAAAAATGCCATAAAGGCGCTTTTAACCGTAATGTTTTTATACCTGCGGAAGTAATACACTAACCCTATGGCCGGTATGGTTAACAAGTTTAATAAGTGTATACCTATAGAAAGCCCCATTACGTAGGCGATGAAAACGATCCATCTATCGGCACCCGGCTCATCGGCGTGTGCTTCCCATTTTAAAATGGCCCAAAATACAATAGCAATGCAAAGCGATGATAAGGCAAACACAATGGTTTCTACAGCCGAGAACCAAAAGGTATCGGTATAGGTAAACGCTAACGCGCCTACCAGCCCGGCGCCCATTATTAGTAAAGTTTGTGCATTGCCAAATTCTTTTTCGCGGCCGGCCACCAGCTTTTTGGCCATGGCGGTTATAGTCCAAAATAAAAACATAACCGTTGCACCGCTGGCAATGGCCGAACCCATATTGGTAAAGTAGGGCACTTTGGCATTATCGCCCATAGATAACAGCGAAAACACCTTGCCCAGCATGGCAAACATAGGGTAGCCCGGCTGGTGCGATACCTGTAAACGGTAAGCACAGGAAATAAATTCGCCGCAATCCCAAAAACTTACGGATGGCTCCAGGGTTAAAATGTAAGTGGTAGAGGCTATAAGGAAGCAAAGCCAGCCTAAAAGGTTGTTTATTTTGTTGTATTGCATGAACTATGAGTAGCTAATAAGCGCGGCAAATATCAGTAATTTTATAATTTATATTAAGCAAAACAGGCTTACGTTAATAAATTTAACACAAATTAACGGTTTAATACAAGTATTAACATTTAATTGAGTTTGGTATTTTAATGTTACAATAAATAATACTTATTTTGTTGCGATGCAAAAAACTTTACTCCTAATGCCGCGTAAATTTTTACTGATAGCCGCCTGCATGGCGTTTTTTGCAGGAATAACTAAGGCTCAGTCGGTTTACCTGCCGCAATCCTACCAGTTTTACCAAAAATTTAACGTACAGGTTTATTCAACAAGTAATAGTTTGCACACCTCGTTGCGCCCGTTTTTGTTAGACAGCTCGCTAACCGGCAGGTACAACGAATTGATGAACGTTGGGGTAAAAGCCGACCGTAAAAATTGGTTCGGTCGTAAACTGCTCAACGAGCATTTGCTGCAGGTTGATACTAAGGACTATACCTTTTATGCCGATATATTAATAGATAACGTACTTGGCAAGGATTTTAAAGATGATAGCGCACCGTCGGTATTTAAGCCCTTTGGGGCCTTGATAAAAACGCCGTTCGGTATCAATACACGTGGTTTTCAAATAGGGGGTACCATTGGTTCCAAATTTTCGTTCTACACCAGCGCTTACGAAAATCAGGCCATCTTCCCAAGGTATTATAACAATTACGTAAATGCCAGCGGCTTTGTGCCCGGCCAGGCGTACGACCGCAGCTTCGGCAAGCCGCAAAAAGATTATTCGTATGTAACAGCCCTGCTATCCTACACCGCGTCGAAAAATCTTAATGTTACCGTAGGGCAGGATAAAACCTTCATTGGCGATGGGTACCGCTCGCTGCTGTTATCAGATTTTGCTGCCAATTACCCCATGCTTAGGGCAACTGCCAACATAGGCCCGGTGCAGTACATGATGATGTGGACCTACCTGCAGGATATAAAAGCGCCCAAGTTTGACGATTTTGGCAGCAACCGCCGCAAGTACGCCTTGTACCATTATTTAGATTGGAACGCCACCAAAAGCCTTTCCTTAGGCTTTTTTAACGCCGTAGTAACACCCGAAGCTGATGACCAGGGCAACCGCCACGGGTTTGATGCAAACTTTATTAACCCACTGTTTTTTACAGGTGGCGGCAAGGCTTCCACGCCAAATAATGTGTTGTTGGGCTTTACCGGTAAGTATAAAATATTTAATAAAAACGCTTTGTACGCGCAAATTTTGCTCGATAACCAAAAAGCAGCGGGCGGCGCAAGCAAAAGCAGCAACGGCTACCAGGTGGGCGTACGCGGCGGCGATTTGGGCGGGGTAAAAAACCTGAGCTACCTGTTCGAGTTTAATACCGTTAAACCATATACGTATACCGATGCCAATATGCTGAGCAGCTACACCTTTTACGGCGACCCGCTGGCCCACCCGCTTGGCGCAAACTTTAGGGAGTTTGTAGGCTTGCTGAATTATTCGATAGGCCGGTTAGATTTTCAGGGGCAGCTTAACTACGCCAAATACGGGCTGGATGGCGCAGGCGAAAACAATGGCCAAAACATTAATGCACCTTATGCAGTGGCAAGCCCCACCGCAAAAGTAGGGCAGGGCATTGCTACCGATCTATATTACGCAGAAGGCACCGTATCCTTTTTAGTAAACCCCAAATACAACCTCCGTTTTGAACTGGGCGGGCTGTACAGGATTCAAAAAAACGATATCCACGAATACAAAAATGCGGTGCTAACCTTTGGCGTGCGCACAACCTTCAGGAATTTATACCACGACTTTTAATAAACACTAATTTCACGAATTAAGAAGGATTAGCACGAATTTGAAGAAGTCATTCAGATTGTTGAACGCATAAAACCATGCAATTTGTCGCAACGGACACATTGGAGAATATCATTTCCCGCATTGATAGTTTCAGTGACGAAATGATTTTGTTTGTTGTTAAAGATGAAAGCTGGAAACCCTCGTCAACATCATTAGTTTATCATTTCGATACGGATGAAGTTGGTCCTTTCGTAATCGATGGTGCTGAATATTTTCTGGAAGTTGCTTTAGTAAAAGACGTTATGGAGGTGTGGAAAGATTGGACATCTGCACAGCATCCACCGTTAGCTGAGCTTGTTGAAGCAGTGATACATTATGCTGAATATGACGCTTATAAAGAAGTTTAATATGAAGAAGTATTTTATTTTATCGCTATGCTTACTGGGCCTCTCAAAAGCTTTTTGCCAGGAACTTATTGGTAAAGCAAGGAAGGAAGTGAATGCCTATGCAGATGCAAATGGTGGGGTGATTGATAAGAGAACAATGCCTGGATTAGGGTGGTTCGATTTTCCTGTTACGGGATTAATGTGCAAATTCCCTAACGCTTTAAAAGAAAGCTCTCCACTCGTTTGGATGGTGATTTATATGGCCGGAGACACTTGCTTTATGTATAAAGCAATGTATGCGCTTCCCGAGCCTGGTGTTTCCCTGGTTGAAAAACAAAAAGCATCCTTTATCGCCAAATACGATAAGCCCGGCAGCGGATACACAAGAAAAGGCAAAGAACTGCTATGGCATTCGGATAAAAACAAATTAAACGTGGAACTTACTACAGTATGGCAGGGTGGCATCCAAACGCCGTATTTTATGCTTAACGTATCTAATAGTGATAAAAGGTATAGCGTAAGCAAGCGCAAGCTTCCACCCTTTACTTTGGATACTGACCTTACAGATGAACAAGCCCTGGATAGTTTAAAAATGATCATGCTCCGGCTTAGAGGCAATTAGTCCCGCATATTTAATTCGTAAACTGCTACAACAAATAAGCTTTAAAATCTCTGTGAACCTCTGCGCGGCCTCTGTTACCTCTGCGGTTTAAAAACACACTTAGCTAATATTTTGAGCATTTTTATCCACAAACGCTTTTTAAATTCGTGTAATTCGATTCAATTCGTGAAATTCGTGTTGACTCAATTCGTGTCAATTAATAATTATGGCTACAGAAGTTAAATGCCCCAGCTGCGGACATGGTTTCCCTATAGAGGAAGTGATGGCCGAGGAATACAAGCAGCAGCTAAGGCTGAAGATGCAGGATTATACCCGCCAAAAAGAAGAAGAATACCGCAAAAAAGATGATGAGTTCCTGAACCGCCAAAAACTGCAGGAGCAGGAATTTGAGCAGCGCCTCGCCGGCGAAAAAAAGGCCTTGCAGCTTACGCTGGAAGAAAACCTGCGCAAATCCATCGCATCCGATTTTGAAAACCAGTTGCTGATGCTGCAAAATTCGGTAAACGCCAGTGCCGAAAAACTAAAGGAATCGCGCCAGAAAGAACTGGAGTTTTTACAGCGCGAGCAAAGCCTCAAACAAAAAGAGGAAGAGATGGAACTGGCCACCCAGCGCAAGCTGCAGGAGCAACGCGCCGAACTTACCGAGCAGATACGCAAACAGGAAACCGAGAAATACTCCATAAAAGATACCGAGCACCAGCTAAAGGTAAAAGAGATGGAGAAACAGCTGGAAGACCAAAAGCGGCTGGTAGATGAGATGAAGCGCCGTGCAGAACAGGGTTCGATGCAGTTACAGGGCGAAGCACAGGAGCTGATATTAGAAGAATTGTTGCGCACCTACTTCCCTTTTGATATGATAAGCGAGGTAGGTAAAGGCGTACGCGGTGCCGACTGTGTGCAGGTTGTGCGTAACCAGTTTGGGCAGGAGTGCGGCAAAATTATTTATGAAAGCAAACGCACCAGCGCCTTTGGCGGCGACTGGATAGACAAGCTGAAAAAGGATATGCGCGCCCAGGGTATTGATGTGGCCGTAATAGTAACCCAATGCTACCCAAAAGGCATGGACTGCTTTGGCGAGCGCGACGGCGTATGGATTTGTAGCTTTGATGAAGTGAAGGCCGTAAGCTACATCCTGCGCGATAGCGTAGTAAAGCTGGCAAACCTGGCCAAGGCGCAGGATAATAAAGGCGATAAAATGCACCTGTTGTACGATTACCTTACCAGCAGCGAATTTTCTGAACAATGGAAAGCCATCCGCGAGGGGTACATGGGCATGCGCCTCTCGATACAAAAAGAACGCGATGCGATGGAGAAGATGTGGAAATCGCGCGAGAAACAACTGGACAAAGTATTGCTGAATGCTGCCCACATAAAAGGCTCGATAGAGGGAATTGCCGGCAGCGACGTGATCCACTTAAGCCTGGGCGATGAAGAAGACCCGCTGCTTTTGGAATAAAAATTTATCCTTTACGCAACTTCTCCCGCCCTGGTTTTCGTAAGTAATTATATTGTTTATAAGTTAAACGTTGCTGTTTAATATGAGTACATTTGTATAACAGATAGTTAGATAGGGCTTGTTTACCAGGCGCATGTATTTACCGTTCTGTTTAGATCGATAACATATTGAACAACACCGGGATAAATAAAGTGCTATTGCTGGGTACAGCCAAGGAACCCTTTGACCAACGCACAGACCAGGGGCAGGCGTTTTTATGCTTTAGCCTGGTTACCACCGAGTACGTAAAAAAAGGGTACGACCAGGCCGAACACCACGAATACCACAAAATAAAAGTCCCCGAAAAACTGATAAGCGAACATTCCCTCTATTTGGCCGAAGGGCAATCTTTATTCATTGAGGGGAGGATACAAACTACTTCTTTTTACGACGGGCAGGGAATAAAACGCTATTCGCTGGAGATCATCGCCAGCAAGGTAGATATTTTAAGTACTATCGATATCGGTGTATTAAAATAACTGCTTGCGAACACCCTTGGGGGCGAAGCAGGATTGACTGAAACATGCGAGCGATAAGATATTAATTTGCAGGGTTGGTGGAAATAACATCAGATGAAACTCAATTCCCAGCTGATGAT
Source organism: uncultured Mucilaginibacter sp. (assembly GCF_946481715.1). The sequence continues at coordinate 23,462 of NZ_CAMLOV010000056.1, read as the reverse complement.
GTCCCATTATGATAGTGCGCCTTTGCCGGAGGACTGCATTGATTGAAACAATAATATAGCCATTTAATTTTATTTTCTAATACAATTATGTACATTTGAATGTACATCACATTGTACATGTCAATGAAAGCCATCACCATATCTTCGCTGCGTCACCAGATGAAAAGCTATTTTGATGCGGTTAGCGAAAACCAGGATATCATCGTAGTCCCCCGGAATAATAACGAAGATGATGCCGTGGTCATTATTTCCATTAAGGAGTATAATGCCTTGATTGAAACGGAACACCTGTTATCAAGCCCAGCTAATCGTAACCGCCTGGAAGAATCCATCCAACAACTAAAGGCGGGTAAGGTTGTATCATATGACCTTAACGCAGAAAAAGCACCGGTTCGCCGATGAATACAGACTTTACGGAGAATGGATGGGCTGATTTTGAATATTGGCTGGAAAATGACCAGGACATGGTTGAAAAAATCCGGGAGCTGATTGGTGCCATAAAAAAAGACCCGTTTAAAGGTATTGGAAAGCCGGAACCATTAAAATTCGGGTTAAAAGGTTTCTGGTCGCGCAGGATAACAGGCGAACACCGGCTGGTGTATCAGGTAAGCGGGACCAAAGGCAAAGACCAAAAATGTACGATTATTCAATGCCGGTTCCATTATTAAGAGCGTTCGACTGCACATCCATTAACATATTCTTAACACTTGGCCGTTGTTGCCATTCATAAAAAAACACTAATTTTGTGCCTTATCATCGGGAGCATTCCCCGGCATCTATGGCAGATACAGCAACCTTGCAGCAACAGGCATTAGCCTTGCTACAGCAATTAATTTCGATACCATCGTTTAGTAAAGAGGAAAACCGCACGGCGGACCTGATAGAAACTACCTTGCAGCAACACGGCGTGCAAACCCATCGCAAGCTAAACAACATCTGGGCCTGGAACAAGTATTTTGATGCCGCCAAACCCACCATCCTGCTCAATTCGCACCACGATACCGTAAAACCAAACTCCGGCTACACCCGCGACCCTTACGACGCCAAAATAGAAGATGGTAAGTTGTTCGGCCTCGGCAGTAATGATGCAGGTGGCTGCCTGGTATCACTAATAGCCGTTTTTTTATATTATTACGAACAGGAGGACTTAAAATACAATTTCTGCCTGGCTACTACCGCCGAAGAGGAGATCTCCGGCGTAAACGGGCTCGAACTCATCATACCGGACTTGGGCCAGCTTGATTTCGGCATTGTAGGCGAACCCACCCTGATGGACCTTGCCGTTGCCGAACGCGGGCTGATGGTGTTGGATTGTACCGCACACGGCAAAGCCGGCCACGCCGCCCGCGAAGAAGGCGAGAACGCCATCTACAAAGCGCTGGCAGATATCGAGTGGTTCCGCACTTATAAATTCCCCAAAGAATCGGAAGTTTTTGGGCCGATAAAAATGTCGGTAACCATTATCAACGCAGGGTTGCAGCATAACGTGGTGCCTGCTACCTGTACCTTTACTGTAGATGTACGCGTAACCGATGCCTACCGCAACGAGGAAGTGCTGGAGATCATCCGCCAGCACGTAAGCTGCGACGTAAAGCCGCGCTCCATCCGGCTTAAACCATCCTCTATAGATAAAAACCACCCATTTGTACAGGCAGGCATAGCTTTAGGCAGAACGCCATACGGCTCGCCCACCACATCAGATCAATCCCTGCTGGATATCCAATCTATCAAAATAGGCCCCGGCGACAGTGCCCGCTCTCACATGGCCGATGAGTTTATTTATGTAGATGAAATAGGGAAGGGGATAGCGTTGTATGTGGAGATGCTGGATAAGATAGTTTAAGAGAATTTTAGATTTACGAATTACGATTTTAGATTTGTTGCAAAGTTGGCGACAGCAAGAAAAGCTTGAGGAGGTTCTTGTTTGAATTTCAGATTTACAATTTTAGATTTGTTGAAAACCTTATCAAAATGGACAAACAACAAATGCTCTCCCGCACTAAACAGTATTCTATAGCCAATGCCAGGCTGGTGCTAAGCGTTCCCTTTAACATTGTAAATCGCAATTATTGTGATCAATTGGCCCGGAGTGCCAGCTCAACAGGAGCAAATTACCGGGCTGCTTGCCGGGCTAAATCTAAAGCGGATTTCATTAATAAACTCAAAATTGTTGAAGAGGAATTGGACGAGAGCATGTTCTTCCTTGAACTGCTTGTAGAGTTAAATCCGGAACTCAAAGAAAAAATAACACCTATATACAGGGAAGGCAACGAACTTCTTTCTATAATTGTAGCTGCAATAAATACGTTGCGTGGGAAGTAATTGAATAAGATTTTTGGTTGCTATAAATCTAAAATCGTAAATCTAAAATCGTAAATCGAATGAGTAAGCTCTGGCAAAAAACCACCAACGTAAACCAACTGGTAGAAAATTTCACCGTAGGCCGCGACCGCGAGCTGGATAGGGAAATGGCCGCTTTTGATGTGCTTGGTTCGCTTGCCCATACTACTATGCTGCAAAGCATCGGGCTATTGAGCGCGGAGGATTTGTTGTTGGTGCAGCGGGAACTGAAGGCCATTTATGCCGATATCCAAAACAATAATTTTACCATAGAGGATGGGGTGGAGGATGTGCATTCGCAGGTAGAGATGCTGCTTACCCAGCGTATTGGCGATGCCGGTAAAAAGATCCACAGCGGCCGCTCGCGTAACGACCAGGTGCTTGTAGACCTTAAACTTTTCTTCCGCCATAAATTAAAAGAAGTGGTAGAGGAGGTGGAGAAACTCTTCCGCCAGTTGATAACACTGAGCGAGCAGCATAAAGATGTTTTGCTGCCCGGCTATACCCATTTGCAGGTAGCCATGCCATCATCATTCGGCCTATGGTTTGGCGCTTACGCCGAAAGCCTTGCCGACGACCTGGAGATGGTACTTGCCGCCTGGAAGATCACCAATAAAAACCCATTAGGTTCCGCTGCGGGTTATGGCTCGTCGTTCCCCTTAAACAGGACATTAACTACCGAACTTTTAGGCTTCGAAAGCCTCAATTACAACGTAGTTTACGCCCAGATGGGCCGCGGCAAAACCGAGCGCATTATTGCGCAGGCATTATCCTCGGTAGCGGCAACTATGGCCAAAATGGCTATGGACCAGTGCCTGTACCTGAGCCAGAACTTTGCTTTCGTAAGCTACCCCGAAAACTTAACTACCGGCAGCAGTATTATGCCGCATAAAAAGAACCCGGATGTATGGGAAATTATGCGCGGCAAATGCAACCGCCTGCAAGCCCTGCCAAACGATGTGGCCATGATGACCACCAACCTGCCATCGGGCTACCACCGCGAACTGCAATTGCTGAAGGAGCTGCTGTTCCCCGCCTTTGCCGACCTGCTCAACTGCCTGCACATGGCCACCTTTATGCTGCAAAACATCAGCGTAAACAAAAATATTTTGGATGACCCCAAGTACGCCTACCTCTTCAGCGTAGAAGAAGTAAATAAGTCCGTTTTAGGCGGTACTCCATTCCGCGATGCTTATAAGCAAATAGGGCTCGATATTGAACAAGGCAACTTTAACCCCGAAAAATCTGTAAACCACACCCACGAAGGCAGCATCGGCAACCTGCAAAACGCGCAGATAACGGCTGCTATGGATAAAGTGCTGGGCAGTTTTGGGTTTGAGAAAGTGGAAGCGGCGATAGCGGCACTGGTAAAATAAGCCGGTAGTTTATTTCACAAATACCGAGATCAAAGCTTTTCCGGTTCCTGTAACCAAAGGAGTTTCTATATAGCCCGTTTGAAGCCTGCCGTTTTTAGCATTTACGATGTATTTGCCGCTCGCGTTGGCATTGGCGGCAAATGGCGACAATGATAAAACAGCGCAGACGGCAACGGTTATCTCTTCATTTGTAATTTTATCAATGGTGTAGGTAAATGTGTTTTCTTTGTGTAATAGTGCATTGGTGCGTTTTACGCTCCAGGTGTAGCCAACACTCACCGGCTGTTCCGGAAACTCCAATTGTAGCATGCCCATATCAACTGGCGCATCAACCAAATTGCCGCCCCAGTTTTTAAAGGGTTGTGTAATAATGCCGCGGCTGTTTATTTTTAGGGTGTAATTTTCCGACAATGGTTTGGCAAACATGGCGTTCGTTTCAAGTTCCTTTGCCGTCATGTCAATCGCTTTTTTGCGCGAATCGTAATGTTCTTCCTCGCCCATCATTTTGGTGTCGGTTTTTAAACCTACCAGTTTTACAGCAAAAGCAAATTCTTCATCCTTACCCGTAACCGAATCTACCCGGAACTTTACTTCGGTCTCATTGCTGATCTGTACCTCTTCGTTGCCTATGGTTTTCTGCTGAAAAAGGTAGGTCAGTTCATCGCCTGTGGCATAATGCAACCTCAATAACGTAGGTTTGCTTTTGCTGCAGCCACAAAAAACCAGCGCCAACAAGAATAAAATTAATTTAGCTTTCATTTGCATAATTTAGTAAAGTTGCAGCAGAATAAAAGCACGTGAAGGATATTAAGTTTTCAATGCACTATTAACATGAACGGACAAAACAGGGCAGACATATACCCCGGCCTCGAGGTAGATATCATCTTAAAAAAAGACCAGCGCAGCGGCAAGCTTACCCGTGGCATTGTAGAAAAACTGCTTACAAGTTCTGCTTTCCATTCCCGCGGAATAAAGGTACGTTTGGAAGACGGCCAGGTAGGCCGCGTAGCGGAAATTATAGAGGAAGATTTTTAATAAACTGCTATCTACTCACCACTCTTTACTCACCACTCGCCAAATGGAACCCGTAAAAGAACCCAAAAAATACCTCCTCCTGCGGCTGGATGCCCATTACCGGCTGTATATATCTTTGCTGGTAGGCGTGGGGGCATTTTTGCTTGCAAGGCATATCGATTCCGTTCCTGCGGTTACGCTGATCACGTGGATAGCGGTGGCGGCAAGCATTATTATTTTAGATTGGATAATTATCCTGCGTGCCCACCCGCGCGACATCCGCAAGCTGGCCAGCCTGGAGGATAGCAGCCGTTACCTCATCTTTTTGTTTGTGATGACCGCCTCGCTGGTAAGCCTGGTGGCCATGTACTTGCTGCTGAAGTCAACCAAAGGGCAATCCGAAGAAACCGTGAGCGGATATATTATTTTGGCCATGAGTGCCGTAGTAATATCCTGGTGGATGGTACACACGGTTTACACCATGCGCTACGCTCATTTATATTACTCAAACGAGGCCGGCACCAACGGCACCAAAGCTGGGCTGCAATTCCCCGCCGATATAAAAGACCCCGATTACCTCGATTTTGTGTATTTCTCCTTCGTTATCGGCATGACCTTCCAGGTATCCGACGTAGAGATCACCTCCCGCCGCATCCGCCGCATTGTATGGGCACACGGGCTCATATCCTTTGCATTTAATACGGCAATAGTAGCGTTGAGTATTAATGTGATATCGGGGCTGGTATCGAAGTAGAGAACCGGAACCGGGATGAAGCGGATTTATACGATTAAGCGGATTTTGATTTGCACAACGCAACCATGGCGCTAGGAAGAAAACGCTGACATCTCTCCAAAAAACTTGCTTTCTTTTGTATAAGCACTAATTTTTCGAGAAAAACGGCAGCAGAACAGCTTCGGACGAAAGCGGGCAGAATGTGGTTGGCTGTGCGTGGGGAGGGGCATAGTGAATTTTTGCTGAAGCAGGGGTAAGAGCGGCGAAGCGAGGGGCAAATTTTCACAGCCCGTGGTTCTGTCCGGTTTGCAGGGCAAAGGCCTGTGCGGCAAGGAAGCCTCCCTGCTGCCTTGATTTTTTGGTTACTTTTTTATCAAGAAAAAAGTAACAGCCCTCCGCGGCGAATGAGCGGACCGATGCTGTTATTTAGTACAAGGTGGTTCAAAAGCCTCATCTCGCCCTCTCCAAAGAAACAACCACAGAACCAACGAAGGCCGCTTCTAAATCGGCCTTGTCATGGGCGGCAACCACTGCAATTGCTAAAGCACAACCTTTCATAGCCCATGGCGCAGCCGAGAGTTTTCTTTGGTTACTTTCTTTTGCGGAAAAAGAACGGCGTAGCCCTCTTGAGCACCTTGAAAAAATTAGCTACCGCGAAAAACGTTACATCCACAGGTCAAACCCAACTTACAGAACGCTCCTAACGAAGAACGGAAGAACCAACCCCACCCAAACCCTCCCCGGAAGGGAGGGCTTAAAGAAAGATTTTTAAAAGTCTCCCCTACCGGGGGAGATTTAGAGGGGGCTCGTGCTTTCCTCTTCAATTTTCGAATGCTTCTGCGTATCATTCATGGTAACGTAAATCACCAGCGATATCAAAATACATAGGGTAACGTACCAGTAAAACCACTCCTGATGGCCTTCAAGCTTAAAAAGCAGGGCAATAGGCTCGGCAGTGCCGCCAAACAGCGAAACCGCAATAGCATAGGGTAAACCCACCCCAAGGGCACGGATATGCGCCGGGAAAAGCTCGGCCTTAACCACTGCATTGATGGACGTGTAGTTACTCACAATAAGCAAAGCCGCCATAATCAGCGCAAAGGCAACCCACTCGTTTTTGGTATGGCTAAGGGCCAGCATAATAGGTACCGTGGTAAGCGTACCCAGTATCCCAAATGCCTTAAGCAGTGGCTTGCGGCCAATCCTGTCGGATACGTAGCCGTACAGCGGCTGTGCCAGCATAAAAACAAAAAGCGTAAGCGTTGATACCAGCGTAGCCGTATTTTTAGTAAAGCCGCTGGTGTTTACCAAAAACTTTTGCATATAGGTGGTGAAGGTGTAAAAGGCAACCGTACCGCCCAGCGTAAGCCCTATAACGGTAAGCACGGCGCGGGGATGTTGCAGCAGGGCTTTGATGGTGCCGCGGCTGTCCTTCTTTTCCTTGTTCTCTTTACTGGTAAAGGTGGCAGGCTCGTGCAGGCTGCGGCGCAGGTACATGGTAATTATGGCCAGCATGGCACCAATGGAAAATGGGATGCGCCAGCCCCAGCTGTGCAGTTGTTCTTCTGTCAGGAAAACGCGTTGCAGCAGCACCAGCACGCCCAGGGCAAGCAATTGCCCCATAATAAGCGTAACGTATTGGAAGCTGGAGTAAAAGCCACGGTGCTTTTTCTGTGCCATCTCGCTCAGGTAGGTTGCGCTGGTGCCGTACTCGCCGCCAACGCTAAGCCCCTGCACTATGCGGGCAAAAACCAGCAGTATAGGGGCAGCAATGCCAATGTGGTTATAGTCGGGCGTTACGGCAATAATTAGCGAGCCGGCGCTCATCAGCAAAACCGAGTAGGTAAGCGCTGCCTTGCGCCCTTTTTTATCGGCAAAGGTACCCATCAGCCAGCCGCCAAGCGGGCGCATTAAAAAACCAATAGCAAATACCCCGGCGGCGTTTAGCAACTCCACCGTTTTATCAGTCGACGGGAAAAACGATGCCGCGAAGTAAAGCGAGAAGGCCGAGTATACATACCAATCGTACCACTCCACCAAATTACCCAGCGAACCGCCTACGATAGATTTGATACGGCTTGCGGTGCTTATCGGGGCGTTGGTGTGGATGGTGGCCATGGTTTCGTTTTCAGGGGGATAGTGAAGGCAAGATATAAATAATTTGATGGGTTTGAAAACGGCAGGCCTGTGGCAGGTAGGGCAGGGCAGCCCCGCTTTCCACTGTACCGCCAAGGGCAAGTGCTTGTTGAAAAAAGCATCCGGGCGGTGCCGTTTCAATCGGGTTTATGGTTGAAAATTTGGTGCGTGCGTCAAAGTGAATAATTTTTGATTTTTTTCCGCAGATATGCATCCGAAAACCACAGATTTTTGAAGAAAAACGCCCATTTTTGTCGGGAAAAATTCTGTTTCCGGTTTGTTTTGGGCCTTAATCTTCCCTACCTTGTCTCATGCTTTTCACCGAAGATTTTTTGCACTACGTTTGGAAATTCCGCCTGTTCGACAGGCAGGATCTCCGCACCACCGAAGGTGAAGAGCTGGAGATTTATTCGGTAGGGCTGCACAACACCCACGCCGGCCCCGATTTCCAAAACGCCCGCATCCGCATAGGCGAAACTACCTGGGCAGGCAACGCCGAACTGCACCTCAGCTCAAGCGACTGGCAGCGCCACGGCCACACCACCGACGGTGCTTATGATAATGTAATTTTGCATGTAGTTTATTCTGATGATCAGCCAGTTACACTACCATCAGGCCGCCGCGTACCCACCCTGGAACTTAAAAACCGCATCAATCCGGACCTGCATTTGCGCTACCATAACCTCGTTTTCGGCAACCAAACCATCATCCCCTGCGAAGCGAGCATAGGCAAAATAGATCCATTAACCATGCAAAACTGGCTCACCCGCATCGTGGTAGAACGGCTGGAAAAGCGGGCCGAAACCGTTACCGCCGCCCTCGCACTCAACCGCGGCGACTGGGAGGAAACCTTTTACCAGTACCTTGCAGCCAATTTCGGCTTCAAAACCAATGCGTTACCGTTCGAGCTGATGGCAAAGTCCCTCCCCCAAAACATCCTCGCGAAGCACAAAAATAACCCCCTGCAAATAGAGGCACTGATATTTGGCCAGGCGGGATTTTTGGCAGGTGAGTTAACTGATGAGTACCCGCGCAGCTTAAAAAAGGAGTATGATTACCTGCGTAAGAAGCTCAATTTTAAGCCAATAGAGAATCATCTTTGGAAATTCCTGCGCATGCGGCCGCAAAATTTCCCTACAATCCGGCTGGCGCAGTTTGCAGCATTGGTAGTGCAAAGCAATCACCTGTTCTCCAAAATATTAGAGGTAAAGGAGGTTAAAGCATTAAGGGCGCTATTCGCCGATATTAAAGTAAACCCGTATTGGGAAAATCACTACCGTTTCGATAAGGAATCGCCGCCTGTGGGTAAGCATTTCGGGCAGGCATCGGTAGATACCGTGCTGCTAAATACGGTGGCTTTGTTCCTTTTTAGCTATGGGCGGCACATGCAGCAAACCTTTTTTACCAGCCGTGCGTTAAAGCTTTTAGAAAATATTCCAGCTGAAAATAACCATGTTACGCAAGATTTTGCTACCTTAGGGGTAAATATTTTCACCGCATTTGAATCGCAGGCGCTGTTAGAGTTAAAAAATAATTATTGCGACTATAAGAAATGCCTGCGATGCGGCGTTGGAATTAAAATACTAAAACCCGGCTGATATGTTACAACGGATCATCACCTTTTTTGAGCGCTACTCCTTCGGGGTATGCACTTACCTGGGCGAGCGTTTCAACGTTTCCATCGCCAAGATCAGGTTATTCTTCATCTACTCGTCGTTCCTGGCGGTTGGTTTCCCGCTGATATTTTACTTCTTTGCCGGTATTGTGCTTGATTTCCGTAATTATATCAAGCGTAGCAGGACGAGAGCTGTGGATATGTAAGAATAGACGTGCAGATCCCAGATGTGCAAATGATGCTAAATTTACCGTTGCGTACAAAGCTAAAACGCGCTTAAAAAAGAATGGGTGTACCCGACAGCCCCTCATCTTTACTGATGAACCTTGGCCTCATCAAATTGGTACCCAGCCTTTTATTTAGCTTATCTATCACATAATCACATAGTTCGGGGCTGTAGCGTTCATCGTGCTGGTGCATAAAAAACCAAACAGATTGCAAGCCTAATTCTTTCCATTGGATGATACGGTCTACCCATTCATCGCAACGCTTGTAATCCGTTGGGTGCAGGCTGTTGCCTACAAAACGGATAAACGCATGTGCCGTCGGCAGCATCATGTGCAGGCAATCGCGGCGACCGCTGGCATCGGTAAGGATACTGCCAATGTTTAATCGCCTAAACAGGCTGAAAACAGCTTCCTTATTCTCCGGCACGGCAAACCAATCTTTATGCCTCAATTCTACAAAAACGGGTACGTCGGTTGGCAGGCTTTCCAGGTAAGCGGTTAGCTCGGGCAGGCTTTTTGGCGTGTAGTTGTCGCTAAGCTGCAAAAACAACGGTCCAAGCTTATCGCCGAAGGCCATAATACCCTCGTAATAGGCAGTGGTTATCTCTTCGGCATTCTTTAAACGGCGTATATGGCTGATACTCTGCGAGAACTTTGGGCAGAACTTAAAATCGGGATTGGCATCAGCCTTCTCCTTCCACTTGGCGATGGTAGATGGGCCATAAGTTTGATAGAAGGTAGCATTTAACTCGATGCAGTTGAAGTGCTTAACGTATTCATCCAAAAAGTTGGCATCCTTGGTTTTTGGTGGGTATATTTTGCCAACCCACTCTTTACGGCCCCATTTGGCGCAGCCAGCACGCACCTGTAATGGTTGTGTTGTGCCTGCGTTGCGGAGCGTTTCCACCGTAAAATCCGGGTCGGGCGGGAGGGTGAAATCTACAAAGTTAAGTTCTTCGTCGGTTACGCGGCCAAATTCCATATTGCTATAATTTTTGGCAAGATAAGGTGTTATTGGCAGAATTTGCAATGCAAAAAGGGGATAACCGTCAAGTTATTCCCTTTTTGCGATTTAATTTGGTAGTCAACAATCGGCATTATAAGAACATACCGCCTGAAGCTTCTATCCGTTGTGCGTTTATCCAGCGTGCATCCTCCGAACATAAGAAGGCGATAACGCCGCCGATATCATCCGGCTGACCGGGGCGGCCTAATGCTGTAATAGAAGATATAAAGTCGTGCATGCCAGGGTGGCTATCAAAAGCGCGTTTGGTAAAATCGGTTTCGATGATGCCGGGAGCCACCAAATTAGCTGCAATGCCACGGCTGCCCAACTCCTTGGCCAGGTACTTGGTAAACACCTCAATTGCGCCCTTCATGGATGCATAAGCCGCATAACCCGGCGTAGCAAAACGGGTAAGCCCGGTGGACAGGTTGATGATGCGCCCGCCATCCGCAATTGTCGTAAGCAGCGTTTGGGTTAAAAAATAAACGCCTTTAAAGTGTACGTTGAACAGATTATCAAAGTCCTCTTCGATAGTTTTGGCGAATGGCGCGGCCGCATCGATACCTGCATTGTTGATAAGGAAATCGAAAGTATCGCGGTTCCATTTTTCTTTTAAAACGGTAGTTAAAGAGGTTTTAAAGGCTTCGAAGGATGATACCACACCCGTATCTATTTGTAATGCAGCTGATTGTAAACCAAGCGATTGGATCTTTGCGACCACCTCGTCTGCTTCTTCTTTCTTGCTGCGGTACGTGATGATCACATCGTTGCCTTTTGAGGCCAGTTTTAATGCAGTGTTTTTACCAAGGCCTCTGCTTCCGCCTGTTATGAGTGCAATTTTGTTTGTGGGTTCCATTTTCTTTTTTGTTTTAGATGATGGTACAAAGGTGCAGCAAAAGGCCGTCCCAAAAATGGTCACAGTTTCAGAATAAATGGTGATAGTTTCAGTATTTTTGGGATTACACTGATTTGGGTATGATTGCACCGATAATGTCTAAACACCTTATTCAGACATCAGTTGCTCTTTATACTGCTTTGGTGTAACGCCCGCGAAGCGTTTGAAAAATTTGGTGAAATTGGAAGGGTCGAAGGTGAGTTTATAGGCAATTTGCTTTATTGGGATGTTTTGCTGCAGCATGTCTTTGGCTATTTCCATTATCCGCTTCTCAACGAAATAGCAGGGCGCTTTATCGGTGGTGAGTTTTATGGTATTGCTGAGGTGCGTAGGGTGGATGTGCAATAACTCCGCAAAATCGCGTATCTCGAACATGTCCGTCCGCTTATCCTGGATAATATCGTCCAAATGCTTATCAATCTCCACCAAGAAATCGTTGGTGATCTCGTGCCGGCGAGCTAATATTTTTTTGGGGATTGGCTGCATCAGTTTTCAGTGGCCGGTTGGCAGTTCTAAAATTGCTTTAACAAAAATACTAATAAACTGTGTCATTAGAACTTTTGATGGTGACGCAACCGGCAAGGTACAAAGTGAACGACGGTTGACTACGACGGAACGGCAACTTTATAAAACACTTCGGCTTGCTTCTTGCTCCAATTATCTTTAGCTAAAATAACGTTATCAATTATTTTTGTTGAGCGATTATAGCAGTTTGTATACAGTTCATAATCGTCTTTATCCTTAGCCCGTTCCATCGATTGTTGCTTATAATCCACGATGTCCCAATCCGGGATATACGTCGAAAGCGACTTTTCCAATTCGGGATCTATTTCGGTGCCAAGGTATATGTTTATCCTACTGTTGCCTAAAAAATAGATTTCGGTATGGGGTTTGGCATATTCTAAACCAATATAATCCATTAATCCATATGAAATAAAAATATCGGCGCATTTTAGAATTTCTTCGCGGCTAATGTCTATACGTCCGTCAGTATTAGTTACAAATGGCGAAAGATCTATATCATTTTTACGGGACGCATGTGTGCGGATACCTATTAATATATTTTCCTGTTTAAAAGGGGAGCCATCATTGCCGGTAAACTCAATGATGACCCTATCGGGAATAAATAGTGTTTGATTGCTTTGCATCACACGCCCAACTCTTTCCTAAACTCCGGTTTCTTCCTCTTTTTTGACGCTTGCTCATAAGCATAGGCCAGCGTTAGCAATTCGCCTTCCTTCCACGCCGTGCCGAAGAAGGATAACCCCATCGGAAGATCGTGCCAGGCGCCCATCGGCACAGTAATATGAGGGTAACCTGCCATGGCGGCAGGGGTAGAGAACGAGAAGCCGTTATCGTAATCTCCGTTAACCAAATCGATACAGCCGGCGAAGCCATTGGTCGGCCCGCAAATGGCATCCAGGTTGTGTTGCGTAAGAATGGTGTCAATAGCCTTACGGCTTATATTGGTTGATTTGGTGAGCGCGTCGGTATATTCTTTACTCGTCAAATCGCCTTTGCCTTGTGCTTCTATCAAAGTTTCCTGTTTGAAGAAGGGCATTGCTTTGCCTTCATTGGCTTTGTTAAATGCTATTACATCTGCCAGCGTTTTTACTTTGGCATCGGCGGTGCTGAGGTATTTGTTTAATCCGTCTTTAAACTCGTATAACAACACCTGGAATTCCGCACCATCAGCAGGTTTCAAGGCTTTGTAAACTTCTACTTCAATAATTTCCGCGCCTTGTTTCTTCAGGGTTTCTTTAACCTCTTTTATTAAGTTAAGGGTACCATCATTGGCGTGCTCTATTTTTTCGAAACCAATGCGCTTGCCTTTTAGGCCGTTCGCATCCAGGAATTTGGTATAATCCCGTTCCGACTTTGCCTTTAGGGTGTAATTGTCGTTCGGGTCGGCACCGGCAAGGGCACCAAGCAGTATCGCTGCATCCCTAACAGTGCGGGTCATTGGCCCGGCGGTATCCTGCGTTATCGAAATTGGGATAATACCGCTACGGCTCCATAAACCAACCGTAGGTTTAATACCCACTAAACCCGCTACCGATGCAGGTGAAACTACCGAGCCGTCTGTTTCGGTTCCGATGGCAACAGCACATAAATTTGCCGCTGCTGCCGAGCCCGAGCCCGCGCTGGAGCCGCTTGGCCCTCTGTCTAATACATAAGGGTTTTTGGTTTGCAGGCCCCGACAACTCCAACCGCTGGTAGAACGTGAAGAACGGAAGTTTGCCCACTCGCTCAGGTTGGTTTTGCCTAATATCACAGCCCCTGCTTCTCGTAGCTTATGCACTATAAAGGCATCCTGTTTGGCAAAATGATCTGCCAGTGCAAGCGAGCCTGCGGTGGTGTGCATATTGTCGCCGGTATCTATATTATCCTTTATTAAAACGGGGATACCGTGCAATGAACCGCGCACCTTGCCTGCTTTGCGTTCCTTATCCAACCCATCGGCTATATCCAGGGCGCTCTTATTCAGTTCGATGACGGAATTTAGTTTCGGCCCGTTTTTGTCGATAGCATCAATCCTTTTTAAATACAATTCGGTTAGGGAGCGTGCGGTATAGGTTCCTTCCTGCATTTTCTTTTGCAGCTCATCTACCGTTACTTCGTTCAGCTCAAAATCATCAGTAGGCGCTGCAGTTGTCTCAGTGCCCGGTCCCGTGGATGGGCTACCGCATGATGCCGCGCCTAAGGTGCTTAAGGTTAAGCCTGCTAAGGTGCCTGTTTTTAAAAAGTTTCTGCGTTGCATAATTGTGGGCTGTGGTATAAATTCACCCCAAATTAATAAAAATAACAACCGTTTAACGCAGGTGAGATCAATTCGCCAAAAATTCGGGTTTAACGGGAGCAGGTATTTTCAATTCTTCGTTAAAATTTGGGAGTAACGCGTGTAAAACATCGGCGGGCATGTTGCCAACATCTAAAAAAGTCCAGCTTTCGCCGTTATCGCTGCTTACGCCAAGCAGGTACGAGCGGCTTAAATATCGCCCGGTGGCGGTCCTGATTATAATATCTTCGGGCAATAAGCAGTGTAACTCCGCACCGGCTTTATAAAATTTGCCCGGTGTGCCTACCGTCCCTTCAAAACTGATGATGCCTTGTTTTTTTAGCTCTTCCATCCGCCCGGTAATTAATTGCGCCATCTGTTCCTTGCCGCCCGAGAGTTCCGTCAGCTTAGGATAAGTTCCCGCAATTATCCGCTCTACATCTGCCTTAAAAGTAGCATGCGCAAATAACGCCGCCTGGCGTTTTACAACAACGGTATCTTGAGCATGCAGGTTGAAAGGGATGCAAAGAAGAAAGAATAAAAACCTGGCTGATTTCATCACCTACATCCCCACCTGTTTCGGCTCGGGTAGTTTAAGGGCTTTGTTAAAATTGGGGAATAGTTGCGGTATGGCAGCTATGGTGTTTTTGTTCAGGTCTAAAAAACTCCAGGTTTTGCCTTTGTCGCGGCTTACAGCCAATAGGTTGCTGTTGGCATGCAAAGTACTGGTGCCTACCTTCATGGTAATGTTTTCTGGCACTAAGCAATGTATCTCGGTACCGGCCTTATAAAATTTACCCGGCGTGCCTATCACTGCATCCTGAAAGCTTACACCCTGTGCTTTCATCTGTTGCAGCCCGGTAGTCATCAGCTGTAGTAACTTTGCTTTGCCGCCGGCCATTGCAATAACCTTTGGGTACATGTGGTCGATAACTGTATTATAATCGCCCTTTAGTAATGCCTTGGCAACAATATCTGCCTGCTTTTTTACAACGGTGGTATCCTGTGCGTAAACTGCTGCCGGCAACAGTATCAGCATCATTATTTTAATTGACAGTTTCATTTCTTCGTTTAAGTACTTTTTTTACTAAAATTTTATTGGCCAATGCCCTTGTACCGTCTACCTTTTCGGTTATCCGGAGGCCTAATATATGGCTTACCAGGTTATATACATCAACATTGGGGAACGCAGCAATATTTAAGTGCTTTTTAAATGCCGGCCCCCAGGCATAAAAAGTGGCGTGCATATCTTTAACCACGGTAGGGTCGTACCCGTGCCAGCCGGGGTTTATGTTTTTTCTGTTATACAAATTAAATACTTTTGGCCACTCGGGTATCAGCAATATATCACCTATGCGGTTGTGCCAGTCGTCGGTAGCGCCGTAATGAAATTTAACGGGCATATCGGTTTTTAAGTACACCTTATAATCTTTTGCCTCTTTGGTTAGCTCGTTAAATGTGGTTTGTATGGCGGTTGTATCTTTTGCGTAAAGTTCCACCAAAATACCATCGCCCGATATTTTAAATTTAGTGGTATCAATAGCGGCAGGGATACCTATCGGGTTTTTATTGTCAACGCGGGTCATGCCATGGTCGGCCACGAAGATGAAATTTACATCCAGCCCGGTTGTTTTAACCGCCTTTTGCAATTCATTCACTGCCGAATCTACAAAATGCACCTCGTGGGAAGTTTCGGGTGCATCGGGGCCGTAAAGATGCCCGGCATGGTCTACCTGAGGCAGGTAAAAGGTAATAAAGTGCGGGCGTTCTGCCGGGGGCAGTTTTAGCCAGTTAACTACCGCGCCTATGCGGTTGTTCATCTCTATCTGGTCGTTATAAATATAATAATAGGTAGGGCGGGTGTTTTTTATGGCCGCTTCTGAGGCTACCCAGTAAAAGCTTGCTGCCAGCATTTGCTGCTGCTCGGCCAGTACCCAAAGCGGGGTGCCACCATACCAGGTGCCATCGGCTACTTTGGGTTTATTGCTCATGCTGTAGCTTTCGTTACGGCCGCGGTCGTAAAACGTATTGTTTACCAAACCCGAGTGCGAAGGGTACAACCCGCTAACCATAGCATAATGATTGGGGAAGGTAACCGAAGGGTAAGAGGGCACCATTGATTTCGCTTCAACACCATCGGCCCGCAGCCTTTTCAGGTTTTCGGCATTGTGCTTATCGGCATAATCCCAACGGAAACCATCGGCAGATATGAGTATTACGTATGGCTTTTTTTGCTGCGCGAGGCTATTCCTGCGTCCCGGCACTACTTTTTGTACGGTATCAACAATGGGCGGCGACTGGGCAAAACCGCTAAACCAAAGTATCGTAAAAGCTGCGAGGAAGCAATTTTTTTTCATTTGGGGATATTAGTAGCCTCAAAAGTATATAATTAGCTTTAAGAAATTGATACTATAACATTAATGTTGCAGCTTCCATCCCGCAGCTTTTTAATGCGTGTGGTATTAACGGCCGGCTTTGTGTTGAATTTACAGCATTCTATTATGAATTTATTGCAGGTTGCGGGCCAAGCCAGGCATTTGCCCTACATTAGTTTTATGATAAAAAAATGTGCTTTGCTGATATTAACGATATTGGGAGTAAACACTTTTACTTTTGCCCAGCCAGCAGGTTCGCCGGTGGCGGTTAATGGCGCTTTAAGTGTTAAAGGCGGCAAAATTGTAAATAAGGATGGCGTTCCGCCGCAATTGCGGGGCATCAGCTTATCGTGGAGCCTTTGGGCTGGCAAAAAATATTATAACCCTGCGGTGGTAGACTGGTTGGTGAAAGATTTTAAGGTATCGCTTATCCGCTCGGCCATGGGCGTTCAACCCAACCATGGTTATCTACAAGAACCCGCCCTGCAAAAGCAACTGATGATAAACGTGGTGGATGAGTGTATTAAAAAAGGCATTTATGTGCTGATAGACTGGCACGACCACAACAGCCATTTGCATACGCCGCAAGCCAAAGCTTTTTTTGCCGAAATGGCTAAAAAGTACAGCGGCGTGCCCAATGTTATTTACGAAATATGGAACGAGCCCGAGAAAATTAGTTGGGATACCGTAAAAACTTATGCGCTGCAGGTTATACCCGAGATACGCAGGTACGACACCAAAAACCTCATCATAGTTGGCAGCCCGCATTGGGACCAGGATGTAGATATAGCGGCTGCCGACCCGGTAACCGGCTTTGGCAATATCGCGTATTCCTTTCACTTTTATGCATCCGACAGGAGTCACCAGGCCGGCTTGCGTGCAAAAGCGGATAAGGCCATAAAAATGGGCTTGCCTTTAATGGTGACGGAATGGGGCGTAGGCGAAGCCAACGGCAACGGCCAATTCAGCAAAACAAAAACCAAGCTGTGGGTAAATTGGCTGGCCGCCAACCAACTGAGCTGGGCCAACTGGAACCTGACCGATAAAGACGAGACCACCGCTATATTGGAACCCGGTGCACCTGCCAACGGTGGCTGGACGGAGGAACAACTAACGGACAACGGAGTGTACATCAGGAAATTACTGCGGGCATTGAATAAATAATCATCGCTAATTTATTACAGTACAAAAACCCACTATACCTGTTTGTTTGCCTAACTTGTAATCCTTAAAGTTAAAGGCAGGCACAATGGGCAAAGCAGCTATCTTTCCGGTATTAATGATGGCAATATTGCTGTGCCTTAGCTGTACCCATAAAAAAAAACTTTACACCAGCGACTGCAGCGGGGGTACTGCTTTTAAACAAGTAGCCTTTAAAAACCTGGTAGATAGCATCCGTTTTTACGATAAGCAATATGTTGAAGTATCGGGTAAGTATGCCGAGGGAAAAAACATATCGGCACTGGTGAACGATAGCCTTTTTACCAGCCAGGGAAGCGGACAGGGGCTTTGGGTAAACTTTACGCAAGACTGCCCTCTTTATTTAAAAGGCACGCACCAGGGCTTTTTTGCATCAGAGGATGGCAGCAATAGCCACCTTAACGGGCGCATGGTTACTATACGTGGCCAAATTGATGTTAAAGTAAAAGGGCACCAAAAAGCGTACAGCGCCACTATAAACAATGTAAGCTATATAGCGATTTACTAAAAATTTTGGCAAAGTAATTGCTTCTGTATCTTATAAAAGCAGAAACGATGAATTTAAATAATGATAACGAGTTGTTTGATGATGCAAAGGGCACACCAGGCAGCAATAACAATTTAAAAGGAAGCAATACCATTAAAGACCCGGATGAATGGACAACCGGCGATGAACCGATGACCGGGGCACAACACTCATACCTCAAAACCCTATCAGACGAAGCGGGCGAAGAATTAGATGAAACTTTAAGCAAGGCAGATGCTTCAAAAAGAATAGAGGAGCTTCAACAGAAGACAGGGCGTGGGCTTGATGCTTAGTTGTTAATAACCAATTTATTGCTTTCGATAAAGGCCTTAAGCATGTCTATAGCAGCATGGTTGCCGCTGTGGGCCAAAATGTCGTCGGTGCTGGTTAAATCGCTGATGAATTGATGTGATGTTATTCCGTTAACCGATGCAAAGCCCATGGCCCAGCCGGCAAAGTTTCTCTGTTTCAGTGGCTCATTCATCATTACAATGATGTTTTTGTGCCTTGTATCTTTTTCTAATTTCGCAAAAATGGCATCTACATCAAAGTCGGCCCCCTCCAATACCTGTATAAATGTGCCCTCGCAATAAAGCAGTACCCCGCTTACGTTATGCGCCTTATTGTTTCGGCGCGACGCTTTTAAAATGTCCAGCAATTCATCGTCGCTTAATAACGTTGTTGATGTACTTAGATAAACCAGGTTTTTCATATTCGGTGGAGTAATGCCTGCAATTTATAAGTTTTATAAGCAGCTGCAAGCCTGTTTAGTTAAATAAACAAATGGAGAATAGGTTTCTGTAGGATGGTTAAATTTCCAGTTTTAACCCGTCGTAAGCAAGTTTGATATGGGCCGGCAATTCTTCGGCAATGTCTTGATGTTTACCCAATCTGTGGCTGATATGGGTAAAGTAAGTAGTTTCCGCATTTATATCACGGGCAAAGGCAATGGCCTCATCCAGCGTAAAATGCGAGATGTGTTTTTCTTTTTGTAAGGCGTTTACCACTAAAATTTTGCTGCCGCGTATTTTTTGTTTTTCCGGCTCTGATACGGTTTTTGCATCGGTGATATAGGTAAAATCCTTTATCCGAAAGCCCAGCACCGGCAATTTATAGTGCATTACCTGTATAGGGGTAAAATGCACATTGCCAATATCAAAAGGTTGCAAACCTATGGTGTGCATTTGTACCTGCGGAATGCCGGGGTAACCCTTATCATCAAAAATATAGGGGAACTCGCGGCGCAGCGCTAATTGTACGCGGCTGTCGGCATATACATCCACAGGGCCTTGCTGCTTGTAGTTAAAGGCACGTATATCATCCATGCCGGCCACGTGGTCTTTATGCTCGTGCGTAAAAACAATAGCATCCAGGTGCATTACTTTAGCACGCAGCATCTGGTACCTGAAATCAGGGCCCGAGTCGATCACTATCGTTTTGTCCCCGCCTTCTACCAAAATCGAGGTACGCAAGCGCTTGTCGCGTGCATCTGCAGAGGCGCATACTTCGCATTCGCAGGCAATAACGGGTACGCCCTGCGAGGTTCCGGTCCCTAAGAAAGTTATCGTCACAGTTGCAGGGTGGTTTGTTTAAGTTGATGCAAAAACGCTACCTGTTTCTCATCCAGCAAGTGCAGGCCTATATCCAATGTGCGCGCCAGTTCGGCCACGGCAGCTATCTTGCTTTCTAAGTTGGCGAACTTATTTACCACAACCACGCGGCTGCTTTGCAGCAGGCAAGCGCCTGTTTTAAAGTTCCCTTTTTCGTACCGCACGCGGTAACCGGCTGTTTTTAGCAGTAGTTCCAGTTTCTCAAGCGTGTGGTTGGTATTGGTAAGCATGAAATTCAAAAATACTATAATTACCCATTACATGGCGGTTTGCGCCCGGCTTTTTCAATATTTTTAAGCAAGGCAAAAAAGCCTTATTAAATTATTTTAAGAACTGCGGCAGTGTTTTATAAATCAAACGGCATCTGCTATTTTTAGTTTCGATTTATTTCTATATTGTACCTGAATTTACCCCTTTAAATTTTAAACCTTTTATTGATATATGAGCCAAAAGCCCGACAGGTTTCTTTCGCTGGATGTGTTTCGCGGAATGACTATTTGTTTTATGATCATTGTAAATACACCAGGCAGCGGTGCGGCGCCCTTTGCCCCGCTGGAGCATGCCTCCTGGTTTGGGTTCACGCCGACTGATTTGGTGTTCCCTTCGTTTTTATTCGCTGTAGGCAATGCCATGAGCTTTACCTCGGGCAAGTTTGCGCAGATGAGTGCGGGCTCGGTTTTGGCAAAAATATTTAAGCGCGCTGTTTTGATCTTTTTGATTGGGTATCTTATGTATTGGTTCCCCTTTGTAAACCAGGTGGATGGGCATTGGGTATTAAGGCCAATCAGCGGCACCCGCATCATGGGTGTTTTACAGCGTATTGCGCTTTGCTATCTGTTTGCTTCGCTGATCGTTTATTTCGTCAAATCAAAAAGGGCGGTTATTATCATTAGCGCGTTATTGTTGCTGGGTTACCAGGTTTTGCTGTTGGTTTTTGGCGACCCGGCCGCACCTTACGGCATGCTGACCAATGCAGGTACTTACCTGGATAAATTTGTTTTAGGCGACGGGCACCTGTACCACGGCGAAGGTGTGGCATTTGACCCGGAAGGGATATTGAGCACACTGCCTGCTATTGTGAATGTTATTTGCGGCTTTTATGTGGGCAAGTTTGTGCAGGAAAAAGGCAAGAGCTATGAAGCGCTGGCGAAACTCTTGCTGGTTGGCTGCTTGTTTATATTTATTGCCCTTTGCTGGAATATGAACTTCCCGATAGGTAAAAAACTGTGGACAAGCCCTTTTACCCTGCTTACTGTTGGGCTGGATATGGTGATCATTTCGTCGCTTATTTACATTGTAGAAGTATTAAAGTGGAACGCCGGTAATTGGACGTCGTTCTTCACCACGGTTGGCAAAAACCCACTGGCAATTTATATCCTGTCGGAGATACTGATCATCGCTTTCTGGATGATACCGGTAGGGACTGGAAGCTTTTTCGATTGGATAAATCATTCGGTTTACCAGGCAATAGCGCCGGGAGCTGTTGGCTCGTTGCTGTTTGCTATTAGTTATATGCTGTTATGCTGGCTGGTTGGGAAGATATTGGAGAAAAGGAATATATACATAAGGGTATAGGCACTGGCCGTTATAGCATATAATATCACGCAAAGGCGCTAAGCCGCAAAGAAAACAATAATTGGGCAGAAATTAAAGTTAACCACCGCGTCATTGCGAGGTACGAAGCAATCTCTACGCAGAACAGGTCGCGACTTGCATAGTCGCTCTGCTTATCGGGAGATTGCTTCGTACCTCGCAATGACGTTGTTGGTAGTCACACTTTTGCCTTCAATAACCAGCGCCATGCCCAGCGGGTTGCGGCGTTAAAGCCGCCGAAGCTGTCCACAAACTCGATGATATGCCCGAGGCAATTTTGGGTGAACTTGCTGCGGTAATTTTCGGTAGCTTCTTTAAAAACAGCCTCAGCATTTGGGATGCCGATACGCTCATATATTACCTTACGGACGTACATGGTACGTACAAAGTAGATGTTCATCAATATCACAAAACTGTATAAAGTACGCTTAATGTAACCCGCTTTAGCGGTGTAATTCTCTAATAAGCCTTTTGTAAAGTGGATGTGCCGCCCTTCCTCAATGTTATGCAGTTCGAAAACCTTACGCAGCACAATGTAAATTTCGGTTGCGCGGCGGGTGTGGTTGCCGTACATGTCGGTTATCAATTCCACGGCCAGGCTGCCCATAAACAGGAAATCGGCAGGCAGGTAATTGGTACTGAACTTACCCACAAACGCATGCATTTTGGTTGGCGGTAAGGCTTGCCCTCTTAGCTGCGTAATGGTTTGTGCAAACATTTCCTGGTGGCGGTATTCTTCGATGATCTCGCGGATCAGGAAACGGTGTTCCGGGCTATCCGGCGGCAGGGTAAGCAGGTGCCGTGTCATAAACACGCAGAAAAGTGCTTCGCCCCAACCATAAGAATATAATACCTGCACCGCCTCGTGGCGGCCGAGGTCTGTTTTTTGCTGTTGGGTAAGGGTATCGTAAACGGGGAGGCCTTGTAATGAGGTTAAGATTTCTGGCAGATATAAATCGGCAGGAGAGGGTTGTTCCGCCCAGGGCACATAAGTTTCGGGCATCAGCGGGCGCTCTTTGCTTATTTTTACCAGCCTTTCTATTTCCTCTGCACGCATAGTACGAAGATAGCAACAAAAACAGCGATGAAGTTTGTCCCATCGCTGTTAAGTAATTTTAAGTGGTTTTACTTAATATTTCAATACAAAAAAACCTGTTTTACGTTTTGCTGTCCGGCTGCCTTCTGGCGTATAATCAAACGAATAAAAATAAGTGCCGGCAGGCAACTGTTTGCCATTGATGCCTGAGTGCCCGTCGAAGTAGTGGCTGATGTTATCGTACTTGGCTTTTTCGAACACCAGGTTGCCATCGCGGTTCATAATTTTCAGCATGTTGTCGGCAAAGCTATCAATTCCGTCTATCAGCAGGATATCGTTGATGCCATCCCCGTTTGGCGATACGGCCTGGCGCACGAGAGGCAGGCGCAGGTTATTGTCAACGCTAATTTTGTTCCTCGGGCTGATATCCGGCGCGGTTTGGGCACCAAAAGCAAAGGAAGCAGGCGCACGGGTTACCGTTACGGTATAGTTGCGGATTTTGGAAAGATCTTCTGATGTGGCTGTAACGGTAATAGTATTGTTGCCGACCGCCAGTGGTAAATTTGCCGACGTTCCGCCGAAAGGTACCGAATTACCGTTTACTTTCATGGTTGCATGCCCGTTAACGGCTACCGGTTTCACGGTTATAGACGAGGTTGCATTAGTAACTGACGCTGTATACGAAGTTGTTCCCGCGGTAAACGCCGGCGATAATGTGCCGCTACTGAGTGTAATACCAGCGAGGTTGGCGTTGTTTGATAACCTTGTTACCACAATTTTATAAGTGCGTACTTTGCTGCTGTCCTGTGAGGTTACCACTATCGATATAGTATTAGGGCCGGGCCGAAGTCAGCGTCCAGTCCGTGATGCCGCAGACGTTTCCGGTGACGTTCGAGTACGTGGGGCAGACGCAGGGCTCGAAGGATGTCGAGGTGCGCGCCCGCGTGACCGGCATCATCGAGAAGCGGCTGTTCGAGGAAGGCGCCCCGGTCAAGGCCGGG
>NZ_CAMLOV010000055.1 GCF_946481715.1 uncultured Mucilaginibacter sp. | reverse complement strand
GAGGAGATCACCGGTATCTACTACAACACCGCGGCGGTGATTGACGCTGACGGCAAGTATTTGGGTAAGTATCGTAAGAACCATATCCCGCACGTTAATCCAGGTTTTTGGGAGAAGTTTTATTTGGCGGGGAAGTAGTAGGGGGCTGCTGTCCGGGGTATTTCCCGGCGTAGAAACAACGGGTCGGGATTGCCCCGTTGTTTTATAAAAACTACCCTTTTTATTGTCTATTATTCAAAATACACGGAAGTTTTAGCAAGCACAGAAAATTACTTTTTTTTGAAGGTTAACACCGAAAAACGTCTGTTTTTCAAAGATTTTTAACGGTTTTTTACGGTGTTTTGCAACCAATAGTTTGAATTGTGTAACTTTGTTTATGGCAACTACCGAAACAATAGAAGAGTTTTACAAGCAAAAGTTCAACTGGCTACCCGAAAACCTTGGGCAGGACATTGGCCACTTCAACGTTTTCCGTACCGAAGACTGCTACCTGCATGGGGCCAAACCGGTGCAGTACAGCCGCCGCGATTTTTATAAGGTGAGCCTGTTTAGGGGCAGGGGAGTGGTGCATTATGCCGATAAGAGTATTGAAATGGATGGCAGCGCCCTGGTGTTTTTTAACCCCATGGTGCCCTATACCTTCGAGAACCTTACCGATAGGCATTCGGGCCGTTTTTGTATTTATAAGGAGTCGTTTTTTACCGAGGTGATGCGCAACAGTATATTGAATCTGCCCATGTTCGCACCCGGCGCAAATCCGGTGTATATGCTTAATGATGAGCAGGATGCCTACGTTTTTGCCATGTTTGAAAAGATGCTGGCCGAAATAAATTCCGATTACCGCTTTAAGTACGACCTCCTCCGCAATTACGTTACCGAACTGGCACACTACGCCATGAAAATACAACCCACCGACAGGTTGTACCAGCACCCTGATGCTAACTCGCGCATCACCTCCGTATTCACCGAACTGCTGGAACGGCAGTTCCCGATAGAATCGCCCGCCCAGCGTTTTGGGCTGCGCTCCGCCAAAGATTTTGCCGATCAGCTGTCCGTACACGTAAACCACCTCAACCGCGCCATCCGCCAAACCACCGGCAAAACCACAACAGATCATATTATGGAACGCCTCGCCAGCGAAGCAAAGGCCCTCCTCCGCCACACCAACTGGAATGTATCAGAAATAAGCTACAGTCTCGGCTTCGAAGAACCGGCGCATTTCAATAACTTTTTCAAAAAACAAACCAGCAAAACGCCATCCGCCTATAGGATTGTTTGAATTTCGCAATTATTGGTTTGAATTGTGTTACCTTCTCCTTAATTGAGTACATATTTTTGTTCTATTAAAAAAACAAGGGTATGGAAAATAAAAAAACATGGTTTATAACAGGTGCTTCCAAAGGTTTTGGGTTAAGCCTGGTAAAGCAATTGTTAGCTGTGGGGCACAATGTTGCGGCAACTTCTCGCAATATAACCGAACTGATAAAAGCAGTTGGCGTAACCGCCTCAAACTTTTTACCCCTGCAAATGGAGCTTGGTAACGAGGACAGTGTGGGCTGTGCCATCCATCAAACCAAGGCTGCTTTTAAGAGTATTGATGTAGTTATAAATAACGCCGGCTACGGTATTGGCGGCAGCATAGAAGAACTTACCGACCGCGAAACCCGCGACAATTTCGAAGTGAATGTGTTTGGTACACTGAACGTTATTCGTGTGGTGATGCCTTATATGCGCCACCAGCAGTCGGGACATATCATCAATATATCGTCAGTAGCGGGTATTGCAGCAAATACGGGCTGGTCGGTTTATGCGGCTACTAAATTCTCGGTGGTAGGGTTATCCGAAGTACTTGCGCAGGATGTGGCCGAGTTTGGCGTAAAGGTAACTGTGGTTGCCCCCGGCGCATTCCGAACCAGCTTCCTTTCCGAACAATCGCTTAATATGACGAAGCACCCTATAGCCGACTACAGCGCCGTGCGCGATATCCATACCAAATACCTGGAGATGAACGGCAAACAAAGCGGTGATCCCGAAAGAGCTGCCGCAGCTATCATTAAAGTAGGACAAATGGAAAACCCGCCGCTATACCTGCTGCTCGGCGAAGACGCCTATGATCGTGCGATGGCAAAGCTTGCCAAATTGGAAAAAGAGTTCCGTCTGAACGAAGAGCTTTCCAAATCGATGGCTTATTACGGCTAAGCCTTAAGCAAACCCTCTCCAAAGGAGAGAGAGACGGAAAAATCTGTTAAAAAACAAATAACAACAAAATGAACACACAAAAAACATGGTTTGTAACCGGCGCGTCCAAAGGTTTGGGGCTTAGCCTGGTGAAAGAGTTATTAAATAAAGGCTATAATGTGGCTGCTACAAGCCGCAGCATTACCGATTTAAGCAACGTTGTAGGGGAGCGCGAAAACTTTCTGCCGCTTGCGATAAATATTAAGGCTGAGGATAGTGTAGCAAGTGCTATAGATAAAACTATCAGCCACTTCGGCAAAATTGATGTAGTAGTAAACAATGCGGGCTACGGCCTAACCGGCAGCCTTGAAGAACTTACCGACGAAGAAGCCAGAGAGAACTTTGACGTAAATGTGTTTGGATCGCTTAAGGTAATCCGCGCTGTAATGCCGCACATGCGCGCTCAGCAGTCGGGGCATATATTTAATATATCATCTATAGGTGGTTTTACGGGTAATTTCCCCGGTTTTGGAATTTACTGCGCTACAAAATTTGCGGTACAAGGTTTTACTGAATCTTTAGCTGCCGAAGCAAAAGCATTAGGTATAAAGGCAACTATCGTATCGCCGGGTTACTTCCGCACCAACTTCCTGATGCCCGATTCGTTAAGCACGCCTAAGAATGAGATACAAGCTTACAAAGAGGTTCGTGCAGTACAGGCTGCCCATCAAAACGATATCAACGGTAACCAGGCCGGCGACCCGGATAAAGCAGCCCGGGTAATCATAGCTGCTGCCGAAGCAACTGAAGTTCCGATGCATTTGTTCCTTGGCGCGGATGCGTATGGTATCGCCGCCCAAAAGATCGCAGATGTGCAGACCGATATGGAAGCATGGCGCGAACTAGCCACATCTACCGGTTTTGAGGTAGAAGCTTAAGTTTCAAAGTTGATGTTAAACATTAAAGCGGATGATGAACTCATCTGCTTTAATGCTTTAGGGTTATACTTCCACTACCAAGCCTGAAGGTTGAATCTGCTTTCTTTTTTTGCGCAGCTTTTTGCTCTTCTTTTTTATCCTGTTCAGCCACATCATTACACCTGTTACCGGAAAGATAAGCGACAACAAGCAAACAATAAAACTGATAATCTTGGTAGGGATGCCATAAACCGCACCAGTATGTAGAGGTTTTACGAAGGAACGTGCCTTTTGCCCCAGGTTTTTATCTGCAAATATTTCCGTTCCGTTTATTTGCCCGCTATACTGATCAATAAAGTATGTATCAGATGTGTTTTCAAAACTTCCCTTTTGCAATAGATTGATGCTGTACGTCCCGAGCGAATCGACCGGTTTGCGGATATTGTAGCGTTCTGCGGTTCTGATTTGAGCTGCCACGCTGCGAAGCGCTCCGTCAATTGATATAGGTTTTAGCCCTGCCTGGTATTTGGACTTGGGCGGATCCTGTTTCTCGTTTTGTTTGGAAGCGGTGACCGTAAAAAGTGCGGTATTTGCCCATTTAAAAGTCATGATCAGCCCTGTTAATGTAATAACGATCAGAAAGATCGAAGTGTAAAAACCCGTTACCAGATGAAGGTCGTGGACAAGCCTTTTGGTATTGCCATCCCATTTAATCTTGATACGCTGGCGCATTAGCGCCATTGTTTTTGGCCACCATAATATTACCCCGGTTATCAGTATAAACAAAAATAACAGCGTAGAGATGCCTACTATTAAGTTGCCTGCACTATCCTTGCCTGCCAGTAAAAAGCGGTGAAGCATTTCTACAGTAGATAAAAAGGAATCCTTTTTGCTAAACTGCCCAAGTACCTGCCCGGTATACGGGTTTACAAAAACGGTAGTGCTGGGTTTCCGCCCTTCCTTTTGCTTGCCATCTTTTTTGCCTTTGGGGCCAACCGTCGGTTTTTCTTTAGGCGCTTCGTTTTTTTTGCCTTTGCCTCCTTTTTCGGGTAGTGTTATGCTCAGTTCAACACTCCTGTCGGGCGCGGTGTAAACCATTACCGCCGCAAGTTTCCCTTTGGGTATATCCCGTAGCGCCGCCTTCGTCAGCATTGCCAGTGGCAGCCTTGCGCCGGCAGGTGTTACAAAATACCGTTCGGGGTGTAGCGCCTGGTTTATTTCTTTTTCAAATACCAGTACTGTCCCGGTTAGGCACGAGCACATAATAACAATGCCCGCTGCAAGGCTGAGGTAAAGGTGTATGTTACGGAAAAATACCTTCATGGCTTAAAGTGTAAAACCGGGGCTGCCTGCGCATACCCCGGTTGTTTTTGTTTTAGAATTTGTAGCTCAGCGTAGTTAAAAATTGCCTTGGCGGTATCGGGTTAACACTGTAATTCTCATGCACATTCCAGTTGAGAACGTTGCCAATGTTTGATATTTTGCCAATGATAGATACCTTTTTATAAGTATATCCTACCGAAGCATCAACCGTGGTAAACTTAGGTACGTAAACCAATCTGGATCCTGTTTGCGTTTGGCCAACGGTATTTAGGAAGCCGGAAATACGCTCGCCCAGAAAAAAGGCTGATGCGCCTACCTTGAAGCCTTTTAACTTTCCATCAAGAAAGGTGTAAAACACGCTGGTATTGGCAGTATGTTTAGGCACGTTCAGTAATGGCTGCCCAGCTATAACACTTCCTGTTACGGTTGATGTTTTGGTATAACGTGCGTTTGTATAGCTATAACCCGCTAAAATATCCAGCCCTTTAACAGGGTGGCCTGCAATGTCCAGTTCTATACCATCACTTTTAGTTTGCCCGCTTAGTACCTTAATATTGGTATTGGTATTTGGCGTTACGCCATCTGCCTGAAAGGTGGCTGTTTGTGCCAGGTTATTATTAAGTATACGGTATGCAGTTAAGTTTACAGACAGGTTCCCGTTCAGGAAATCGTTCTTAATACCGGCTTCATATTGGTCTATAATTGATGGATCCAACGGATTGTTATTAACGTCGGTGCCTGTATTTACTACAAACGAATTAGAGTAGCTGGCAAACAATGCCGTATTCTCCAGCGGTTTATAAACCAGTCCTACCCTTGGCGAAAATGCCTTATCCTCTTTGCTTTTTGCAGATAGCATTAATACTGACGTATTAAAGTTGTTTACTGCAGTGGGGGCTATGTATTGGTATGACCAGCGAATACCTGCCAGTACCTTCAGTTTGTCTGATATACTGATAAGATCATTAAAATATGCCCCAAAACGGTTTGTAGTGGTTATCACCTCATAAAACGGGTTCATGGTTGGCATATCTGTGCGTTGCGTGTACTTATTCAGGTCGAAGATGTTGATCTTGTCGTAAATTGCGTTTTGCACCGCATTATTTTGGTCGATGTAGCTCGATTGAGGCTTCCCATTCACAGTAACATTAGCTACAAAAGTGTAGTTGTCGTTTTTGTAATGATCCGCATCAATCCCCGCCAAAATATTGTGCTTAATGGGGCCGGTATTAAGCTGCCCGGTAATGTTCAATTGGCCGGTAGTATAATCTTCTAAAGTTTTTGTGCGGTTTAAGGGGCGCGACCAATCGCCCGCTGCATCTGGCTGCACACGTTCGGTAGTTTGGTAATGGCGGTCGAAATACTGATAAGAGACCCCGCCACTTATTTTCCAAAGACTGTTCAGTTGGTGATTGATGGTTGCAGTTGCGGTTGATTGTTTTGTTTTACCGGTAGACCATACTGCACCCAAATAGCGGTTACGGGGCACATTTGCGATGACATTGTCAACCTGCCCGGTACCAAAATCGGGTATAAAATTATAATCAAGGTAGTCGCCTTCAATTATAATGTTTGTTTTATCACTTATTTTGTAAAGCAATGATGGGTTTACATAAACACGCTCGTTTTTCAGATAGTCGCGGTAGCTTTTCGAATTTTCATAAGTGGCGTTTACACGGTATGCAAGTTTAGAGGAAATAGGTCCGTAAACATCAACGGCAGGCTTATACAGGTCATAGCTGCCATAGGTCACGGAAGCCTGTCCGCCTTGCTCAAACTTCGGTTTTTTGGTAACCATATTTAAAACGCCGCCTGGTGCCACGTTGCCATACAGCAATGCCGCGCTGCCTTTTAAAATTTCAACACGTTCTAACGAACTTATCTCGGGCATAGCACCGGAGTTTACACGGAATCCGTTTTTAAACATATTGGTACTGCCGAAGTTATAACCACGGGCTGCAAATGTTTCTTGCGTGTTGCCACGCGCACTGTATAAATAAACACCGTTTACGTTTTTTATTACATCACTTAAACGCAGGGCCTGTTGCTGGATTAGTACGTCGCGGCCTATAACAGATGTGCTCTGCGGCAGGTCTATCGGCGCTACGTTCATTTTGCCGATATTGATATTTTTGCGATTGATGGTTTTGGTTGATGATATGGTTACCTCGTTAAGTTCTGTGGAACTTGTGTTTAAAGTAAAATCAACTTTTGTAACCTGGTTGGCAGAAACTGTTACGGTTTTTTCGTCGGTTTTGGCACCTGTATACGATACACGGAGGGTATAGCCGCCCGGCTTAATGTTGTTGAACAGGAAGGAGCCATCGTCCGCTGTCATGGTAGATTTATTGAGGCCATTAATGGTTACTGTTACAAAAGAAGCTGGCTTGCCATCGCTTGTTGTTACATGCCCGCTTATTTTGCCGTTGTTGCCGTCATCTGTATCATCAGCTTTTAGTACGAAACAGCTAAATATGAAAAGTAGGGTTAGTATTGTTTTCGAAAGGGTAGGGTGTAGGGTTACTTGCATTAGTTATTTATATTAAGTCTAATTAAGCGCAAAAGTAAGAACTCGAGTCTAAAACGCAAATATTATTTAGAATTAATTTAAATAAGAACAATGGGGATATTTCTTTAGTAGTAACACATAATTTGGGATAGCATGCCTACACGAATTGGCTTGTGAAACACTTCGGTATGCTGCACACAGTGACGGGCGGTTGAAGAAACCCTACGGCAATTCATAGGCAATAGGCTCGGACGAATCTCTATAGACGAATATTCAATTAATTAAGACATTGAATTGCATAACTCATTTACTGCTTTATATCAGCCAGCACTTTCTCCATTTGATTGTTGAATTCGGCTGGTGCCTCTACCATCGGGAAATGGCCGGTTGCATGCACAATGAATAGCTTAAAGGGTAATTTATTTTTCACCAACCAGGTGGTATCGTTGGGCTGGTAATCGCTGTTTATCAAATAAAGCTTCTTTTTTAGTTTGGCCAGGGCGGGTACTTCGTCGTATGCCTGCTGTGCCATCGACCCAATGGCCGCCGCTGTGTCTGCATGGGCCACATCGTTCAATATCCTATCCTTAACAAGTTTACTGGTGGTTTTGTAAAATAAGCCTTCGTTAAACCATTGGAACGCCACTTTTTTAAAGTCCTTCTTCATCGCCGTAATAGCGTCATCTATTTCTTTTTTTTGCTTTGCGGTCGTCGGAGGTGCGCCTGCGCTTTTAAAATTATCCACACCTACAATGCCGATTATTTTTTCGGGCTGGTTGATGGCAGCCTGCAAAACGATATCACCCGACATAGAGTGCCCTATTACAATTACATTTTTCAGTTTTAGCTGGTCTACTACCGCGTTTACATCGGTTGCAAAGGTGTATGTATCCCACTTACTGCGGTTTTTACCAGAATCGCCATAGCCCGGCAGATCTATCGCTACGACCCTGTATTTTTTATCGAAGAATGCCACTTGGTTGCTCCAGTATCCTTTATTAATGCACCAGCCGTGCACGAAAAGTAAAGTAGTGTCGCCACTACCGGTGTCTGTGTAAGATATCGGAACGCCATTATTTTGAATGTGTGCGCGCACATCTGCTTTTTTATCCTTATTTTCACGCTGCTGATTGCCGCAGGCAAATGTCAATAAAACCAAAGCAATTGCAGATAATAAACGTAACGTTTTCATACGGTGTTATTTATGTGTGCAAAATACCCTTTAATATAATAACAGGCAATTTGCCGCACATGTTTAACTTTATTTAACAAACGGCATCATCAATCAACCTAACTTATAACATTTTGAAAACCACAACCAACCTCAACGATGCTCCGGTAATAGCGCCCGTGGCAAGTAACCGCCTTGCATCTTTAGATGCTTACCGTGGCTTTGTTATGCTGCTGATGATGGGGGAGGTGTTATCTTTTCAACACGTGTCGCAGTCGTTGCCGGGTAATGTATTTTGGCGGTTTCTGTATTTTAACCAGGATCATGTACAATGGGCAGGTTGCTCGCTGCACGACCTTATACAGCCATCCTTCTCCTTTATGGTAGGCGTCGCCCTTCCGTTTTCCATTGCCAGCCGGCTGGCCAAAGGTGCTGAGTTTGGCGAATTGTTGAAGCATGCGCTGATACGCTCGGTTATATTGATAGTACTGGGTGTTTTTTTAAGGTCGTTATCGTCCAGTCAAACCTATTTTACCTTTGAGGATACGCTGAGCCAAATTGGTTTGGGTTATACTTTCCTGTTCCTGCTTGGTTTTTGCAAACAGCGCGCGCAATTAATAACATTGATTGCAATTTTGGTTGGATATTGGGCAGCTTTTGCCCTATACCCCTTACCTGGTGCAGGTTTTGACTATGAGGCGGCCGGCGTTACCGCAGATTGGACGGGTAATTTTAAAGGTTTAGCCGCGCATTGGAATAAGAACACCAACCTGGCCTGGGCGTTTGATAAATGGTTTTTAAACCTGTTCCCGCGCGAGCATCCGTTTTATTTTAACACAGGCGGTTACGCTACACTTAGTTTTATACCAACTCTTGGCACCATGATCATTGGTTTACTGGCGGGCAATATGTTGCGGTCGGGCAAGGCGTCGGTTACAATTGTAAAGCATTTTGTAGTGATAGGGGTGGGCTTACTCGCTTTTGGTGGCTTATTACACTTTACCGGGATTGCACCGGTTGTAAAACGAATATGGACACCGGGCTGGGTAATATTTAGTGGTGGTTGCTGCTTTTTACTACTGGCACTATTTTACGGAATTATTGATGCCGGTAAGCATAAGCGCTGGGCTTTATTATTGGTGGTTGTGGGTACCAATTCAATTGTGGCCTACGTGCTGGCAGATGGTTTCGGCGGGTTTATTACTAAGACGCTGTACACGCACCTGGGGCAGCATTTCGATCAGATTTTTGGTATCGCGTACAGCAGCCTTGTAAAAGGCGTGTTGGTTTTAACAATTGACTGGTTGATACTTTATTGGCTTTACCGGAAGAAAATATTTATTAAAGTGTAAGCGCCACAACTGCTTAATCCCATACAATGTACCATGTGCCATCGTCCTTTTTTGCGTAGCTAAGCCCGTCGCTCATTTGGTATACATCGCGCTGTTCTTTTTGGTTATAATAGTTTTTGCGTTCGTAGATGCGGAGCCCGCCGTTCTCGCGCTGTAGGAATACCAATAGGGCGTTCATGGATGGGCCTATCTCGTGCAGCCATTGATTTTCTCCTTCTTTTACAAATGCCGAACTCAAACTTTAACGATTAGTTTACGGCTTTATATAACACTTTTTGTGCCGAAATGTTAATTTACCCGAATGGAACAGCTTAGCTTTTTTGATGGCGGCCTGCAAAGCCCTAGACTTCCTGTTGAATTGATGGACTATAAACCCAATTTTTTCAGCAGTGCAGAGTGCGATGCGCTTATCCCGGTTTTAAAAACAAAAGTCCGCTGGAACCAGGAAACCATACAGATGTACGGAAAATTGCTGAACACGCCACGCCTTACCGCCTGGTATGGCGACAATAGTAAAACATACGCCTTCTCCGGAAAAAAACATGATCCATATCCCTGGACGGACGAACTACTATTTATTAAGCAACGGGTAGATGCCGCCGCAGGAATTACATTTAACAGTGTGCTGCTGAATTTGTACCGCAACGGTAACGATTCGGTAGCTTGGCATGCCGATGATGAGCCCGAACTGGGCATAAACCCCGTAATCGCTTCGGTAAGCTTTGGGCAGATGCGCAGGTTTGATGTAAGGCATAAAGCTGATAAGAAGCAAAAGTATTCTGTCGATCTCGAAAACGGTTCGTTATTAATTATGAAAGGGGAGTTGCAGCATCAATGGGAGCATCAGGTACCAAAATCAGCCAGAGCATTAAAGGAGCGAATAAATTTGACATTTAGAGTGATAAGCTAGGATGTGCCAAATATCTCCTTTCTTTTAAGTTAAATTGTATTGATAATCAAAAATTAACATACTTTACTTAAAGAATAACTTAGTATTAGATACCAGGTTTGCAATCCTCCTTTTGATTGAATAAATCAACATAATCCCGACAGCCTATCACCCGATCGTTATTAGAAATCGTTATAAAAGATTAGGATTTGTTTGGCGAAATAGTTTATTTTTGGGCATATTTTCAATTTTAAACTCAAGCTAACACTATGAAAGCCACGGCACTATTTATAATCTGCCTTTGCATTTCGGCAGTAACTTTTGCACAAACCAGTATTAAACCTGCCGACGCGGGTGTAACCTATGGCAAAATTGTGACCGCCGATAACGCGTTGACTACAGAGGCACTAAAAACCGCTTTAAATGCTGATACTGCTTACACAGGTAAAATCACCGGTACAGTGGTAGAAGTTTGCAAAAAGAAGGGCTGTTTTATGAAGCTGGCACAGGATGACGGCAAAACTATTATGGTGCAGTTTACCGATTACGCATACTTTATGCCGCAAAATATTGTTGGCAAAACCGTTGTGGTAGAGGGCTTGGCCAAAGTTAAAGAAATCCCTGTTGAGCGCCTGGTGCATTATGCAAAAGATGCAGGCAAAAGCAAAGCTGAAATTGCTGCAATTAAAGAGCCTAAGAAAGATATTTCCATTATGGCCGATGGCGTTTTAGTGGTAAAGTAAACGCGTTATAACATTTTAGACAAAGCCTGTGACCGCCCTCACAGGCTTTGTTGTTTTATCAGTGCGTGCCTTTTTTAATTGTATGGCAACGTTTTCGTAGATAAAT
Organism: uncultured Mucilaginibacter sp.; assembly: GCF_946481715.1. The sequence goes on along the minus strand of NZ_CAMLOV010000055.1, from coordinate 19,942 downwards.
TTTTCGTTTGTGGCCAAATAACCCTATAATTACAACTCCCGGAATTATTATACCTATGAATACCTTTCTCGACGAGGATTTTTTACTGCATACCAATACCGCAAAGCGTTTATACCACGGATTTGCCGCTGATATGCCTATTATAGATTACCATTGCCACCTACCGCCTAACGAAATTGCCGGTGATATTACTTTTAATAACATTACGCAAATTTGGCTTAACGGCGACCATTATAAGTGGCGTGCTATGCGCGCTAATGGCGTAGATGAGAGCTATATAACCGGCGGGCGCAGCGATAAAGAAAAATTTGAAAAATGGGCCGAAACAGTCCCATATACATTGCGTAACCCCCTTTACCATTGGACACATTTAGAACTGCAGCGCTACTTCGGTATCAGTTCCAGGTTGATGCCCGCCACAGCCGATTTTATTTATGACGACTGTACCGCCAAGTTGCAAAGCCCGCAATATAGCGTACGTAGCCTTATCACTAAAATGAACGTGGAGGTGATATGCACCACTGATGACCCAATTGATAGCCTGGAGTATCACCAAAAGATAAAAGCCGACAACTTTGGCGTAAAGGTATTACCGGCATTTAGGCCTGATAAGGCCATGAATAGCGACAATATCCATGCGCTGAACAGTTACATCAACCAATTGGAAAAGGTTGTGGATAGTGAAATAACTGATTTTTACCGTTACATCTCCGCTTTAAAAAAACGCCATAACTACTTTGCTGTCAATGGTTGTACAGTGTCTGACCACGGGATTGACCAAATGTATGCCGAAGACTGCACCGAGAAGGAAGCAACGGATATTTTCGCGAAAATTAGGGGCAGCCAGGGAATCAGCACCACGGAGAATAACAAGTTTAAGTCGTACATGCTGCATCAGTTTGCCATTTGGGATTATGAGAAAGGCTGGGTACAGCAATACCATATAGGTGCACTGCGCAATAACAGCACCCGCGGGTTTAAACAATCCGGCCCCGATACCGGCCGGGACTCGATAGGTGATTTTCACCAGGGAAGGAGCCTCTCTAAATTTTTGGACCGGTTGGATAGCGAAGACAAACTCGCCAAAACCATACTATACAACCTTAATCCTGCGGATAACGAGTTGATGGCAACCATGGCTGGCAACTTCCAGGATGGCTCGGTTGCGGGGAAGATACAATGGGGTTCGGCCTGGTGGTTTTTGGATCAGAAGGACGGGATGACCAAACAGCTTAACGCGCTTTCCAATATGGGGCTCATCAGCCGAATGGTAGGTATGTTGACCGATTCGCGCAGTTTCCTGTCTTTTCCGCGGCACGAATATTTCAGGCGGATACTTTGTAACCTGTTTGGGGATGACATTGAGAATGGCGAGCTTCCAAACGATATTGAATGGACGGGAAAGATCATACAGGATATCTGTTACTTTAACGCAAAGAATTACTTTGATTTTGATAAGAAATGAGTTGGGGAATATCAAAGAACTATAAAGCCGGTGGTGTTCTTTCTTTCGGAGAGTTGCTGTTAAGGTTTAGTCCTGATGAATCCGGTCAATGGCTGGAAGACAACGCCCTATCCGCTTTTGTAGGTGGGGCCGAACTGAACGTAGCATCAGCATTAGCCTTGTGGGGTGTGCCATCCCAATACTTTACCGCATTACCCAAAAACGGGCTTTCCGAACAAGTTATTAATTACGTCAGCAAGCAAGGCATCAATACTTCAAAAGTATTTTACGGCGGCAGCCGCATAGGGCTCTACTTCCTTACCAAAGGGAAAGACCTGAAGCACGATGCGCTGATATACGACCGGGCGAACTCAGCCTTTGCCGAATTAAAACCGGGTATGATAAACTGGGATAGCGTGCTTGATGGTATCACCTGGTTTCATTTTACAGCCATATGCCCCGCTATTAGTCAGCAAACAGCGGATGTTTGTTTGGAAGCATTGCAGGCAGCATCAGAAAAGGGTATCACCATATCGGTCGACCTCAATTACCGCTCTAAATTATGGCAGTACGGTAAACAACCACCAGAAGTGATGGCCGAGCTGGTGAAGTATTGTGATGTGATAATGGGCAATATATGGGCTGCAGAAACCATGCTGGGTATCCCGGTGTTAGGTGATATCCACGAGAGCGGGCAAAAAAGCATTTACCTGAAGGAAGCGCTTTCAATATCCGAAAGGATAATGGAGGCATTTCCAAAATGCAAGACCGTTGCCAATACTTTTAGGTTTGATGGTGGCGGAACTATACAATACTACGCGGCGCTTTATACCGACGGCGGCTTTTACGGCTCGCAGGAATATAACACGGAGAAGATAATAAGCAAAGTAGGCTCCGGCGATTGTTTTATGGCCGGGCTGATATATGGGTTTTACAACGCACAATCGCCGCAGCAAACTTTAGGGTTTGCTACAACTGCTGCGTTTAAAAAGCTATTTGTAGCCAGCGATGCTACCACAAATACAGTTGAAGAAATAACTAATACAATAGAGGATGGCCAATAAAGAGACAGTATTAGATAGTATATTAACGCAGGGCATGCTCCCTTTATTTTTTTACGAGGATGAGGGTGTGAGCGTAGAAATAGTGCGCACCCTGTACAGAGCCGGAGTGAGGGTGTTGGAATATACCAACCGCGGCAAAGAGGCACTGCATAACTTTCGGGCTATAAAAAAGGTAGTAAAGCAAGAGATGCCCGGTATGTACCTGGGCATAGGCACTATAAAAAACGGGCTGGAAGCAGAAACATTTGTAGACGCGGGTGCTGATTTTATCGTATCGCCTATTGTAGATAACGAAGTGGCCCTTGTTGCTGCAAATTATAAAATGCTGTGGATACCGGGTTGTATGACACCCACCGAAATACACATCGCGCAACAGTATAAGGCCATGCTGATCAAGCTGTTTCCTGCCAATATCTTAGGTCCGGCTTTTGTATCTTCTATCCGCGATTTATTCCCCGGGCAATTATTTATCCCGACAGGTGGGGTTGAGATAGAGGCTGGTAATATATCCGGTTGGTTCCGTTCGGGTGTATGTGCGGTGGGGATGGGCAGCAAACTTATCAGCAAGCAGGTATTAGACGAGCGCCTGTACGATCAACTGCACGCCGATACCCTAAAGGCATTGGAATTAGTACAATTAAGTAAATAATTACCAGTAAGATAATGGCACAAACCAAAAGCGTTAGTTACAGGTGGGGCGTAGTGGCTTTGCTTTTTTTCGCAACCAGTATCAACTACCTCGACAGACAGGTGATAGGTCTGTTAAAGCCTGCACTGGAAACCGAGTTCCACTGGACAGAGACCGATTACGGGCACATTGTGATGGCATTCCAGGCGGCATATGCTATTGGCTTGCTAGCGTTTGGAGGCATTATTGATAAGTTGGGTACAAAAATGGGTTATACCATCTCCATTATTTTTTGGAGCGTATCAGCGGTATTAACTGCTGCTGTTAAATCTACTTTAGGTTTCATTGCGGTACGGGCAGCTTTGGGGCTGGGCGAATCGGGGAATTTCCCGGCGGCCATTAAAACGGTTGCGGAGTGGTTCCCTAAGCGGGAGCGCGCGTTGGCTACGGGGATATTCAATTCGGGTGCAAACATTGGTGCGGTGGTTGCCCCGGTAATGGTACCATGGATACTGGGTGTTTACAACTGGCAAATGGCTTTTATAATCACCGGCGCAATTGGGTTTGTGTGGCTGATTTTTTGGCGGATATTTTACGAAACGCCTCTAAAACATAAGAAGATATCTGCGGAAGAGCTAGAATTTATTAACAGCGATACAGCAGAAGCCGCCGCATCCAACTTGCCCGAAACAAAAATAAAATGGGTGGAGCTTTTCGGTATCCGCCAAACGTGGGCATTTGTGGCAGGCAAATTATTGACTGACCCCATCTGGTATTTCTTCCTGTTTTGGCTGCCATCATACTTCGCCACAACCTTCAACCTCGACTTAAAAAAACCAAGCCTGCCTTTGGTACTTGTATACACCGCAACAACTGTGGGCAGCATAGGTGGGGGATACTTGTCTTCATGGTTCATTAAACGGGGGATGCCTGTTTTCCGGGCACGAAAAACAGCCATGCTATTATTCGCCTTATGCGTGTTGCCCATATTTGCAGCACGGTATGCAACTAATATTTGGCAAGCGGTAGCGCTTATTAGCCTTGCTGCGGCTGCGCACCAGGCCTGGAGCGCTAATATATTCACTACTGCATCTGATATGTTCCCTAAGCAAGCCGTAAGCTCTGTGGTGGGCATTGGCAGTATGGCGGGTTCGGTAGGGGGCATATTCTTCCCGTTGCTAATCAGCTACATTTTAGAGATGAACAAAGAAGCAGGGCATATCACAGCAGGGTACAACATCATCTTCGCGATATGCGCCTGTGCTTATTTGGTCGCCTGGTTGATCATGCACCTGCTAACGCCAACTATGAAACCTGTGCAACTGCACGGTAAGGATGTATAAACCATAGTAAATAGCTAAATTTGCCGCATGGAGCAAAAACCGAAGGATCCGCTGCAGGGCAAAACATTAGAGGCTATCATCAATGCATTGGTGGCGCATTTTGGCTGGGCAGAACTGGGTTACCGTATCCGCATCAATTGTTTTTTGGAGGACCCAAGCGTTAATTCGAGCCTGAAATTTCTGCGGAAAACGCCCTGGGCACGGAAGAAAGTAGAGGACTTATACGTAAAATACCACAAGCAAATGCCCTCCGGCGGGGCTTAGACAGTGCCATCCAGGTGTTCCACTTTGTGTGTGGAACACCCTGAATTTGCTTTATCCTGATAATCAACGATTTGCAGTTTTTTGTGAAACACTTTGGAACACCCCAGTTCTTTAAGTAACGCCCATATTTACCTTATTAACAGTCTGTTAAAATAAAAGTAAAAAGCGCGCTAAAACGTAGTGGAACACTTTTTTGGAACGGATGTGGAACACCATTTCCTGTTCAAATTTTCCTAAAATACCGGAGAAAAATGGGCGTTTTTCTTCAAAAATCTTTGCTTTTTCAGCTTAATGATTTTTCTTTTTATTCATCTTGGCTTTTTTATTAGCACTGATGTTGTAAGTCTTGGCGTTTTCCGGTTTCTTTTCATGAAAAGCTTCTCCCGGCACGTGTTTGTTAGGGTCAACCTTTACAGGCTTTACCACCTTTTCGCTTTCCTTTTGCTTGCGGGTTTTTTCTATAACCAATTCGTCGGGCAGTTCGGCGTTTTGCATTTTTTGCCCGGTGGCCTGTTCTATTTTGCGCACCTGGTCCAGTTCAATATCGGTGGCAAAGGTAATCGCCAGGGTTTCGTCTTCTGCTTCTATATCCGTATTAAGGATGTGGCTGATAAAAACCTCTTTCTCCAAAGGCAGGTCGAAATGCAGGATGAACGGGATCTGCTTAAGGTCGATATCCTCAATGCTCTCATTCGCAACAATTAATACCCTTAGCGCATCGTTCGCCTTAAAATCGCTGATATCCTTTACTTGGTTATATTCAAAAAATGCAGGACTTAGCAAAGCTACCGACTTACGCAAGCGGTTCTCCAGGCTTTTGTACAGCGTCTCTGCTGTTGTTTTTGTATTGGCGAAGACAACCGTTTTGGTAAACAGTTCCTCATCGTTCATAAACAGGCTAAGCAAATTCAGCTTGGTGCCAAAGTTGGGCACATGGTAAAGCATCTGCGGGTGGGTAGCAACTTTTTCTTCGGGCAACTCGTCAACTTCAATAGTTGCAGGGTTCACCATAAAGGGCGCTATCATTTTCTCCAGCTTGTCGTGCATTACTTCGCTAAAGATGATATGCTGCCCCTTGTCAATGCTGTTAGCCAGTTCAACTACAGGTAATTGCAGCCCTTGTTTAACAATAAGGTGTGCATCATCTACCGCCAAAAAGTTTACCTTGTTTAGGTTCAAACCAAGCTTTAGGTAAATGGCACGGGCACGGTCGGGCGTAGCAACAACAATATCTGCGCCATCGGCCAGGTCATCCATTTGCTGGTCTACCGGGGTGCCGTTGTGCAAGCTAACAATGCGGATAGAAGTATTGCGGTTAAGGCGGCCAAATTGTTCTACTATCTCAAAAACGCGTTCCTGGTCGGGTGCAAGGATCAGCGCACGCGGTACGCCATCGGCTTTGTGGTTAAAACGGTTAAGCGTACCCAAAACAAGCGTAGTGGTTTTGCCGGCACCTTCGGGGCCAATGCCAATAACATCCTGCCCGCCGGTGATGCGTGTCAGCGTTTTCAACTGTATTTCCTTCGGTACATCAAAGCCTGCTTCGTTTACCGCCTTTACCAGTTGCTTATTCAGCTTAAATTTATCTGCCCACACCATTGTACTAATTTTGAGGGTGCAAAGATACGGTTTTCAGTTGGCAGTTTTCAGTTGGTGGTTCTCAGTTCAGTTGGCAGTTTTCAGTTTGCAGTTTTCAGTTGGCGGTTCTCAGTTCAGTTTTCAGTTGAAAGTTTGTGGTTGGCAGTTCTCAATTTGCAGTTTGTGTTAGCAGTATCACTTTATTTTCGATTTTCAAAACAACAGTAACTTTTAGGACTTGCCCACTGCCCACTGCGAATTGCAAACTATTTCCTACATTTAGTTTCTTATAAACCTGAATTTATGAAGAAGCAATTATTTTTAGCTGGGGCGCTGTGCGTCCTGGCCTTCGCTGCGCGTGCGCAGCAAAAATACGATGGGTTAAACAACAACATGGGCAACATCTTCCGAACCTCGGATGCCATCAGCCGCTCCATCAGCCCCGAAAACTTTAACGGCGAAAAAGGTAAAGGCGGCATGGCTACCACCGGTACCGGCGCAAGCGCCTCGCGCGACCTTGGCCCAACCTGGAAGGTAAGCCCCAGCGTTATCATCAAAAAACACACCACCTACACCGTAGCCGAGATTGACGGGCCGGGTGCTATCCAACATATCTGGATGACGCCAACCGGCAACTGGCGCTACTCCATCATCCGCTTTTATTGGGACGATGAAACCACGCCATCGGTAGAAGCGCCCGTTGGCGATTTTTTTTGCATGGGCTGGGGCAAATACGCGCCGGTAACCTCGCTGGCGGTTGTGGTAAACCCGGGCAGCGCCTTCAATTGCTACTGGCCAATGCCCTTCCGCAAGAAATGCCGCATCACCATGGAAAACATAGATAATGAAGATATGGTGCTGTATTACCAGGTAGATTATACGCTCACAAAGGTACCCGAGGATGCAGGCTACTTCCACGCACAATTCCGCCGGATAAACCCGCTGCCGTATAAAAAGGACTATGTACTGGTAGATAGCATCCAGGGCAAAGGGCAATATGTGGGGACTTACCTTGCCTACGGCTCCAACAAAAACGGCTGGTGGGGCGAGGGCGAAATAAAATTCTTTATGGATGGCGATACCAAGTACCCAACCATTATTGGCACAGGTACCGAGGATTATTTCTGCGGATCGTATGATTTTGATACCCGCAAAAAACGCCCTGATGGCAGCGAAGGTACCGAATACACCGAGTTTAGCGGCCCCTATACCGGCTTGCCGCAAGTAATACGCGGCGACGGGCATTATAATATTGCCCAACGCTTTGGCTTATACCGCTGGCACATTGCCGACCCGATCCGTTTCGAAAAGAACCTGAAAGTAACCCTGCAGGCCCTCGGCTGGCGTAGCGGGGGCAGGTATTTGCCCTTGCAGGACGACCTGGCATCGGTAGTGTTTTGGTACCAAACCGGGGAACATGGCGCATTCCCGAAATTGCCATCGAAGGATGACCTGGAGATAAATTAAACTGGCCAGCATCCATTTTATGGCCTTTGTGAAGACCTTAGTGGCCTTTGTGTTTAATTTACCACAAAGGGCACCAAGAGAGAGACGCAAAGGACACCGAGCTAAATTTTTTTTTGGGCGGAATCCAAACTCAAACCAAAACATAATAAAGCCATGAAAGCGATAAAAACTTTTGCATTTACTTTAATAGCTTCCGGCCTTAGCGCCTGTACCATGTACATGCCTCCCCGCAATGGGACTTTTGCACACGACCTGAATTTCCTGAAGGCACATGACAGCATTGTAGTTTTGCAAAGCAATAATGGGCTTTCCAAGGTCATCGTTTCGCCAAAATACCAGGCCAAGGTATTTACCTCAACTGCTGATGGCGATTATAGCCAGAGTTTTGGTTGGATAAACTACAAAGCCTTTGATACCATACCCGATGCGCATATGAACGCCTACGGTGGTGAAGATAGATTATGGCTGGGGCCGGAGGGAGGGCCTTTCTCGCTATTTTTTAAACCCGGCACCAAAATGGAATTTGCCAACTGGCATACGCCTGCAGCGGTTGATAACGAAAAGTGGCAGCTGGAATGGGCAAACCTTACAGAGGTTTTGATGAGCAAATCCACCGAAATGCTGAACTACGCCAACACCCTGCTGAAAATAAAATTAACGCGAAAAGTAAGTATACTGGATAAACAGGAGACTGAGCAAATACTGGGTATTAAACTTGCCGGAATAAACTCGGTTGGTTTCAGTACCGAAAACACCATTATTAATAACGGCGACAAAGCATGGGATAAAACAACCGGTGCGCCCTGCCTCTGGAATTTGGACATGTTTCGGCCTTCGCCAAACACAGTAACGGTGGTGCCATATAACGACAACGCCACAGGCAAGGTAGCTACTACCAATTACTTTGGCCAAATACCGCCTGACAGAGTGAAGTACAGTAAGGGCACCCTGCTTTTTAAAGCCGACGGTAAATCGCGAGGTAAACTGGGCTTGCCTCCAAACCGCGCCAAAACAATGGCCGGCAGCTACGATCCGCTGAAGGGCGTACTCACCATTACCCTCTTTGATATTGATAGCACAGCAACCTATTTGAACCAGGAATGGCGAACCGATAAGCCTCCTTTTAAAGGCGACGCGGTAAATGCCTATAACGATGGGCCACTGGCTACCGGCGGGCAAATGGGACCTTTTTACGAAATTGAAAGCGTCTCCCCGGCGGCATTTTTAAAGCCGGGCGAGAAGCTTACGCACCGGCATAGCGTATTCCATTTTACGGGCGAAAAATCAGCGTTAAACGCAATTGCAATAAAAACCCTGGGAATATCGCTGAATGATATACAAGCTGCCTTTAAATAATATATATTCAGCCCACCAATTCAAGTTTTAAACTAAATGCAAAAAAACAGCAACGTAATAGCGGTAACGCTTATCACCTCCCTTTTCTTTTTATGGGGATTCGCACTCAACCTTAACCCGATACTTATCCCGCACCTTAAAAAGGCTTGCCAGCTTACCGATTTCCAATCCTCATTGATCGATTCGGCTTCATATATTGCTTACTTCCTGCTGCCCATCCCGGCTGCCTTGTTTATGAAGAAATATGGGTATAAAGGCGGTATCATTTTGGGCTTGCTGTTATTTTCGGTAGGGGCATTGCTATTTTACTCGGCGGCAGCGGTGCGTAATTACGCATTTTTCCTTGGTGCTTTATTCGTGGTTTTTTCGGGCATGGCCTTTTTAGAGACCGCAGCAAATCCATTGATAACCTTAATTGGCGATGCAAAAAGCGCTACGCAACGTATCAACCTGGCGCAATCATTTAACGGTTTCGCGGCGGTGTCGTCTACCTATTTGGGTGGGATGTTCATCCTGTCGGGCGAAACATTGACAAAAGAACAAGAGGTGGGCATGTCTGCCGATCAAATGAACGCTTACCTGAATAAGGAAGCGTCCAGTGTTCAATTGCCCTTTGTAGTGATTGGTGTTGTTGTTTTTTTGGTGGCCGTAATGGTATGGCGCACCACCTTCCCAACTATAAAAGAAGAAACCGAAGCCGAGAAGAAAAGCGAACAACGCCCATTGGGTGTACGTATTGCCGAATTGTTGCGGAACAAACATTTGATGAGCGGCGTATTGGCCGAGTTTTTTTATGTTGGCGCGCAAACCTGTATAAGCAGTTTTTTTATCCGCTTTAGCGAACGTGTTGGCGGTTTCGCAGAAAAACCCGCAGCCATTTATTTGTCTATTGCCTTTTTTGGCTTTATGGCGGGGCGGTTTATCGGCACCTTGCTAATGCGCTTTTTTAACCCCGTTAAGCTGTTGTTTACGTATGCCGTTATTAATGTTATACTGATTGCAGCAGCCGTAAACCTTAGCGGCAGTATTGCCGTTTACACGCTTATGGCGGTGTGGTTTTTTATGTCTATTATGTTCCCAACTATATTCTCATTAAGCATCCGCGATTTGGGTGCTAAAACAAAGTTAGGTTCGTCGTTAGTTATCATGAGTATTGTAGGTGGTGCTATTATGCCGCCAATAATGGGCCAGGTATCTGATAAGTTTAACATACAAGTGGCGTATTTGGTACCGGGCATCTGCTTTGTAGGTATCCTTTGGTTTGCTTTTAAGAATTTGAAAGTGAAGAAGGTGGAGATGGTGATGGGGCACTAAGCAGCAGCTCAGCCCCCTCTAAACGGCGAAGCCTTCATGAACGCCTATTAATCTCCCCCGGTAGGGGCATAGCCGTCAAGATAAGGGTTAAAGCAGACGCGTAGCGTCGACCGATTTTGTAGCAACGGATTTCAATCCGTTGTAGTAAGGTAACAGTTACATAGAGAACCGTAGGTTCGGCCCATATAAATCGTAAATATGGATCGTACCTACGGCACTCATCAAAATCGGGCGTGCGATCAGCGGGTTGAAACCCGCTGCTACAATATTTCCCGAGCCGATGGCTCTTTAAGAATGCAACAAACCTTAAGTTGACGGCTATGCCCAGGGGAGACTTTAGCTTCGTCCGCCAGTTTTTTAAGCCCTCCCTTCCGGGGAGGGTTTGGGTGGGGCTTACAGGATGTTTTTTAATTCCGCCCAAACATTTTCTCCTACAATTTTGGCACCTTCGGCGGTGGGGTGTATACCATCTGCCTGGTTTAGTTTGCGCACGCCGCCTACGCCTTGCAGCAGGAAGGGTACCAGCGTCATATTATTTTTGGTAGCCAGCTTTGGGAATATGTTTTTAAAATCGGCCGAATAAGCAGCGCCCATGTTAGTTGGCACCTGCATACCCGCCAACACCAACCTGGCTTGCGGGTATTTTGCTTTTACTTTATCAATAATGGCCTGCAGGTTTTTTTCGGTATCGGCAACGGGCAGGCCACGCAGCCCGTCGTTAGCGCCCAGCTCCAGCACAAAAACATCCAAGGGTTGTTGTTTCAACAGCCAGTCGATACGGCTTTTGCCGCCGGCAGACGTTTCGCCGCTTAAGCCTCCGTTTACAATGGTATAAGGTAGTTTGGCCGAGTCTATTTTAGCTTGTACTACACCCGGGAAAGCCTCTGTAGCATCATCAAGCCCATAGCCTGCGGTAAGGCTGTCGCCAAAAAATAAAATGGTCTTTTTGGGTTTGGCCGCGGCAGTATTTTCGGTTGATGCGTTGTTGCTTTCCGATGATTTTTTATCCCCATCGCAAGCGGCGAAGATAAAGCTGAGCGAAAGTACAAGTGCTATTTTAATTGAATATTTCATGGTTTAATTATGCGTTTGAGCGTAACACCTCCAAAGGCGGTTTGTTTAGTATGCCACGGCTGTTAAGTAAGCCTATTACTACGGTAAGCGCCGTAATGGCTACAAATATGTAAGCAACAGGTGCAAAATATACGTGGTAAGGTATTTTGAAAGTGTATTTGGCCAGCAACCAGGTGCTGCTAATGGCTATAATAATACCCGTTAAGGCAGATAGTGCGCCCAGGAACAGGTACTCCAATGCGGTGATAGAAAATATTTGCCTGCGGCTGGCACCCAGGGTGCGCAGTAAAACGCTCTCTTGTATACGTTGGTATTTACTGATGCGTACCGAAGAGATAAGCACGATGATACCCGTGAGGATACTGAAACTGCTCATGAATTTTATTACATAGCCTATTTTATCCAGCAATTCGTCCAGTACGGTAAGTACCAGGCTAAGGTCGATAATGGAGACGTTTGGGAATTCCATCACCACCGACTGTTGATAGGTTGCCGAAGATTTTTGCGAAGATACATGGGTTAGTAGCACATGTGTCTGCGGCGCATCCTCCAACACCCCGGTTGGGAACAGCACCTGGAAATTGGTTTGTACCCGGTTCCAGTTCACCTTGCGGATGCTGCTAATATAGGTGTTCATGATAACGCCTTGCACATTGAATACCAACTTATCGCCAACTTTGGCGTTTATCCTTTGCGCAAAACGTTCCTCTGCCGATACCGGGATATCCTTGCCCGGCGTGGCCTTGCCGATGAATTTACCCGAGGTGATATCCTCCGAACTGGTAAGCGTATCGCGGTAGGTAACCCGGTACTCCCAGGCAAAGGCGCGTGGCGAAATACGCAACGTGCTGTCTTTTTTTGCATCGGCAGCGGTTTTACCGTTCACTTTTTCCAGCCGCATAGTAACGATGGGTATTTGCAACAGCACAGGGAACCCTTGAATGTTGGTAGCATCGGCAAGCGGTCTTTCCTGATCGGTTTGGATATCGAACAAGATCATATTGCATTGGTTGCCGCTTAATGATAGCGATACCTGCGCAATAAGCAGCTGCTGTATCAAAAACAAGATAGCGATAAAGGCCGTGCTTAAACCGATAGAAACGGTAAGTATAATAGTTTGGTTATTTGGCCGGTATAAATTGGCAAAGCCCTGCCGCCAAATGTAGCTCCAACTGTTCATGATGAGTAGGCGGGTAAAGCGGATAAGCAGCCAGGCAATAGCGGTTAGTATTAGGAAAGCGATAAGGATGCCAAGCGTAAACACAGCAGCGCCTACCCAATCGTTCAGTTGCAAATAACTAAAGCCCACTATAAAAAGCAATACCAGCAAATAAACCAGCCAGCGCAAAGGGTCGCGTTTGGTAGCGGTTTCCTCAAACTGCAGGCGCAGGGTATTTAGCGGCGATATATTGCGGATGTTGATGAGCGGCAACAAGGCAAACAATACCGAGATAATGACGCCCAGCCCTATGCCCTGCCAAATGGCCATCCACGAAATTTGTACCGATATGGTTATCGGCAAAAAATCTTTTAACACATAAGGCAGCAAATGCTGGATAGAAGTACCCAACACCGAGCCCGCGACGGAACCGATAAGCCCAATGCCGGTTATCTGTATCAGGTATATCAAAAATGCTTCTGATGCCTTTACGCCCATGCAGCGCATAATGGCTATTGAGGCTATTTTTTCGCGTATGTAAATGTTAATGGCGCTTGCCACGCCAACGCAGCCCAGCAATAAGGCAATAAAACCAACCAGCGACAAAAAACGCGACAGGTCGCCAAAGGAGCGGCCGGTGTTTTCTTTGCGGTTCTCCACCGTATCTGAACTATAATCGGCTTTATCCAAAGCCGGGCCGATCTTCTTCGCCAGTTTTTCTACATCGTAACCGGGCTTAAACTTATAGTAGTAAGCATAATTAATGCGGCTGCCCTGGCCAATAAGTTTGGTTTCGTCGAGGTATTTAAAAGGGATGTATACAATAGGGGCAATGCCCGATGATAAACCCGTTTGGCCCGGCGCCTTGTTTAAGGTGCCTGCAATGATAAACCTTGTGTTGCCCACTTTAATCGAATCGCCCAATTTTGCGTTAAACTGCAGCATCAGTGTTTTATCAACCAAAGCATACTTGCCGTTTTTAAAAGCTGTGCCCGCTGCTACAGGCGTAGTTTCTAAACTGCCATAGTAGGGGAATGCGCCACTTAAAGCCTTTACGTTTGCCAGGCGAGTGCCCTGGGCGCGGTTAAAGTATATCATGTAGGCAAAGCTGCGTTCCTCCGAGTGGTCGCCGCCTATCGAATCCAGCAGGGTTTGCAGCTTTTTGTCGGGCTGTTTATTGCCGTTTATGCTAAGGTCGGCACCAATTAAGGTGGCTGCCTGTGCGTTTATATCGTTTTGTATATTGTATTTAAACGAATAGATGGCCACCAGTGCCGCTATCCCGAATACGATGGACGAGATAAACAACAGCAGCCTTGCCCGGTTACGGCGGCTATCGCGCAGGGCCATTTTAAACAGCCAGCCGAAATTTATTTTGCGGTTGTAATTCACGTTATCCATTTACAGCTTCCTGGTTAACGGTTTTTTCGTCGGATACCAATTTGCCGCCTTTAATTTTTAATATGCGGTGCGTTTTAGCGGCCAGTTCCAAATCGTGCGTTACCAAAACCAGTGTGGTACCTGCCTCTGTATTCAGGTCGAATATCAGCTTCACTACTTTTTCGCTGGTTTCGGCATCCAAATTCCCCGTGGGTTCATCGGCAAATAGTATTTTTGGCGAGTTGGAGAAGGCCCTGGCCAGCGATACCCTTTGCTGCTCTCCGCCCGATAGTTGGGCAGGGTAGTGGTGCCCGCGGTCGGCAAGGCCTACTTTATCCAGCAGGTCTAAAGATCGTGCTTTAATATTTTTCTCTCCCCTAAGCTCTAAGGGCACCATCACATTTTCCAACGCGGTAAGCGTTGGCAGCAGCTGAAAATTCTGGAAAATAAAACCAACGTATTGGTTGCGTACCTGTGCGCGTTTATCCTCGCCCAACTGGCCAAGGTTAACGCCGTTTAGCTCCACTATGCCCGATGTTGCGCTATCTAAGCCTGCGCAAAGCCCAAGCAACGTGGTTTTGCCACTGCCCGATGGGCCAACAATAGCATTGGTAGAGCCGGTGCTGATGGCAAAGTTGATACGATCTAAAACAGTTAAAGTGCGCCCGGCACTCTTGTAAGTTTTATTGAGGTTGGATATGTTTAATATAGTTTCCAATGTTATGTGTATTTTACGCAATGCCCGGTAAATATCTAAGTATTATTAAGGAATGTTATCCCTTAATATGTTTACTTACAAATGCATTACATTTAGGCTTTTCTTTTTTAATGTCAATATTATTTCTACACTTGCATATAAAAGTACTTTGGTATGCATGAATATCCCGGGCAACACAGAATTTTAGTTGCTGTTGATTGTATTATATTTGGTTTTGATGGCGTAAATGTAAAATTGTTACTGGTAAAACGCAGTTTAACCCCCGAACTGGGCAAATGGAGTTTAATGGGCGGTTTTATAAACCCGCAGGAAAGCCCCGAAGATGCCGCCAACCGTGTTTTAGAAGAACGCACGGGTTTAAAAAATGTGTACATGGATCAGTTTATGGTGTTTGGCAAACCCGGCCGCGACCCGGTGGAGCGCACCTTATCTGTTGCCTACTTTGCTTTAATTGATATCCATCAGTATGAAGAGCAGATAACCGGCGAGTACAGCCCGGAGTGGTTCCCGCTGGATAAGATGCCCTATATGGTGTTTGACCACGCCGAAATGGTGGCCGGCGCCTTAAAACAATTGCGTTATAAAGCGGCATTGCACCCTATATTGTTCCAGCTGTTGCCGGGTAAATTTACCATACCACAATTGCAGGCTTTGTACGAAGGCGTTTACCAAACCGAATTTGACGACCGTAATTTTAGCCGCAAGCTGCTCTCTACCGGGCTGCTGGTAAAACTTGCCGAAAAAGATAAGCAATCATCCAAAAAAGGGGCGTTTTACTACCGGCTGGACCAATCGAACTACGAAGAAAACTTCGAGAAGTTTTTAAACCTCGTGCCAAACCCCGATAAATTTTTTTAGCAGTAAAAGGGTGCATCACACGTCTATTGCTAAATACATGTATTGTTAACAATTTTAAATATAATGTGTATTTTTATCGTTCATCCGCGCTGTTTTACAGTGGATTAATTATAAACTACATTAAAATTGAATAAGGTTAACGCGATACGTGCGGTTGTCGCATTCATTTTAATACTTTGCGCGTACGGTGCCTCCGCGCAATCTAACCAGGGTAAAGAATTCTGGACGGCCTATATGTCGCATATAGAGAGTACCGGATCCAGCAATATGAGCCTTTATATTACCGGTGGCGTAAATACAACAGGTAAAGTTGAAATTGCCGACGGTAGTTTTTCAAAATCATTCCAGGTAACGGCTAACGAGGTTACTGTAGTGTCGATACCGCATAGTGCTTTCCTTAAAAATCAGGGGCAGGCCTTAAAAGGGATACATATTACCGCTTTAAAAAGCGTTGCTGTTTACGCGCATATTTACGCGGCCAGCGTATCCGGGGCAACACTTTTGCTGCCGGTAAATGCTTTGGGAAAAAATTATTACTCCATCAATTACACACAGGAATCAAATTCTGATATGGATAACCTGCGTTCCTATTCCAGTTTTATGGTGATAGGAACCGAGGATAATACCGTTGTGGAGGTGATACCCACTGCCGACTTGTTAGATGGCTCCAAGGCTGGCCAGGTGCTAACGCTTACGTTGAAAAAGGGCGAAGTTTACGAGGGCTTATCGGTAACCGACCTTACCAACACTGTCATCCGTACAAAAAGCAATAACGGCGATTGTAAGCGCATAGCTGTGTTTTCGGGCAGCACAAAAATTGGGATCGGCTGCAAAGAGGCGGGCTTTACTTCGGATAATTTTTTCCAGCAGGTGTATCCCACCGCATCATGGGGTAAGCATTACATCACCGTACCGCTTAAACACCGCAACTACGATATTTTTAGGGTGATATTAAGTGAGGATAACACCAATTTGGTGATTAACGGCGAGAAGACCTTTGTCCCGCTGAAGGGCCTGTATAATGGCGAAATGCCCTCCCAGCAGCCAAATGTTATATCTGCCGATAAGCCTATACAGGTGGTACAATACGCCGTTACGCAGGGGCAGCAATTAAATAGCTGCGTTTTCGACTTTTTCGACCTGGGCGACCCGGAAATGATACTGCTTACGCCAACCGAACAAACGCTCGATCATGTTACGCTGTATTCCAGCCCGGCTTACAATATAGCTGCCCACTATATAAATGTAGTGATAAAAACTGCCCAAAAATCTACCTTTACACTTGATGGTACGCCTTATACAAATTTTACCGAGTTAGCCCGCGACCCCACTTATTCTTACGCGCAGATAGAGGTTTCCAGCGGTACGCATAATATACGAGCTGCTGACGGTTTTAACGCTATTGCTTACGGCTTTGGGCAGTTCGAATCGTATGGCTACGCGGCGGGTGCCAACCTCAAAAACCTAAACCAGTTTATAGTGCTGCAGGATGATAAGCCGGGCGCTGTTGCAAAGGTAAACGGTTGCGCGGGTATTGAGTATAAGGTGGAATTAACGTTACCGTACCGGCCGTCGAAAATAGAGTGGGATTTAAAAGACGGCAACCCGGTTTTTACCGATAACAACCCCACAACCAGCAGTGTATCTGTAAAAGATGGAATTACCTTGTACACCTATGATTACTTTAAAAAAATAGCATTTGCCGCAGGCGATTACAGCGTAACTGCTACGGTAACCAACCCCAATGGCGACGTTTGCGGGTTAACTACCGATATCGACTTCGACTTTAATATTACTGATTACCCCGCGCCAAAATTTGCATGGGAAGGTAGCTGCCCTGCCCAGCCTGTTGCCTTTACAGATAATACCGATACAAAAGGCAG
This sequence comes from uncultured Mucilaginibacter sp., assembly GCF_946481715.1. Next base: position 2,412 of record NZ_CAMLOV010000055.1, on the reverse strand, counting down.
CCAGGCAAAAACGTGGTTATGGGATTTTGGGGACGGTGCAACAAGCACGCTACAAAACCCGACGCATGCCTATGCATTGCCAGGCGATTACATTGTACATTTAAGTACCAATAACGTTAATGATTGCTCCGGCACATCAGATGCGGTAACGGTGCATATAGCCAAACCTCCGGTAGCCCTGTTTAACGCGAGTGCCCCGCTTTGCGCGGGTAAAGAAATTACCATTACCGACGCATCAACGCCCGGCGACGGCACCATTGCAAAGTGGCTCTACGATTTTGGCGACGGAACGCCAACCGAAACGCATACAGATAATGCCCCGGTTAAGCACCTGTACAACAACGCCGGTAACTACACCGTGAAGCTTACATTGACGAATGATAAGGGTTGCAGCAGTAATACGGCGGAGAAAGTTATCGCTATTGGCGCAATCCCCGTTGTGAATTTCGAGCTGCCCGAGGCATGTATTTCTGATGTTGCAAAATTTACCGACAAAAGCACCATAGCCGATAATACCGAAGGCGGGTTTACTTATGTATGGAATTTTGGCGATGACGGCGCAACACCGGCCAATGCAAACACCTCTACCGAGAAAAACGCTAAGCACCGCTATTTAATAGCAAAAGAATACCTGGTAACGCTGATGGTAACATCTGCCAACGGGTGCCCGTTTTTTAAAACGCAAAAATTTACGGTTAACGGCGCACAGCCTATGGCGAAATTTACGGTGCCGAATAAAGACGCGCTATGCAGTAGCGGCCCGGTGATCTTTAAGGAGCAATCCACACTGGATTTTGGGAATTTCACCAAAATTGTTTGGTACTACGATTATAACAGGGATAAGCAAAATACCGAAACATTTACCCGGACCAATTTACCGGCAGACAGGACCTATAACCACAGTTACCCCTTGCTTAACGCTCCGGCCACCAAAAGCTACCATGTACGCATGGAAGCTTACTCCGGCGAAACTTGCGTAGATACCGTTGGGCAGGATATTGTTATAAAAGCAAACCCGATAGTGCAAATGACAACTGTTGGCTCGGTTTGCCAGGAAGCACAGCCCTTTCAACTGGCGGTTAACAACAACGGCTACGCAGGTACAGGTTCGTTTAGTGGGAAGGGGGTAAGCTCCGGTGGGTTATTTAACCCGGCAGCGGCTGGCCCAGGTACTTTTACCATAACCTATACGTTTGTATCGCAAAACGGGTGTAGTTATACCACAACGCAGGATATTACTGTTAACCCCACACCAACAGTAAACGCAGGCGGCAACACAGGGCTGCTGGAAGGCGGTACAGTGTTACTAAACGCATCGGCAAGCGGTAAAAGCCTGGCTTATAAATGGGTGCCTTCAACAGGGCTCGATCATGATGATGTTTTAAAGCCGGTTTGTTCGGCGGTAGATGATATAACCTATACATTAACGGTTACCAGTAGCGACGGTTGCACCGCGAACGACGAAATTTTTGTTAAAGTACTGAAAAAGTTAGCCGTAATAAATACCTTTACGCCTAACGGAGACGGAATTAACGACACCTGGACCATTAAATACATAGAAAGCTACCCCGGAAATACTGTTGACGTATACAACCGATACGGAGAAAAGGTATATTCGTCTGTTGGTTATGGCGTTCCATGGGATGGGACCTATAAGGGAGCTAATTTATCACCAGGAACATATTATTATATTATAAACCCTAAAAACGGCCGGAAAACTGTTTCGGGGAGTGTCACAATTATCAGATGAGAAAAAACTTACTTCTAATGGTATTGCTTACTTTGTTTGTGCGAACGGCATTTGCACAGCAGCGCCCGCAATACACGCAATACGTTTTTAATAATTTTTTGCTGAACCCGGCTGTTGCGGGTATTGAAAATTATACCGATGCCAAGCTGGGCTACCGCAGCCAGTGGACGGGCTTACAGGGTGCCCCGGTTACCAGCTACTTCAGCATAAATGCCCCCCTTGGGCAGGACTTTTTACAGGGCGATGCAACGGCATTCCCGGCTTCGGGCGGAGAAAACCCATCAAGCAGGTTATTTACGCAGTATTACCGTGCCGCCGAACCACACCACGGCATAGGTTTTACAATTGTATCTGACAAAGCCGGGCCTATTACGCAAACCAATATCGATGCCAGTTACGCTTACCACCTTGGCCTTACCGATCAGCTTAATCTGGCGGTTGGCGTATCTGCAGGGGTGAGCCATATCAACCTCAATACAGATATGATAACGCTGGAGAACTCTAACGACCCTGTGCTTAATAACATTAACAACAGCCAGTGGAAACCAGACCTGGGCGTTGGTATTTGGGCTTATTCGTCAAAATTTTATTTTGGGATCTCGGCGCAGCAAATATTGCCTCAAAACCTTTATATAACCACGGGCAGTACTGCAAACGCAAGT
>NZ_CAMLOV010000054.1 GCF_946481715.1 uncultured Mucilaginibacter sp. | reverse complement strand
CTGGCGATTACTACCTCGATAATACTACCTATTTATTATATGGCCCTAAAAACGCCACCGATTGGGGCACCCGCCTGCTACTTAAAGGAGCGCAAGGAATACAAGGCCCCGCCGGCCCGGCCGGCGCTGATGGCAGCATCATTTACAGCGGTGCAGGCGTCCCGGACCTTTTAACCGGCAAAACAGGCGATTACTATTTTGATAAAACAAACCGCAATATTTATGGGCCAAAAACCGGCTCGGGCTGGGGCACAGCAACATCATTGGTTGGTGCAACAGGCGCTACCGGAGCCACAGGCAGTACAGGTGCAACTGGTGCATCGGGTACAAATGGTTCAAGTGTTTTGAACGGAACAGGCGCACCAACAACCGCCATTGGTGCCGACGGCGATTTTTACCTGGACATAAGTACTTATATGATTTATGGGCCAAAAGCAGCCGGTGCTTGGGGTACAGGCGTTTCGCTGAAAGCACCGGCAACTGCTGGCGGCAGCAACGTTACCGCATTTGAAACAGCTGACGATACCTTCCTGTTTTGGGCAGTGAATAGTGGTGGCGGACCGGTTGGTACAACGGGGCCGCCAACATCGTTCATATTGACTCAACAAAAAATAACAGGCGACATTACAAACACGTTTAAACTCCCCGATTCGCTGGCTAATACGGTAAATAACGGCGTTATTTTGGTTTACCTGCATCTTTTACCTACCACCACAGGCGAAAGTAAGTGGATACAGCTGTCATACACCAATATACCCGCAGCAAGGAATTTGCAGTATTATAACTACAAATCCATAGTAGATGCAACCGGCGTATACGTACAGATAACGCTTGATGTGAGTAATGGCGGCGAATTCTCATCCCCCTCGCTTAGTGTAGATAAAGTACGGATACTAGCTGTTCCGCATACAGTTACAGGTACGCTGGGTGTTCACAAGAACCAGCCATCTTTAAACGCAACCATGCAGCAGCTGCATTTAACCGATAAAAACTTTATCAAGATAAAATAATGCTTAATGCCGGTTAACCGCCGGCATTATAAAATTACCCGTGCCGATACTTGGTTTAATACATTTTGCCTACCCACAATGAAACAACGTGTTTATAGTTTCCTGTTTTTTGCATTGCTATTGCTCTCAAGCTTAGTAGGCCGGGCACAAAATGTGGACGAGGTGCTGAAACAAAAGCCCTTCACCATTAACGGCACATTCGGCGCTGGTATAGGCACTTACACCACCAGCAGCACTGATCCGCGCGAACGGAGTTTCTCTTACCTTTTTAACGGCGCACCAACCATGACTATCTACGGCATAAGCTTCCCGCTCAGTGTGGTCATCAGCGATCAGCAGCGTGGGTTTCGGCAGCCATTCAATCAATATGGTATTAGTCCGCAATATAAATGGTTAACGGTGCATGCCGGCTGGCAAAGCATTACCTGGTCGCCGTTTACGTTGGCGGGCTATAATTTTTTAGGCGGCGGCGTGGAAGCCACGCCCGGAAAATGGCGCTTAGGTTTTATTTATGGGCGATTTAATAAAGCTATCGAAGAAAATTCTACCCAGCCCCTCTCCTTCCAAACACCGGCTTATAAACGCATGGGTTACAGCACCCGCATAGGCTACGGTACCGAACGTAACCATTTTGATTTTACTTTATTGGATGCTAAGGACGATATCAATTCCTTGCCCGGCAAACCCCTAACGCCCGAACTCAGCCCTGCTCAAAACCTCGTTCTCGGCATCAACCAAAAATGGTCGCTTTACAAACATTTTGTTTGGGATATTGATATGGCAGCCAGTATATACACCCGCAACCAAAAAGACGATACATTAAAAAACTTACAGTTGGACAAGGTCCCATTAATAAAAGACCTCATCACCATAAATGCCTCTACACAGTTGCTTACCGCTTTGCAAACGCAATTGGATTACCGCAATAAAAACTACAGCATTGGGCTGCAATACCGCCGCGTAGACCCGGATTACAAATCGATGGGTGCCTACTATTTTGAAACTGATGTAGCCAACTACACCGTACAAGGTACGCTTGCGCTGATGAAAAGCCAGGTGCAGCTATCCGGCAGTTTGGGTTTCCAGAATGATAATTTATTGAACGACAAAGCCTACACGTCGCATCGCAATATCAGTTCGCTGGGGGCATCGTACAACACATCAAAATATGGCATCGACCTGCGGTACGCCAACTATGGCATTACGCAAGACAGGGGGCTAAACCCTGTGATAGATACCTTTAGGGTAGCGCGTACCAATTATAATTTTAATACCATGCTGCGGTACAGCATGGGCGACAGCCTCATCACCCACAATTTTGTACTGGTAGGCAATCTGCAATCGCTGGTAGATTTGAATCGTTTTACCGCTAATCGAAACAAAACCAACAGCAAAACGGGAAACCTCTCGTATCAAATCGGTTTCAACAAACAGGCATTGAGCTTTAATGCCAACATGAATTACACCGTTGCCGATTTCTCTAACATACACTCTATTATTTATGGCCCATCCCTGGGTGTAAGCAAACAACTGCAAAATGGCAGGGTGGGTTTAAACGCTTCGGTAGCGTACCAGTTGCAGCATAACAATGGCGTAAATGCAGGCAGCATAGTAAATGGCAACCTCAACGGCTCGTACCGGGTAACCAAGCGCGATGGCGTAAACCTCAGCCTCTCCTATTTAAAAAGCAATTCAAAAGATATTACACTGCCTTCGTTCAACGAAGTGCGGTCATCACTTAACCTTACGCATACTTTTTAGCTATGAAAAAGTACACATCTATACCTAAGTACCTGCGCCAATTGTTTTACACGGTATTATTTGCGTGTATAAGCATCCTGCCGCCTATAAACGCATTGGCACAAAGCGTAAATGTTTCGGTGAACATCATTCCGCCGTACTCGCCGTATTATTCAGATTACTCGGGCACCAATGCCAGCAAGGTGCTGCTTATTATACAAAACACAAGCGATCTCCCCTTGAAACTAAAATTAGCGGGGCAATTAAAAGGCGATAACGGCATACTGATAGCAACTTATACCAACTATGTGCCGCTACAGCCCATAATTTTAAACCCGCACGAAACGAAACAATTGAACGGTGCTGCGATGAAGGATATTTTCGACCTGAATAACCTGAGCGTGGCCGGGGTTGACAAAACCAAACTCGCTATCACATCGCGCCTGCCCGAGGGCAACTATACCTTTTGCATACAAGCGCTGGATTATAATAGCAAACAACTCCTTTCGGCAACAGCACCGCTGGGCTGTACTATGCTCACCATCAGCTACCCGGAACCGCCTATCCTCATTAACCCATCCAATAATGCCTATACCGGCGTTAGCAATACACCCATCATTAACTTTAACTGGTTTAACCCCGGTACTGTACCCTTCGGCACGCAATACACCCTACAGGTGGCCCAAATGCCCGATATCCCGGCCGACCCTAACCAGGTGTTGAATGCCACCACATTCCCTATCCTGTCGCGTACGGTTACCGGCTTTGGTTATCCTTATAGCTTGTTCAACGTCCCACTGAAAAAAGGCAAAAAATACGCCTGGCGGGTTATCTCATCAGACCCTGCCGGGAAAGTTGAGTTTAAAAACAAAGGCGTAAGCGGTGCATCGGTATTTATTTACGATAATATGCCTTTACCTGTTCCGCCAACACCTGCGCCACCTATGGCGGCCATTCCAAAGCCGATACCCGTCAAAGGTGCGCTTTTGGCCAACGATTTAGTTATCATGTCGCCAGTGTGCAGAACCGACCTTGTACCCGATAAAGCAGGCGCATTGCCCTCCAACGATGTAGTTTTAGGGCTTTACAGTAATCTTAATATCAACTGGCTATGGAGCGAGCAGGTGAATAAACTAAAAACGGCAACCGAAATAGATGCAAGCCTGCTCACTAATTTCACCGAAGCAACCTTGCCTGCAGGCAAAACAAAAATCGGCAAATACCAACTGGATTTTACGCGCACAACTACCAATAAACACACCAACAGCGAAAAAATGCTGCTGACTTATACCGTTAGCGCGCCTGCCGAAGAATTTAAGATGAACTGGTTCCAGGCCCTGGCGCAGGGATTTTTTTACGATGAAACATACACGGTAAAAATAACTGCATTTGATAAGGCAGGGCTGGTGATGAGCAGCACTACTTCCTGCCCGTTTACCCTGCGCGAAGAAGTGATGGACACTAACCCTAAACTCACCGTAGCGGGCAAGCTTACCTACACGCTCGATCAGAGCATATACCACGGCGCCAACTTCGCCAACATAACCTTACAGCTTTCCACTAAGCCAAAGCCTGACGTTGTTATTAATCACATCAACGGAAAGGATGTATCCACTGTCGTTTTAGACCCTGCACGCGGATCGGTTACCGTTAACGCCGATGCGGAGGGCAATTTTGTGGGGCAGGTACCCATTAACCTCACTAACGACATTGGTAATATGTACCTGGTTGCCCGCATTAACAGCTATTACTACGCACCTTTAGCCGGTAACATAGCTGTAACAATCCCTAAAGTGGCAACAGTAACCAAAAATGCAAAAGTTACCGTAGTACAGGATACCCTCAAACTTGGCAGTATAAAAACAACCGCTTATAACTATGCGCTTACCGTAACACTGAAAAAAGGCTACCCCAATAAGATCACCAATAACGATTTCGAGAAAGAGTATGGCGGCATTAATGGCTTCGACCCGATAGATTATTCGAATTTTAACGTAGATACCGCTTCGCTTAACCTGCTCGGTAGGTTACCATCCGGTATCCCTGTGCAGCTTTATCGTAAAACCAAAGCAAGCAGCCTGCCCTATTACGAAGGCGATGGCAATCAAAAAGTGATGGAAAATGGAACCGGTTTTATAAAAGTAGCCGAGAGCAAAACAATCACCACCCCAAAAGGCGTTACTACTGCAGTGTTTAATCGCCTTATCTGTAACTTCCAGGCGGGCGATGAGTATTACGTAAAAGCCATGCTGCTTGATACCGGCATCAACCACACCGAACAACTTGCCGGGCCAATACAAAAGTTTAAGTTTTCGCCAGCAACAGAATTGCTGCAAACTGTTACTTATCAAAAGAAGGCTATTTACAACATCATTTCTAAAAAGCCACCTATGGCAAGGGTTAAGGGCCGGGTAATGTTTCAATGGCCAAGTACGCCCGGAGTTTTGCACCCATTTGCCAATAAGCCATTCCAGGTTACCATGAATGTGGGCACAAACCAAAGCCCAAACAAACACGATATAAACTGCCAGGTATATTCGGCCGAGCTGCGCAAGCCCATTAAACTGCGCGACGGGACTACTAAATACGAGCCTTTTTCGCCGGGACCAAGCGGCGTGGTAGTTGGCCGCGGAATGACGGACGATAAAGGTTATTTCGACATTCAGATCTTCGATTTCATGCAAATGGGTGATATACAGGGTCTGGTGTTAGTGCCTACAAGCGAACCCACCGGCCCCAACTGCGCCGAGCAGGAAGCACAACGGAAAGCAGTTCAAAAAGAAATTGAGAAACTAAAGCTTGTAAAAGTTGAAGTTGGCGCAAAAGACAAAATAATAAAAGACGGCAAAGAGGTAATGGATGATGGCGGCCAGCAGTACATTGGGGGGCTATTCACCAATGCGGCAAATACCTATGATTTTGGACTGCCGGCCAACAACCAGGCTACCGCAACCGATAATATAGCCGGTATAGCCGACATAGTTGACGTAGCGATGGGAAAAGTTGACGTATATAAAGGCGGCGCACCGGCAGGCGGCGGTGCGGGCGCAATTCAAGCCCATGGCCCGGCTAATGATAATGATGAAGCAGGCATGAGCGGTTCGATACCAAACGAACCGGGAATAGACGACCGTTATTTTAGTATAGACGGCCTTAACAAATTTGTATCGTCATACAACGGCAACTCGGATAACAAACCTGGCCATTTTGTGGTGCAACCATTTGGCACAGTTGACCTGGGTACCATTGTGACAGAAGAAAAGGAGATAATGGATTACCCCATTAATATCTATGTAAACAACCAACCGAACAACAGTGCACTGGTAAATGCTAAAGTGGTTCTGTTCCGCAGTAAATCTGCACCCAAAATACCTATACCCGATGGCGAAGGCTCTGTTAGCCACCCCACCAAACCTTTAATTAGCCCTAACTACGGCGGCGGCGCAGCCTACATTAAAGAAACGGTTAGCAAAAACCATCCTGCGGGTGTAAATTCATGGGAAGATGGCTACGTTCAATTCGAACAAACAAAATTTTACATGAATGGCCCTGTGGAATGGGTTATAGATACAACTTATAACATCCATTTAGTCGCCGATAAAAACTATGGGCAAATAAACCTGGGCAAAAACCGGTTATGGCTGGGCCATGAGAAGATGTATTCTCTGCAGGTAACCCCGCAGGCAGATAATGGCGGCGGCTCGTTTCAACCGGTACTGGTATCCCTTCCAATTTATAACCAATACACGGGTTACCTGGAGGTAAACGGGCTTACCAGCCATAACGAATACACCGGCAACAAGCATATAGAAGGCAAAAAGGGCAGCGATTACGATAAGAAAGGTGTTTATGTGGAGGTATCGGCCAGCAGGCTGGCAGGCAGGGTTGTGGATGCCAGCAGTGGCAGGGGGCTGAATGGCGCAAAGGTTAAACTGACGTACACACTCGCCGGTTTCTCAAAGTCGATAACCCTTAGTTCGGTGGATACCAGCGGCTATTTTGAGATAACAAATTTTCAAAATTGGAATTTCATCTGGAGCGATGGTTCCAAAATGACCATAGATGTCACTTTAGACGGCTACGATCCCAATAGCTTTACTTTCCCCACTATATTAGCAAACGGCAGTAAATATTTCCAGGCGATTGGTTTAACGCCCTCGAAATTATTAAAATTTAAGGTTTATGATAAGGAGACGATGGAGAATATCCCCTGCTACGCCAAACGTGAAGACGGACTTATTTTTGAGCAAAGCTGGATAACCAAACAGTATCAAACCAGGGTGCCGGGCGGCAAGCCGCAAAAGGTGATCTTGTTCCCCATAAATCCGACGCACTTTGAGGATACCGTAACTTTTTCTAACCTCGACGCGCAAAATACAGTTTACCTGAGCAAACGGCTGCACCGCATGCGCTTTAAAATAACAGATAGCAACGGTGCCACCATCAACAGTACCACTTTTAAAGTTGTTATTAATAATGATGCCGCCAAAACAGCCGAAACAGACGGGGATGGCTCTGTGCTGTTTAATTTTGAGAATGTATCTGTAAACAATTACGTTGTGCAGGTTTATGACAAAAACAACACCGGATATATTCCGCTCGTATTTAACCTGAAGAACCTCGAATCTAAAACAGCGTATTTTTATCCGGTAAAAATGATCAAGGGACTATCTGTTTCTGGCCATGTTACCTTAACAAAAAATGGCAGCACCCAGGCTGTAAGCCACGCGCGGGTGTACTTAGACTACAACTGGCAAAGCGACGGGAATTATGCGGACGCAGGGGGAACCCACACCGGTTATTCGTTATTAGAAGCCTTTACTGATGCCAACGGGAAATACACCATTAACGGTATCCCGCCGCATTTTGGCAACCAGCCTTTCAATATAAAGCTGCATGCTACTTATGAGGCCAGTTTTACCGTTAATGGCGACACAAAAACGGCAATGATCACCTTTAATGGACCAAACACCGTAGATATGAACCTTAACGGCGATGTATTACCGTTTGGCACACCTGCAATAAAATCTATTTTCGGATACCCGCTAACTGTAGAAAAAATTGAATCTTTTACCGTTTCCGGTAACGTGCAATACCATGTAAGCGGATTGGTGAATTTGGGCGTAAACAATTCAAAATTTGTTTCGGTTGATCTAAAGGATAAGGTGCGTGTTGTAGATGTTGTATTTGTGAAGAACCCTAATGCTACAGGCTATGAACCAAAGCTTGATTTTGCGAAACTGGATGCCGTGCCATTTTTAAAAATGCGTTACCTCAGCAAATATAACGTACTGTTAAAACATCCCAACAGCTATACAAATCACATCCTGCCGCTGATGATCTCTAAAACTACCGCAGCAGGAGCAACGGGCGGTGCTGTTTATGCAACGGTAAGTATTGTAGATAATTCGTTCAATTATCCATCCACTTATCTCAGTTTTCAGGATACCATTACGCAAAAACCCGCTTCTTTTTACATGTTTGATGCCAGTATACAAAATTATGGCATGGCCAAGCCGGTGATAAAAGCACTATACAACACACCTTACCTCGATAATGCCTATCACCTGTCCGATTCGGTTCGTAAGCCGCTTAAATTTTCGTTTATCGGTTTCCCGGCAACGGCAGACCCGGACGGGTCTGTTATAAACCCCGATGGTAAAATACACCTTAAAGCCAGTATTGAGGCGCACGTACCCAACAGTAAAGAAGGCAACGTGACTATCGCGTTTGATAACCTGGTGCTTGATAATAACAATATACAGGCAACAACAGGCGCACCATTAGCTATACACCTGCAGGATTGGACGCTAAACATCGATAAGTGGACCATTGACCCCACGCTCGGTGGCATAAAATCAACCAGCGCAGTCGTAAAAACGGGCATTGTAGATATAAAAGCCAAAACCTTTAACCTGCGGCATAATTTATTTGTACTGAAAGATTTTGACGTAGAGCACATTACCCTGGGCGACGGGCTGGTCACGCTTGGTGGCATAGATACGGCTAATACGCACCTGTTGTTTGACGAAGCCTGCGGCAGCGACCATGGCGCACACTGGCGCTTCTCGGCAATAAGCCCAGGCAACGGTACTGTGGCTACTATCCCGCTGCCGGCGGTACCCGGCAAAATAGCTGCAACAACACTCAACGTAAATTACTTTCAACTCATTAGTTATAACAAAGAAAACATTGTGAGCCTCAACGGCAACCAAGCGGGCGTTAAACTGTACAACAATAGCAAATTCACCTACTACCCTACCTCTATCACCAGCGACAATAATGCATTTGCGTTAACGGGGACGGCAAATATAGACGTACCACGCGTAGGCAATATGGCCATGAACCTCATTTATACCAAAGCGGCTGGCTCGTTTAACATGAACCCAGGTAACTATGCCATTAATTTTGAGGGTAAGGGGTACGTACAGTATACCAGTTCTGCCGCGGGTATCATCACATCCTCAAACGGTAGTACAAGCATCCCGGGCACGGTACAGGAACCTGGTAAGATAAACCCTATCCCTTGCACACTTACTTTTGGCGACGATGCAGCGCAAAAAACCGGCGTAAAACTCGACAACTTTTTACTTCGGCTGGATGGTGATAATACACAGTCGCCTACGCCAAAGCCGGCCGCTACAAATCAATTGGGCCTGGCCATCGTATCATCCAATACCAACGGCATGTTTGTGCAGAATAACGACTGGGGAACGCTAAGCTTCTCCGGTGAGTTGCACGATCCTGCCTCGGGCGCACTGGTTAAAACAAACCCCACCTATAAATTTGAGGTGCTGGGCGAAATTACCGCCAGCGCAAACGATGTAAGCATGAGCCAGGCAACACCGCTGGGCGACCTTCAGATGGTATACGATTTTCCTACAAAAACCATGCGTGGCAGCCTGCATATGGTTGATGTTGGCTTTAGCGGTTATATATTAAATGGCGACGTAGAGGTAACCAACGCGCCCGATGGAATGCTTATAGTAGGTGCAGGGCAATTAAACACCAACCCTATCCCAAGCGGCTTTGGCACGTTTAATATCGGGCTGCTGATGGGTAACAAAAAGCCGTCGGATGTTAGCATTGGTATAGCTACGCAATACAGTAAAGCAGTAGAAAATGTATGCTGGCTGAAAGAGCGGGCAGACGATTTCAAAGGCTTTTTTGTGACGGGAGGTTACGACCTCATCAACATGCAAAAAGGCATCGACCTGGGCATTGCTTCGGCCTACTTTAACGCCATACTGGGCATAGAGGTATCTTTGGGTGCTGATTTTGGGAGCAAGGCAAGCCTGCTGGTTCTTGCAGGGGCACATGGCGAAGTAAATGCAGGTTTAGATGCCATTACCGGCACATCAATTTCTGGCGGCTTAAGCGCACACGTAACGGCGTACGGAACGTATGATCCAAAAATATCAGTAGCCGGCAATGCGGGTGTTGAGGTGCATTACAACATAAGCCAGTACATCCCATTCTTTGGTACAAAATCGGTTGGGGGCAGCATTGGTGCGGGAATTAACCTCACTTTAAACAAGGATGGCTCAAAAATGACGTGCAAATTTGGTGAGAACGGCGATGTGCCCAATTGCCCGCAAAACCACGATTTATAAAAAATAGCGATGATAACCATGCAAGCTTTTAAAATATTATACCGGGCATTAGCCGCAAGCGTGTTACTGGTGCTAAGCACCGGGTTTGCCCATGCGCAAACGCCACGCGCAGTGGCAGGGCCAAAAGGTATCTGGATAATCTGCGGTGATAAACTTCCTAAAAATTTCAGCTATAAGGTCTTCAGGCAAAAAGCCAATGCCGATTGGGTGGCCATTGCGAGTATAAAAATGCCTGCGTCGAAAGAAGAGGTACAGGGGAATATACTTAATATTAGCAGGCTCACCGGTTTTAATTTGCCGCCTTTGGCAAATGAGCGGTTAGAGGCCCTTTGGCAACGCATTATTCCTGCTACTGCAACCGATTCCCCTTTTGAAATTGAAAGTGATTTCACCCTGCGCGCTGCAATTGGCACCGCCTGGTACGATGCCACAGCCGACAGCCTCACAACATACAGCTACAAAGTGCAAATGCTTGATAAGAATGGCGAAGCCAAAGATATGATAACAGAGAAGGCAAGTTATCCCGGTAAAAAATTCGGCACTATCATTAAGCCCGCGCTCATCAAGCCATCCAAAGCAGGCATCTACGGCGAATTTGAGATAGCCACCCAGGATATCATGACGCGCTGCAAAATTTACCGCGGCTATTACTTGCACAGCGGTTACCAGGAAATTAGCGCGTCACCCCTCTTTGTCACCCGTAAAAAGGTACTTTACGTAACTTTTACCGATGATAGCGCTACTGATAAAGTGCCTTACACTTACATACTCGCCCCTATTGATGCTGCGGGCAACGCGGGTGAGCAATCGCCCGAATTAAGGGCTTTTAATGTTACCGAAAAAACCATCATCCCCTCAGTGACTAATTTCCGAACGCTATCTGTAACAGCTAAAAAAGCGATCAAGCTAAGCTGGCACCTGCCAAAAACACAACAGCTGGCTTCTGTAGACTTGTATAAGAGCGACGTTTACGATGGGAAATACCTTAAGATAGGCGCATTGGGCGCAGCCGATACCAGCTATATGGATTTTGATGTGCAGCCTATACATACGTATTATTACGCTATCAGGTTAACCGGCATTTATGAATCTTCGCCCATGTCGCCACGTACGCCGGGTATACTTAAAGCCAGCAATAAAAACGAATACCCGCCGCAAAATTTCAGGGTGGTGCAACGGGACAGGCAGGTAACGCTCATTTTCGATCGGGCCGAAAGTGATACACACGCGTATTACATCTATCGCGCCAACGGCCTTAAAACAAAAATGCAGCAAATTGGCCGGCCAATTATAAGCGATAGCAGCCGTATAACTTATACCGATACCCTGCCAATGGTAACCAAACCTACTGTATTTGTTTACGCTGTGGCGGATGAGAATACCTCTTATGCTATTAGCCCGCGCACTAAACCAATGTTTGTATATATATCCGGTTCCGGCATTCTCCCTATCCCCCATGATGTTTTGGTACGGAAGACCGATGCAGGAAAAATACAGGTAATATGGCCCGACCTGCGGAAAGAATTACGCACGATACTGGGTTACCGCTTATATAAACGAATGAGCAACGAGGGGAAAGATAAGCTGGTGATGCTATCCAAAACAATTATCCCTGCGGCCAGCAATAGCTATATTGATAGCGCAGAAGTGGAGGGTACGGCTTTCTACTCGGTACGCACGGTGAGCGAAGACGGCAGCACGCTCAGCAGCCCCAGCCTAGAATCGGGCATTACCATACACGCCGAGTTGCCTAATAACGTAGCCAATATCAAGGCCTTTGCATCAGGCAGTACTATCGAACTAAGCTGGAACAATCCATTGGGCCAGCCGATAAAAGCAATAAAAATTTACCGTGCACCCGAAGGGAAACCCTCGGTAGAAATTGCTACACTGGACGCAGGCAAAGAAGCATACAGCGATAAAGATGTAAAGGCAGGTGATATTTACTATTACACCTTCGTTGTGGAGGACAGCAATGGCAATAAAAGTGATGTTACGGAACCTTTAGGGATTCACCTGTAAAAAACAATTGGTGCTTACCGTATCAGCAGTTTTTTAAAGCTCAAACTATCGCCTTTAAAAACATTAAAATCTACCGCGTGGTTAATACCGTTTACGCGTGCTTTATCCGAGTGTTGCCAAAAACGCCAGGTGGTGTTGCCATCCATTTTTAACCGCGATTGGTAATAGTGCGCTATCCACAGCGGGTAACTATCAAAATAGCCATCCAGGTAGTCCTTATAAAAGCTGATGCTGGTATAAATAATTGGTTTTGTGCCGGTTTTGGTTTCTATGTGCTTTAAAAATGCTTTCAGTTCCTTTCGCATGGCCTCGGGCGACGTGCCATCCAGCACCTCGATATCGCAGACAGCGGGCAGGTCGCCGCGCTCCATGGTTACATTTTGAAGGAAGAAACGCGCCTGCCAAAGCCCGTTTTTCTTCGGCCTAAAAAAGTGATAAGCCCCGCACGTGATCCCCGCTTTGGGCGCCTCCCTCCAGTTGCGTTTAAAATACGAATCGACCAACATCAGCCCTTCGGTGGCTTTTATAAAGGCAAAGCCAACTCGTACGCTGTCGTCTTCCATGGCTTTTACCCGGTGCCAGTCAATTTTTCCCTGCGCGTAAGAAACATCTATACCGTGTATTTGGTAGCCCGATGGGATACGGATTTTATAACTTTTATAAGTTCGGTAATGCGGGTCGTCGCCAATATCGCGCACCCAGCGCCAGACGGCAGTAAACCCATTTAAAATATAGCCGTAATAAAACGGAGAAAGCAGGATAAGTACCAATATAACAGCAGGCCATCTCCACCAGTTGTTGCCGGGTTTGCCCTTTTTCTTCCTGGCGGCCGGTTTGGCGGTACGCTTTGCGATGGGTTTGGTAGTTCTGGTGGTTGCCACGGTACAAAGGTAGCTGTCTGAATCAGAATTTACAGAATTTTTGAATGAACAGAATGATTGAAATAACGCTTACCGAACGATTACGGAGCGTGTCTCATAGTAGACAGTAAGAAATCGGGGTAAGGAAAGAAACAGTAGCATTCTGAAAATGCTAAAATCCTGAAATTTTGATTCAGATGATAATTTGAAACCAAACTGGTTTTTATAAGTTTGGTATAGCATACAACCTTAACATACCAACCCATGAAACAGAAATTCCACTACGCTACTGTTACCGAAGCGATCGACAAGCTAAAAGAACAAGGATTTACCTTAGATTTTAACCTGGAGGCCAATCATTTAAAAGCAGGCGAACAAAGTTACCCGGCAGATGAATTTGAAATTGTGGATGTATACCGCTACGAAGGCCCCTCCGACCCGGCCGACGAAGCTACGGTTTATGCATTGGCATCCCCGGCGGGTGCAAAAGGGATATTGGTAACCGGCTATGGTTATTCGGCAGATGAAGTGGCAGAAGAAACGCTGAAACAATTACACTACAAGTACCAAAACATACAGGAATAAATAAAGCAATCGATTGCATCAATTGCTTTTTATGCATGTATTACGGTCTATATAGTCTGTTATCTGTTAAAATGGCTTATAAAACAACATGTGCAGCAATTACCGGGATTGTATCACGCCGTACCGTCTGCGCTTGCCATAATTTTAATTACCAATGAATCAGTCAGTTAAAAAAATGAGTATGCAATCGATTGATTTATTAATAAGTAATTAAGAAAAAATTAGGATTATGTGTAATATTTGAGATACTTGCAACCTTGTAATCATTTTAACATTATATTTATTGCGTAATAAACACACAATGAAGATTGGCGTGTTTTTTTCATGAATTATCAACCAAAAATAAATTTCTTATATGCGATTAAAAATTACCCTCCTGCTTGTGCTGTGTGTAATGCTATTCAACTTTAGCAAAATACCAACCAAGCCAAGGATCCTGGTTTTCACAAAAACCTCCGGCTATCACCACGAAAGTATTGCCGTAGGTGTTCCAGCCATTATGAAACTGGGTGCCGAAAACAACTTCCTGGTAGACAGCACGTCCGATGCTTCGAAAATTACCGAAGAAAACCTAAAAAAATATTCGGCTGTTGTGTTTTTACACACAACCGGCTATATGCTGAACAACTACCAACAAGCCGACCTGGAACGCTACATGCAAGCCGGTGGCAATTTTGTTGGTGTACACGCAGCTGCAGATGCCGAATACGACTGGAAATACTATGGACGGCTGGTGGGTGCCTACTTTCTTAGCCACCCGCAACAACAGGAAGCCAATTTGAACGTGATTGACAAAAACCACCCCTCCACCAAAAATTTACCGGATGTTTGGAAACGCAAAGACGAGTGGTACAATTTCAAAGGCATCAGCCCTAAAATCCATGTGTTGATCACCATTGACGAAACAAGCTATAAAGGCGGAAAAAACAGCCCTACGCACCCAATGGCCTGGTACCAAAATTTCGAAAACGGCCGTTCGTTTTACACCGAAATGGGCCACACCGATGAATCGTACACCGACCCATTGTTTCTTGGCCACCTGCTTGGCGGCATTAAATACGCCATTGGCGATAACAAGGCTTTAGATTACAGCAAGGCTACCACTGTGCGTGTACCCGAAGCTAACCGATTCCAGAAAACACAACTGGTACAAGGCACTTTTTTTGAACCTACCGAAATGGCCGTATTGCCAAACTATGATGTATTGGTAGGGCAACGCCGCGGCGAAATAATGCTTTATAAAAACGGTACTAAAACGGTAAAACAAGCCGGCTTTTTAGATGTGTACTGGAAAACCAAACGTGCCAAAGGCGTAAATGCCGAAGAGGGTTTGTTAGGGCTGCAAATAGACCCCGACTTTAAAACGAACCACTACGTTTATATTTATTACAGCCCGGCAGATACTTCGGTAAACCGTTTATCTCGCTTTACCATGACAGGCGATACCATCGATAAAAAAACAGAAAAAGTTGTTTTGCAGCTTTATTCCCAACGCGAGATATGCTGCCATACCGGTGGTTCTATAGCCTTCGGGCCAGATCATGTGTTGTACTTGTCGGCAGGTGACAACTCCACCCCTTTTGACGAGCCCGGCAAAAAACCTTTCAATACCCGTGCATTTGCACCGCTTGACGACCGCCCCGAATTTTTAAACCATGATGCGCGCCGTTCGGCTGGCAATACAAACGATTTACGTGGAAAGATACTGCGTATAAAAATAAACCCTGATGCTACCTACAGCATTCCCGAAGGCAACTTATTTAAACCGGGCACGCCAAAAACCCGCCCCGAAATATATGTAATGGGCGACAGGAATCCATACCGTATTTCGGTTGACCAGAAAAACGGCTTTTTATACTGGGGCGAAGTTGGCCCGGATGCTCAGAAAGATAGTTTAGAAACCCGTGGCCCACGTGGTTACGATGAGTTTAACCAGGCACGTAAAGCCGGATTTTTTGGCTGGCCGTTTTTTGTAGGTAATAACTATGCGTACCGCCCTTATGATTACGCTACAGGCGTATCCGGCGCTCCTTTCGATCCGCTGCACCCGGTAAACGATTCGAGAAACAACACCGGCTTGCGCGAATTGCCACCTGCGCAACCGGCGTTTATTTGGTACCCATATGCCGAATCTCCTGACTTCCCGCAGGTAGGTACCGGCGGCCGTAATGCCATGGCAGGCCCGGCTTACTATACCGATATGTTCCCGAAAGCTACCCGTTACCCTGAGTATTTTAACAAGAAAGTAGTTTTTTACGATTGGATACGCGGCTGGATAAAATTGCTTACACTGCAACCAAACGGCGACCTGGATAAAATGGAGCCGTTTATGGCAGACACAAAATTCAGTAATGTTATTGATATGGAAACCGGCCCCGATGGTAAAATTTACCTGCTGGAGTATGGTACCGGTTGGTTTGCAAAAAACAAGGATGCAGGTTTGGCACGTATAGATTATAACAGCGGTAACCGCGCGCCCGAAGTGGCAAGCGTTGCGGCTACAAAATCATACGGCGCATTGCCTTTAACTACGGTATTAACTGTTAAAGCAACCGACCCTGAGAAAAATAAAATGACCTATATGTGGAACCTTGGCAATGGCGTAAAAAAGATGACCACGCTGCCAAAACTGGTTTACACTTACACTAAAAAAGGCAACTATACTGTATCTGTTGAGGCAAGAGATGAGTATGATGCCGTAAGCACCAGTGCCAAAACTGTTGCTATTTTAGCGGGGCAAGATTCGCCGGACATGAAGGCAAAAGTAGCTAACATGAAAGCCAATGCCGCAGGTAAAGCGCTGATGATGTCGCTTGATTGCGCTGCGTGCCACAAGGTATCAGAAAAATCGGTTGGCCCGGCCTTTACCGAGGTTGCCAAGAAATATCCAAATAATGCAGCGTCTACCGCTCACCTCATCAAAAAGATCGCCAATGGCGGCCATGGTGTTTGGGGCGATGTAGATATGCCTGCCCACCCTTCATTAAAACCGGCAGATAGTAAAAAGATCATCGACTGGATATACTCACTTAAATAATAAATTTCTTTTCTTTGCAGCGGATATGATACCCCCAATCATATCCGCTTTTTTATTTTAAAATGAAGAAATTATCTGTACTATTCCTCGCGCTGACGCTATTTTGTTCAGCATTCGCTCAAACCCGTGTTAATTTTTCGGGTACCGTTACAACTTCCAATGCCGCCCCCATCCCAGGCACTACTGTAAGTTTACTAAACACAAACTATGCTGCCATTACCGATGCAAAAGGCGCTTTTACTTTTAAAAATGTACCTGCCGGCAAGTACACCCTGCACATAAGCAATTTGGCTTACGCAGCGGTGAATCAAAATATTACCATCGGTACAAAAACATCATCAACCAGCATCCAGCTTACCGAAACCAGCAACCGGCTGGATGAAGTAGTGGTTACCGCGCAAAAAAGCGAGGAAGCCGCACAACAGGTACCTGCCAGTATCTCTACGTTATCTGCCAAACAGATACAGGAATATAAGGTGTGGAACCTAAAGGATATCACCGCCATTGTGCCAAACCTGTACACCGCCAGCCCCGGCGACGACCGCAACGTAACCAGCATCCGCGGTGTGGCAACTACATCTTACGACCCTGCCGTTACTACGTACATAGACGGAGTGAACCAGTTTAGCCTGGATACTTACATCCCCCAGCTTTTTGATGTCGAGCGGGTGGAAGTATTGCGCGGCCCGCAGGGAAGCCTTTATGGCCGTAATGCTATGGGTGGCGTTATAAACGTAATAACCAAACAGCCTACCAACCAGGTAAGCGGCTATGTTGAAGCCAACCTGGGCAGTTATGGGCAAAAGCGCTTTAGTGGTGCTATACGCCTGCCATTGGTAAATGATAAGCTTTATTTAGGCGTTGCCGGGCTTTACAATGGCTTTGATGGTTTTTACAATAACCAATACAACAGCACCAAGCTTGATAAACAGCATTCGTTTTTAGGGAACTATTATTTAAAGTACCTGGCTACCCAAAACTTTAATTTAACGCTTAACGTAAAGAACTACGCCAACCGTAATAACGGCCCGTTTGCCTTATCCGGCTCGCCGTCCGATGCGTTAGGTACTCCGTTCCAGGTTAGCCAGAATGCTACTACGAAGATGGTTGATAATATCTTCAACGCTTCTCTATCCGCCAGCTACACCGGCAGGGGCTTTAACTTTATATCAAGCACCGCTTACCAACAAAACTATCGTTACTACACCGTGCCTATCGATGGCGATTTTTCGCCAATAGATGGCGTTACGGTGATCAACAACTACGGCCCGGATTTTAATAAGGTAAAAGTTACCACGCAAGAGTTCAGGTTCTCCTCCCCTGCTTCGGCTACCAACATCAGGTGGACGGCAGGGCTTTACGGTTTTTACCGTTACGCACCAACCAAAACCGGTACGCACTTTGGTGCCGATGGCGAACTGGTAGGCGCACCATTCCCGAATTTCAGCACCATAAATACCAATATCGAGCGCAACTACGGCACAGCAGTATTTGGCCAGGTTGTTTTTGTATTGGACCCGAAATGGGACCTCACCGCCGGCCTGCGCTACGATTACGAGCATAAAAAAGAACAGGTAAAAGGCGAATTCCAGATGGATGGCGACGACCCGATGACTACCCAGAACGATACTTCGTCAACTGCCAGCTTTAAAGCATTTACGCCGAAATTGAGCCTGGCATACCATGCCTCCGAAGCCAACAACCTGTACGCAAGTTACAGCCGTGGTTTCCGTGCAGGCGGTATCAGCCAGTTGGGCGCCGATCCATCATCGCCGCCGCTGCTTTCCTACAAACCCGAGTACAGCAACAATTTTGAGGTAGGCTCAAAAAACCTGCTATTCAATAATAAATTAAGGGTGAATGTATCCTTGTTCTATACATCCATAAACAATGCGCAGGTGCCAACCCTGGTATTGCCACAGGCTATTGTGGTTACGCGTAATGCAGGTAAACTGCGCAGCAAAGGCGCCGAACTGGAACTTGCAGCAACCGTTTTAAAAGGGCTGGATATCTCCTACAACTTCGGCTATACCCACGCACGCTATACCGACTTGCAAGTACCAAACGATGGCCTTGTAGTGGACCTGAACGGCAACCGTCAGGTTTACACGCCCGATGTTACCTCGATGCTGGCCCTGCAATATGGCTATAAACTGAGCAACGGCGCTAAACTGATTGCCCGTGGCGAATGGAAATACTTAGGCAAACAATACTTCGACCTGGCTAACAACATCGAGCAAAAAGCATACAGCACTTTTAATGCACGCGTTGGTGTATCCACTAAAGAGCTTGATATATTTGTTTGGGGCAGCAACCTCGGCAATAAACATTATATTGATTACGCTTACGATTTTGGTGCATCGCACCTTGGCAACCCAAGGATGTATGGCGTTACAGTAAGGACTAATTTTTAATGGTTTTATGGCAGGTTTGCCGAACCAATAGCACGTAAGCTACCGGCAAATTGCCAATAACTACAATACCAACCGCCCCTCGCATAACTGCGGGGGCGTTTTTTTTTATGCATCCTGTAAGGCTTTGCACTCCCGCCCGACTAAGCCACCAAAAACCAAATTCACGACAGCATGAACTACACAAAAACAGGCTACACCCTTGGCGTGGCATCAACAGCGCTTATTTTAATATGGATAGGCATTTTTAAATTCACCCCTACCGAGGCGGCAGCTATAATGCCTTTGGTGCAACATAGTTTTTTAATGAGCTGGATGTATAAAATAGGCAGCACGCAGCAGGTGTCGGATTTTATAGGGCTATTCGAAATTGTTACCGGGTTGCTGCTTACCGCATCATTTTGGAACAATAAATTGGGGCTTATCGGTGGCTACCTTACCGTCATCATCTTTTTAACTACTCTCACTTTCCTGTTCACCACACCCGGCGTTTGGAAGGTTGTGGACGGTGTACCCGTTACCGAATTTTTTATTTTGAAGGATTTGGCGTTATTAGCTGCCGGCCTCCAGGTAATAGGTAAACATTCGGCAAAATAAATAAAACTGCGGTGCCTATCTAAACGTAGTTACCATTACATCTACCTATAAAAACCACACATGATAAAAGCAGGCCTGTTAGTTAAGCTGATAGCAAAACCGGGCAGGGAATACGACCTGGCCGAATTTTTAAAAGACGCGCTTCCGCTTGCCGTGGACGAGCCTGAAACTGTCAACTGGTACGCATTTAGGGTAAGCGAAAGCACCTTCGGGATATTTGATACCTTCCAGGGAGATGAGGGCCGCAATGCACACCTGGCCGGTAAAATTGCCGCAGCATTAATGGAAAACGCCCCGCACCTGCTGGCGCTGGAGCCTACCATAGAGCCGGTAGAAATACTGGCCAGCAAATAAAAGAAGTTTAAGTTGAGGGTGAATAAGAAAAGTCCTTTTGCTAAAAAGCAAAGGGCTTTTTGGTTTTGAATGCCCGGTAGAATTATTTCACGCAAAGGCGCGAAGAATTTAATTGCGTTATCCTTTAACCACAAATGCCCCGGCTATTATTACCAGGGCATTTGTTTTTTAGATGTAGGGACGTTTTATTTATTTCCAGCCGCCGCCTAATGAGCGGTATAGGGCAGATACTGCATCCAGTTGGGTACGCTTTACGGTAGCAAGTTCCAACTCGCTTTGTAAAACGTTACCCTGGGCGGTAATTACTTCCAGGTAGGTAGCCATGCCGTTTTTAAATAGCAGGTTGGCGTTTGATGTTGCCTGCTGCAAGGTTTTAACCCGGTTGGCAGCAATGGCCTGCTGTTGTTTCAGTTTTGCTATCCTTACCAAAGCATCGCTCACCTCGCCCACCGCGTTCAATACCGACTGGCGGAATTGGAG
Source organism: uncultured Mucilaginibacter sp. (assembly GCF_946481715.1). The sequence goes on along the minus strand of NZ_CAMLOV010000054.1, from coordinate 10,919 downwards.
CACAGTTTTCTCGCGTTCTACTTTTGCAACTTCGTAGTTGGTACGCAATTGCTTTTTTTGGAATATAGGCGTAACGATGCCTCCTGCTACAGTACCGAAAAGGGATGCAGGTAAGTTAAACCAATTGCTGGCTTTAAAGGAGTTTACGCCACCGCTGGCAGTAATGGTTAATGATGGGTACATACTCGCCTTGGTGATGCCCACATTCGCGTTAGCAACGGTTAGCGCCAGTTCGGTGCTTCTTACATCGGGCCTGCGGCTTACAATGGCGGATGGCACACCAGCCGAAAGGTTTTCTGGCACGGTTAAATCATCCAGTTTGGCGCTGCGGGCAATTTTATCGGGCAGTTCGCCGGTTAAGATGCGAAGGGCATTTTCCTGTATGGTTAGATTCTGCTCAAACTGCGGCACCAATTGCTCAGCCGCCTGGCGTTGTGCTTCTGCTTGCTGAACAGCTAAGGAAGTTACCTGCCCCGCATCAAATTGCAAACGGATAATACGCAGGGTACTATCGTTCAGTTTTACGTTCCTTTGGGCAATGCTCAACTGCTCATCCAGCATCAGCAGGTTATAATAACCCTGCGATACGCTGGCCACAATATTGGTTTGGATAGCTTTTTTAGCCTCGGCAGTTTGCAGGTACTGCGCCAATGCGGCGCGCTGGCGGTTCTTTATCTTGCCCCAAATATCAGCTTCCCATGACAGCGCCAGGTTAGCAGAATAATCTTCCACGTGATTTGTACCGATACCGAACTGGCTGATGCTTAAGCCGGTTACGCTGTTATCGCTTGGGCGGTTGCTGCTGGCGGTTACATTTAAACCTAAAGTAGGCACGTAATCCCATTTAACGCGTTTAAACAGTAGTTGCGATGCCTCGATGTTCTTCACTGCTATCTGCATATCGTAATTTTTCACAATAGCGCTGTCTATCAGCTTCTGCAGCGTAGCATCGGCAAAAAAGCTTTTCCATTGTATATCAGCAATGCTGCTGGTATCGCCTACGGTTGCCACGTTCCTGAATTCGGCAGGCAGTGCAGGTTTTGGTGTATCAATATCTTTTGAAACTGAACAGGCACTTAATACTAAAAGCATTAAACCTGTTGCAGCGTTTATATAATTTTTCATTGTGTGATTGTTAAATAGTTGAGCCGGGAGCCTCACCCTGCCCTCTCCAAGAGAGGGGTTGGGGTGAGGCGCAGGGCCTTATATCATTTCCGTTTTCAGTTCACCTACATGCTTGTCGTTGCCATCGGTATTTTTATTCCGGCGCCTGTCAAAAGGAACGCCGCTTATACGTTCCTGCAAATGCTGGAATATCACAAACAGTACCGGGATAATAAATAAGCCTATTAATACGCCGGATACCATCCCGCCGGCTGCGCCGATACTGATAGAGTGGTTACCCTGGGCCGATGGGCCGGTAGCGATACTCATTGGGAACAACCCGAATACAAAGGCCAGCGATGTCATCACAATAGGCCGCATCCGTTGCCGCGATGCTTCAATGGCCGCAGTAACCAGGCTCATACCCGCACGCCGTTTCTGTACCGCAAACTCTACAATTAGTATGGCGTTTTTGGCTAACAAACCAATAAGCATAATAAGCGCTACCTGTACGTAAATGTTATTTTCGATACCGGTTAAACCCAGTACAGCAAACACACCAAAGATACCTGTAGGGATAGAAAGTATAACCGCCAATGGCAGGATGTAGCTTTCGTACTGTGCCGATAACAGGAAGTACACAAACACTAAACACAACAGGAATACCACGGTTGATTGCCCGCCCGATGAGATCTCCTCGCGGGTTTGGCCCGAGAATTCGTAGGAAAACCCTTCCGGAAGCTGCTCTTTGGCGGTTTCCTCGATAGCCTTAATGGCATCGCCCGAGCTGTACCCTGGTTTTGGGATGGCATTTACCTCGATAGAATTAAACAGATTGTAACGGGAAGCTGTTTCGGAACCATAAACCCGGGTAAGTTTTACCAGTGTATTTATAGGTACGGTTTCGCCCTTGTTATTTTTCACAAATACACGGTCGATAGTTGTTGGGTCGGTGCGGTCCGCAGCCTCAGCCTGCACCACTACGCGGTAATATTTACCAAAGCGGTTAAAGTCTGATGCTTGTGCAGTACCAAAATATGCCTGCATGGTGGATAGGATGTCTTTTACATTTACCCCTAATTGGCCTGCTTTTTCATCGTCAATTTCTAATTGCAATTGCGGGTAATCGGCTTTGTACGATGTAAAGGCGTAGGCCACAGCTGGTTTTGCCATCAGCTTGGCAATAAAGTTATTGGCAACGCCACTAAATTTATCCAGTTTGCCGTTGGTTTTATCCTGTAGCACTACATCCAGCGCCTCTACGTTACTGAAGCCCGGTACTGTAGGGAAGCTAAACACAAAGAATGTACCGCCGGGTACAGCGCCTAATTTACCCCTTACAATGTTTTGTATATCATCAATGTTTTTTACTTCGCCCCTTTCGTCGGTTGGCTTCAGCAGCAGGAATATTACACCAGCAGACGGGCTGCTGGACTGCGTTAAAAAGTTAAAACCGGATAAGGCCGTAACAAACCTGGCAGATGGCAGCGTTTTTAGCTGGTCTTCGGCCTGTTTAAATATCTTGTTGGTACCGCTTAACGATGTACCCGATGGCGTAGAAACCGCCACGGCCACAAAGCCCTGGTCTTCGGTAGGGATAAAACCTGTTTTGGTTCTATTCACCATAAATACGGTAACAGCAATTAGTACAGCAAGCCCGGCCATGCTCACCCATTTATTTTTGATAAGCACTTTTATGCCGCCAATGTACCTATCGGTAATATAGTTAAAGCTACCGTTAAAACCTGCGTAAAACTTATCTACAAAGCCTTTTTTAGGTGCGGTATGCCCATCAGCAGTGTGTTTGTTTTTCAGGAACAAGGCAGCCAGCGCCGGGCTTAATGTTAATGCGTTTACGGCTGATATAATAATGGCTATGGCCATGGTGAGCGCAAACTGCTTGTAGAATATACCCGTAGAGCCCGACATGAAGCTTACCGGCAGGAACACCGCAGCCATTACCAGCGTAATGGATATAATAGCACCAGTAATTTCGTGCATGGCCTCGCTGGTTGCCTTTTTAGGGCTGAGGTTGGGGTCGTGCTCCATTTTGGCGTGTACCGCCTCTACCACCACAATGGCATCATCCACCACAATACCAATGGCAAGCACCAATGCAAACAGCGTTAACAGGTTAATGGAGAACCCGAACAGGTTCATGAAAAAGAAGGTCCCAATAATAGCCACCGGAACCGCAATGGCCGGGATAAGCGTAGAGCGGAAATCTTGCAGGAATATAAACACTACAATAAATACCAGCACAAAAGCTTCTATCAGCGTATGCTCAACCTGGGTTATAGATTCATCCAGGTCGGTTTTGGTACGATAGAATTGGTTGTATTTAATGCCCGGAGGAAAAGTTTTTGATGCCTTTTCCATCAGCTTGTCAATCTCTATCTGTATTTGGTTGGCATTGGATCCTGATAACTGAATGACACCCACAATAACGCCATCGTGCCCGTTAAGGTTGCTGTAGCTGTTGTAAGAATAAGCGCCCAGTTCTACACGTGCCACATCTTTAAGGTGCAGTACGCTACCATCAGCATTGGCACGGATAGCAATGTTTTGGTACTCTTCGGGCTTGGTAAGTTTGCCTTTGTATTTAATTACATACTCAAACGACTGGTCGCTGCGCTCGCCAAAACGGCCCGGGGCAGCCTCCAGGTTTTTGTCTTGTATGGCGGCCATTACTTCGGCAGGGGTAACTTTGTAAGTTGCCATTTGTGTAGGGTTTAGCCAAACACGCATGCTGTAATCCTTAACACCGCCAAATACCTGCGCCGAACCTACCCCCGGGATACGTTTTATCTCGGGTATAATGTTTATCTGCGCATAGTTAGCTACAAAGGTTTGGTCGAATTTGGTCGTATCCTCTGTGTAGATGGCCAGGGCACCAATAAAGCTATTTTGCTGTTTGGTGGTAGTAATACCGAATTGCACAACCTCGGCAGGTAGTTGGCTGGTAGCCTGCGAAACGCGGTTTTGCACGTTTACGGCAGCCTGGTCGGGGTTGGTACCTTGTTTAAAGTAAACGGTAATACCCAACGATCCATCGTTACTGGCAGTAGAGGTCATGTATGTCATGCCTTCCACACCATTAATGGCTTCCTCCAGGGAAGGTGTTACCGAACGTAATATGGTTTCGGCATTGGCGCCTGGGTAAGCAGCTGTTACCAGTACTGCCGGCGGGGCAATATCAGGGAAACGCTCTAAGGGCAGTTTGGTAAGGCCGAGTATACCTAATATCACCAACAGTATGGAGATAACGGTTGACAGTACCGGCCGTTCTATAAATTTTTGAAACATGGCTTTTTATGTTGTAGAGGCAAGATATAAGAACCAAGAGACAAGACGCCTCACGGCCTCCACTCTCAATCCCTACTGGTCTTGACTCCTGATTCTTATATCTTGATTCTTATTTATTAGTTTTTTGCTACCGCAACAGCTTTATCGGCTGCAACAGGTTCGGGTTTTATCACTGCGCCTTCCTGCAATTTATCTATGCCCGAGAGCACTATGCGGTCGCCTGCTTTTATACCGGCCCTAACCAGGTAGTTATTGCCGCTTTTGCCTTCAATGGTAATAGGCAGCTTTTTCACCTTGTTGCTATCGGCCACAGCCCAAACAAATACCTTATCCTGCATTTCTACAGTTGCAGATTCGGGCACAATCAGCGCATCCTTGTGCGGCAGGCTCAGCCTTATTTTGCCGGTGTTACCGCTGCGTAATAAACCTTGTGGGTTATTAAAGCTTGCCCTTAAGGTGATAGCGCCGGTAGTTTTATCAAACTGGCCGTCTATCATATCAATATGGCCTTCTTTGGCGTATTCGCTGTTATCAGATAAAAGCAATGCTACGGCAGGCAGTTGTTTAAGTTTGTCTTTTAAAGTCGATCCGGGGTACTGCTCTTTAAAGGCAACAAAATCCTTTTCGCCTAAAGAAAAGTACACATGCACATCGTGCACATCAGATAGCTGGGTTAGGGCGTCAACATCCTGTGGAGAAACCAGGCTTCCTTGTTTTTTTATCAGCCTGCCAATATAACCGCTAACGGGTGCCTTTATTAAAGTGTACCCTAAGTTTATCTGGGCGGTAGATACGTTTGCCTTTGCCGATTCGATATTTGCTTTAGCAACCTGGTAGGCAGCTTTTGCGGTTTTCAACTGATAATCTGATACCACTTTGTTAGCAACCAGCGGCGTAAGTTTATCAACTTCCAGTTGTGCATTGCCTGCTCCTGCTTCTGCTGCGTGTAAGGCTGCCAGCGCATTGTTTAAAGCTGCACGGTAAGGTTGTTCGTTTATTTTAAATATTGGCTGGCCGGCAGATACAAATGCGCCTTCGTCAACAAATACTTTATCTAAAGCGCCGCTTACCTGCGGGCGTATTTCCACGTTAACCGTGCCTTCAATAGCAGCAGGGTATTCCTGGTAAGTGGTTTGGGTAGCCGTTGTGATGGTGGTTACCGGTAAAGCCGGTGGCGCGGGGGCCTGCGCCGCCTCTTGTTTTGGCGAACAGCTGAAGAGGGCTATCGCTATGATGGCTATTAAAATACTTTTCATGATGATAATTAATTTTGAGCGTGAGTTTGTAGGGTTAATTGTTGCCCGAAGGCTATTAATGTAGATGGATTCGTTTGCGTAGTTCATAGGTATTGTATTGTGGTATTCGTTTTATTGTTGGTAGATGCTGGGTTGTTTGCAGCGTAGCTAACGGCAACAACATGCATTATATGTTGTAACACCATTAAACTGTTTAACAGTGTTAAGCGATTGATATGAGGTGTGCGGGTTTGGTTTCATAGCTGTAGTATTTAAATATTAATGATGTAGATGCCTTATTGTATAACGGCGTTAGATTAGCTAACGCTACTTATTTTTCGAAAAAAAATTACGGAGTTATACTCCTGATGATGCCGGTGATAGCATCCCTTAAAACCTGCCGGTTAATATCATCGGTATTGCCCCTGTTAAGCAGGTTGATTGAAACCAACCCATGCACTACCGACCAAAACGTATAATACTTGGTACAAATAACCTCAGATTCCATGTCCTCTATCTTCATCAACTGGCCAATAGAGGCCGAGATGATATCCCAGGGCAATCCGGCCTCGGGCAATTTGTTTACCATTTCGCAGGCGCAGCTGGTGGTGATGCCAAACATGCCCTGGTATAATTCCTTATTGGCAAAAGCAAAATTCCAATAGGTAAGCCACATGGCTTCCAACTGGCCCGCCGGGGTATAATGTGCGTCTTTTGCTTCCTGTAGTTCCTTTGCCAGTTTTAGGTAACCTTTGCGGGTTAACTCTAATAATATCGCTTCTTTGTTAGCGAAGTACTCATATATAATAGGGGCCGTGTATTCTATCTTGTCGGCAATTTTGCGCATGCTTAGCGCCTGCCATCCTTCTTCCTTAACAATATCAAGAGCTGCATCAAGGATATTTACCCTGGTTTCTTCTTTCAATCTCAATATTCTGTCTTTACTTGCCATTGTGCGTTAACTGCTATTAAATCATTTAACAGTGTTAAGCAAATGTACAGCGATAAAATGAAGTCCGTATAATTTAATTGTCATGAAAAAAAATAGGTCAACTTAGTTTACTAAAATTGAGTTTCTGAACCGGAATTTGTCGAATTAACGAATGGGCAGAATGCATAGCAATAGGAACAGCATTCTGTTAAATTTCGAAAATTCGTTTAATTCGAGTTCAGACAATTTCCAAACCTTCCCTGTTCCTTCCTGTTAATACTTAACAATAACTAAGTAACACCATGGCAGATATTGCAAAACGTTTCCCGCAGAACCCTTTACTGTCCCCATCGCACTTAAAACCCAGCCTGGACGGGCTGCACATTGCCTGCCTGCTTAACCCCGGCGTGTTCAGGTTCGAGGGTAAAACCTGGCTGCTGGTACGCGTTGCAGAGCGCCCCGAGCAAAGCGAAGTAATAGTTTCCTTCCCTATCCTTACACCCACCGGCGAAACCCAAATTATGGAGATTGCTCTCGATGATGCCGACCTGATAGCCACGGATGCCCGCGTAGTACGCTATAAAGGAGTGGATTACCTCACTACCCTATCGCACCTGCGATTGCTTTGCAGCGACGATGGCATAAAATTTTATGAGCCCGAAGGATACAAATACCTGTTTGGAAAAGGCCCGTTGCAAACATTCGGGATAGAGGATTGCCGGGTAACCTCGCTGGAGGATAAGTTCTACCTCACCTTTACGGCCGTAAGCGATAGCGGCGTAGGCGTTGGCATGCGTACCACTACCGACTGGAAAACCTTTGAATCGCATGGTATGATATTGCCGCCTCATAATAAGGACTGCGCAATTTTTGAAGAAAAGATAAACGGCATGTTTTACGCCCTGCACCGCCCCAGTAGTGTGGATATAGGAGGAAACTACATATGGCTGGCACAATCACCCGACGGAGTGCATTGGGGTAACCACCAATGTATTGTAAAAACCCGTACCAACATGTGGGACCGGGCCCGTGTAGGTGCCGGCTGCTCCCCCATCAAAACTGAAAAAGGCTGGCTGGAGATCTATCACGGCGCCAATTACGAGCACCAATACTGCCTGGGTGCGTTCCTGTTAGATCTTAATGACCCGTACAAGGTCCTCGCCCGTACGATAGAACCTATTATGATACCATCCGAACCATACGAGCTTACCGGCTTCTTCGGCCACGTGGTATTTACCAACGGGCATATTCTGGAAGACGATGGCGATACCATTAGCATGTACTACGGTGCTGCAGATGAGCATGTTTGCGGTGCACATTTATCTGTAAAAGAGATATTTGCAGCAATGGACACGATTTAGTGATTTAAAGATTAACACGATCTTGCAAACCGGAGAAGGTCGTCCGATATAATAACATGCGCTCGCGTTAAGGATTGCAGCGGATACCAGCCTGTGAATAAGGCCCGTGCAGTATGAGCGGAAAGCCTGGCCCGCAGGGAACGCCATTAATGATCTATAAAGAATAGGATAGTCTAAATCTTTACCACGAGCCTTTTTCATCAGTACATTCTTTACAAATAATCGTGTAAATCTTAAAATCTTTTAATCGTGTAATATTGCGTAACCGAAAGGTTTCACATACATTTGTAACCGAAAGGTTTCATATAGCCAGTTTTTATGAGGAGAGATGTATTCCAGGCCATTGCCGACCCTACCCGCCGAGAGATCATTAACATGCTGGCATCGCAGCAGCTTAACCTGAATGCCGTAGCCGACAAATTTGATATTAGCCGCCCCGCCATATCAAAACACATCAGGATACTAACTGAGTGTGGGTTAGTGGTGATAAAACAGCAGGGCCGCGAGCGCTTCTGTCACGCAAATTTTAAAAAATTGAAGCAGGTGGAAGACTGGGCCGCCCAATACCGTAGATTTTGGAATGATAAGTTGGACGCCCTGGAAAACTTTTTGGATAACGAACAAACTAAAACAATATAAATTATGGAAGCAAAACCGCTGGTAGTGGAGCGCACATTGAATGCGCCCGTAAGCAAGGTTTGGGAAGCCCTTACCGATAATGAGAAAATGAAGCAATGGTATTTTAAACTGGATAGCTTTGAGGCCCGGGTGGGTTTCGAATTCAGTTTTGCCGGGCAGGGGCATAAAGGCGAAAATTACATTCACCATTGCCGCATAACCACTGTTGAACCGGAAAAAAAATTGAGCTACACCTGGAGATATGAAGGTTATCCCGGTGATTCGGAAGTAAGCTTTGAACTTTTCCCCGATGGGGATAAAACCTTGGTGCGGATTACACATACCGGCTTGGAAACCATGCCTCAAAACAACCCGGATTTCGCCATTTCAAGTTTCTCAGGTGGCTGGAACCATATACTGGGCGAAAGCTTAAAGAAGTTTGTAGAGGAACAATAACCAAATATAATTTAAAGCAAACAGGCCGCTGCAAAATGCAACGGCCTGTTTTTGTTAAACATACTATTATTTACCCGGTTTAGCAGGCGGCGTTGTTGGTGTCGTTGGCGACGGTGTGGTTGGCACAGGTGCAGGTGTTGTTGGCACAGGTGCAGGGGTAGTTGGTACCGGGGCCGGCGTGCTTGGCACCGTTGGGTTTGTTGGTGTTGTAGGTGTAGTTGGCACCGTTGGGTTTGTTGGTGTTGTAGGATAGGTTGGGTTTGTAGGATTTGTAGGGGTATTAGGTATAGTTGGTGTTGTAGGCGTAGTTGGCACCGTTGGCATAGTAGGTGTTGTAGGCGTAGTTGGTGTAGTTGGTGTGGTTGGCTTTGCCGGGGTTACTTTTTGCCTTGGTTTTACTACAGTATCTTTTTTAGGGGTTGGAGTTACTTGTGCTACAGCTGTACCAATGGCAAACGAGCCTATAACAGCAAGTGTTAAGATTATCTTTTTCATGGTAAATTAATTTAATGGTTTATTATATTAACTATAGGATAAATATCGTGCCAAAAACACAATAAAGGAGTGCAAAAACCTTAAATGCCATCAAAAAAGTACCTTAAGTAAATAACAAACCCGGCTTGCCTGGCCGGGTTTAGTATTATAGATGAAAGCCTATCTATTCTGTTTTGAGGCTTTTTACAGGGTTTGTTAATGCCGCTTTTACGCTCAGCCACGATACGGTTGTAAATGCAATTATCAATACTGCTAAAAACGGAACAATAAATAATACCGGGTTTATATCGATGCGGAAAGCATAACTCTCCAGCCATTTACTGATGGCATACCAGCCTAATGGTGCCGATACCAGGAAAGAGATAACAATAAGCAGGGCAAAATCTTTATACAGTAACTGCAATATACAGTTTACCGATGCGCCAAGCACTTTGCGGATGCCTATCTCCTTGGTGCGCTGCACAATTGTGAATGATACCAGGCCAAACAAGCCTAAGCAGGCCACAAAAATTGCTATCACGGTAAATATCCCAAACACCTGCCCGAAACGTTGGTCGGCTTTGTATTGGTCGTTAAAATGCTCATCCAGGAAAAAGTAATCGAACTGGTCGCCTGGGAAGAAGGAATCCCAGTTGGTTTTTAAGGCCGCAACGGTTTGGGCAACATTGGTTGTGCTTATTTTTACGGATACATCTCCCCTTACATCGGGTATGCACCTAAAAATAATGGCATCGTATGTATCGCGTAACGATTGCTGGTGAAAATCATCCACCACGCCTATTATCGTATAAACCTCGCCCCAAAAGTCTATCCGTTTGCCTATTGCTTGTTCGGGGGCGTTAAACCCGATGCGGCGTGCAGCTGTTTTGCTGAATACAACCGTTTTCGGGTCGGTAGTAAACTCTTTAGAGAATTTGCGGCCCGCTAACAGTTTAAGGTTATAAGCGGTTAAGTAATCGTAATCGCCGCCAATGATACGGTACTGATCGGCTGTATTGTCGGCGGCACCGGTAAGTTTTATGCCACCTGCGTTCCAGCCTACGGGCTCTCCAGGTACTGATGTAGATACCGTAATGCTTTTTATGGAAGGCTGTTTTAAGCATTCCTGTTTAAATGTGCTCATGCTGCGGTAGAACGAATCCACCTTAACCAGCGGGGCTTTTATAACCAGTGTTTGGTCTATAGCTACCCCTAAGCTTTGGCTTTGCATAAATTGTATTTGCCTGTAAACAGTTAATGCCCCTATCAGCAGGAAGATGGATGCAGCGAACTGGAAGATCACCATCCCTTTACGTAAAACAATGCCTTTAGGCGATGCGGTTAGTTTTCCTTTCATCACTTCGATAGGTTTAAAGGATGATAAAACGATGGCCGGGTAAAAGCCCGAAAAGAAGGTGCCAACAACAAATATGC
>NZ_CAMLOV010000053.1 GCF_946481715.1 uncultured Mucilaginibacter sp. | reverse complement strand
CATCGTCTAACGATTCGATACCCGATGATGCCCCCAGTTTTTCTACCAATGCAGTAGCGGCCCGTAATTGGTTTTTAAGGTCGGTTTGAAGGCTGTTATTGCGTGTGTCTGACGAGCCTTTGATATCTACCTGCCCATACAACGGGTAAACATTATGAAAGCCCACCTCTTTAAGGTTATACTGTTTGCCCTGTGCCTTAAACTGCAGGAATTTGTTCACCTCTTTTTTAAATTTCCAATAAACGCTTGGGTGTATAGCGGTGTATTCGTTTTGGATAACGGCTTGCACACGGGTGCGCATATCGTTAAATTTCCTTTCGATTGTATCGGTTATAAATGGCATTACCACATCCAGTTGGTTTGCGTTGATGCTGTTCAGTTCGCCCTTAACCGCCGATACAAGCTCTATTATGCCCATCATCTGCCCGTTTTTAACAACCGGCGCCAAAATGAAGCTGTTTATATTTTGCTGTTTAAAGCGCTTGCCCATCAGGCTAGTGGGGTTCTGTGCGATATATTTGGCCACGTCAGATACGGCGAAATATACTTTATCCTTTACCACGGTGTTCAGCGAGCTTACGCATAGGGTATCCGAACATAGTTCGGCCTCAATTTCCTCGGGCATTAAAAAACTTTTCAATTGCTCATTAAAAGGCGCAAGCGAAAACGTGTTCTCGTCCGGGTCGAATGATATGAAACCTACGCGCAGATCGGGTATGCGGTATATCGAACGGAATACCGATTCTATCTCTCCGTGTACATTAATGTTTGTTTCGTCGCGGCCAAGCAATGTGCCTTTTAAGGATGATACTGCGCTTTCTACGGTGGCATCAAATAACGAGATGAGCCCAAATCCGCGCAGGTCCCAGCTACCTTTAGGGAATTTTTCTTTCCAAAGCCCGATGTTGTTGTAATTATCCATCAGCAGGTCAATATCATCCCGGGTGAGTTCGACGGCCTTTTTGGTAGGGGTAACTTCTAAAAAATCGGCATTGTACAGGATGCGGTAGTGTTTCAGTATGCCTTCGGCGGTGGGTATATCGTAATAAAGCGGTTTAGAAAAATTAAGGTGGGTGCCATATTTACTATCTAAAATAATACAACAAGCCATAATATAAAACTGCTCTTCGTTATAATCCCTAAAGGCTATATTGAACGCATCGCCCGCAGATTTGAGGATGTTTTTGAACCTGTTGCTTTGGTTAAACAGGATATCCTGGTAAGGGACGGTTACTGCTTTTATTTCGTTATTAGTTAATACAGCGGGGAATAAGCTTTCTAATAAGTGGCTGATAACATCCGCATTGTTTATGATCTGCTCTTTTTTAGTAATGCCGTTCCTCAGTTCAGGGAAAGGTTCAACCTCTTTAAGTACCGCGCGCGCATAAGCTGCCTGCGGACCGTCGTCCGCAGCAGCAACCTCCTCAAAATGCTCAATCAACTTGTGAAACGAGATGTGAAGGTTAAAAGGGCTCTCGGTTAACGCGTTTAAATTCATAGATGTATAGTACGGTAGACTTATATAGACTTCAAATTGTTACAAAAGTAAAACATCAATACGGTGGGCATGCACCATTTGCATATCAACCGACCATGCAAACACGGTAAACTGTCCGTCTTGCGATGCTACGAGTGCAATGGCATCATGCTGGTCGTACACAAATTGTGCCGCTGCCAAATGCCGGGTGCCGCCGTTCTGGGCGGGATGCACTTTTGTCGCTTTTGCCTCGGCAAGCGGCTCCGTTACCACAATTTGTCCAACCCGGGCGCTGTTCTCTGCGCGTGTAAGCTTAGCTCCAAATGCCAGCAGGTCGTATTTATTGGTGATGATAGTTGCGCCGTCCACAGCTGTAAAGCCACCTATCAAATCAATAGCTTGCAATAGGGCTTCCTGCCATTCCAGCTTTTTTCGTTCGGTTTCGGTTAACGCCAATAACTCGGATATTGCACCATAAGCAGGGGTAACCGGGTATTTTATAGGGTGCACTACCGATTCGTGCCATTTATCGGTACCCTGGGGTACAATGGCAACTAAACCGCCTTTGCCATGCACCCGCATAGATGCAGCTAACTGCACCAGCACGTTGAAGGATTCGCCCATAAAAGAGGGGAGCGGCATATTGGCCAACGATTTTAGCAGCACCGGGCAATCGGCTACGCCCATGGTAACCTCATCCAAAACTTTTATCTGGTCGCCCTGTAAAACGGCGATGTTTACGTATTTGCCAAAACCATCTACCCTGCGGTGTTTTATCACCAGCAGCCCCGGCTCTATCACCTCCAGCACAAAACAAATAGATGGGATGCTGTGGGTAGTACCCCATATAAACAGGTCGTCGCCCTCGGGCCAAACACCTAAATGTATGCCGGGCTGCTCCACAGCAGGCGCAAGTTTTATCAGGTTTTGCGGGGTTAGCCTAAGCTTCTGCCCAAAAATTAGGGGTTTGTCTGATTGATCGGGGCTTAAAAGCGCCAGCGATATTTTTGGCGAATGCCCTTCCTCGCGGCGTAGGCTGGCCCAAAAACCAATATCTATCACTGCCTCAATAATGACGCTATCCGGCGCGGTGGCTAAATTAATATCTTTAATGGCCAATGCTTCCAGCAGGTGCTTTTTAAAGTGCGCCTCTATAACAGGGGCAACTATGCGGGCCGGAAGGTAGGTAGGTTCTGATAACATTTGGGGCTGGTAGATTATTAACACAAAATTAACTATTTTATGCCCTTTTTTAACTATAAAATATTCTTTATGACTTAATTAGGAGAGAAGTTGTCTTATCCGCTCACCCTCTTTACCGCAGGTAGGAGGGTCGGGCAGCGATAGCGAACCCGGGGTGAGTCCACTCGTGCTGCGAGCCTCGCATCATCGTTATTTGACTCACCCCGCGGCACTATGTGCGCGGCCCTCTCTCCGCAAGCGGAAAGAGGGCGAAGAAAGCCCCTATCCTTTTGGAAGGTAAGCTTCAGACCAACTAAAACGCCGGCTTCAACGCTATTGCCGTTGCGCTGCCCAGCGCCGCACCACCTAACACATCCGTAGGGTAATGCACGCCCAAATACATGCGCGAATAACCGGTAGCCCCGGCCCATAAAAAAGCAGGTGCAATTACATACCATTTCGGGTAAGCCTGTGATACCGCCATTGCGGTAGAAAAACTGGTAGAAGTATGCCCCGAAGGGAACGAACTTTCGCCCGGGATGTAAACCGGAACTATTTTTAAATTGCGGATGAATGGGCGGGGGCGGCCAACCAGCTTTTTAATGAGGTAGGTTGCAACAAAACTAATAGCGGTGCTGCTGGCAATGTAGCCCGCATTCTCGCGCATGTTACGGTCGTTAGTGATAATGCCACCTATCAGCAGCCCGGCAGGTATACCAATATTGCCGTACATAAGGTTGCGCGACAGGAACCGTGCCGTTGGCGTAGCCTGGGGCGTACGGTGCAGGGCAAGGCTTATCATGGTGCGATCGTCAAACCGCTGTATAAAATTGTCTGCCTTGGGTACAACCACAGCTACCTTTGGCTTTGGGGCGGGTAAAGCCGCTACTGTATCCTTGGGGGGCACCACAACGGTCTGCGCAAATAACTTTGTGCCTGTACCAAGTGCCGTAAATAACTGTAGTAAAATAAATAGCTTAAATATGCGCTTACAAAAAAATATAGTCATTAGTGTATGGCTTTGTTTTAATAATTATATTTATGCCAAACCGATAAGGTTTAAGCAAATTACTCAATAAATTGTTTTGTGCACACTACATTTGCACACATTTTTACTAAAAGGTTGTTAACACAACATCTAATATGAATTATCAACAAATGCTGAAGCAGGTTAGCGAATATGTGCTGGCCTACTATAAAAGCCATGCCGATCCGCGCCTTACTTATCATGATAAAAGGCATACCGAAACAATGGTAAACCGGGCAACCGAAATTGCCAACCATTACCAGGTGAACGATAGGGATTACTTTGTGGTAGTTGCTTCTGCCTGGTTCCATGATACCGGCTATTTGGTAGATATAGCTAACCACGAGGAAGAAAGCGCTAAACTTGCTGGCGAATACCTCAAAAACATTGGTGTAACCGAGGAAGATATTGCTGATATTAACGGCTGTATTATGGCCACCCGCATGCCTCAGTCGCCTTTAAGCCTGTTGGAAAAAACTGTTTGCGATGCCGACCTTTACCACCTGGGCACCGAAGAATTCTTCGACACGGATAAATTGCTTCGGAAGGAAATGAGTGTACTGCACGGTACCGAAATAAAAAAACTGGATTGGTGGCGTAAAAGCGTAGCTTTTTTATCGGCGCACCAATACCACACCGATTATTGCCAGGTACTACTTAATGCAACCAAACAAAAAAATATCCAGGAGCTGAAACTTAAAATAGCTAAGGCCGATGGGAAAGCAAAAGATGCCAAACCGCAGGACATAAAACCTCAAGTGCCCCCCGTACCAATTATCGACGAAAAAAAGGGCAAGAAAAAAGCGGGCGACGAAAAAGTGGAAGAACCAAAAAAAGGTATTGAAACCATGTTCAGGATAAGCTCGGCAAACCATCAGCGGCTGAGTGATATGGCTGATAATAAGGCACATATTATGATTACCGTTAACTCCATCATTTTATCAGCCATTATCAGTTTGGTATTACGGAGGCTAAGCGAAAATCAATTCCTCATCATCCCTACGTTTATTTTATTATCGATAAGCTTACTGGCCATTACCTTTTCCATATTGGCAACGCGCCCATCCATACCCAAGGGCGAGTTTACCCGCGAAGATGTTGACACCAAAAATGTAAACCTGCTGTTCTTTGGCAATTTTTATAAAATGTCGTTAGAGGAGTACACCTACGGCATGGAAAAGATGATGGATGATAAAGATTTTTTATACGGCAGCCTGATAAAGGATGTGTACGCACAAGGCGTGGTATTAGGGAAAAAATACCGCCTGCTGCGTATAGCCTATAATATATTTATGTTTGGGCTTATTACATCGGTACTGGCATTTATTGTGTTTTCGGCATTTTTTGCCGATAAACCTATATTGTAAGGCTTATGCATCAATTTTTTAACCGCGACCTGAGTTGGCTTGGCTTTAACAGCCGGGTGCTGCAAGAGGCCGCCAACAAACAGGCGCCACTGATGGAGCGCATCAGGTTTTTGGCCATCTATTCATCCAACCTCGACGAATTTTACCGCGTACGTATGCCGGTATTGCGCGCCCTGCAAAAAATTGGGCAAAAAAAAAGCAGCGATATAGATGCAGGCAAACAGGCAGATATATTGCAACAGGCATCGGAGGCCATATTGGCCCAGCTGCAGCGTTTTGGCCAAATACTAACCGGGGAGCTGATACCGCTTTTGCGCAAAGAAGGTATAAACTTGCTGTATAACCAGCCATTGCCGCAAGTATTTCAGGAGGAGGTAGCTAATTATTTCCTTTCGGAGGTTTTGGCTTTTTTACAACCCGTTGCGCTTGACGAAACCCACGGCTTTTTCCCGGAAAATAATAAGCTTTATTTTTTGGTTGAATTGAAAGAGGGGAAAGATGATAAGCTGGTACTGGTAAATATCCCTTCAGAAGACCTGCCCCGGTTTTACTCGGTAAAGGCAGAAGGCGGGCAATACATTTGCTTTTTAGACGACGTTATCCGCTGGAACCTTGATAAGCTGTTTACGCATGCAGAGATAAAAAACTGTTACAGTTTTAAAATTACCCGCGATGCGGAGCTGGACCTTAAAGACGAATACTCAGGCGACCTGTCCGAACAAATTGAGAAGCAACTAAACAAGCGCGATCTTGGTTTTGCTACCCGTTTTTTGTACCAGGCCGATATGCCCATGTGGATAGCCGACAGCCTGAGCAATTACCTTAACCTTAATAAGCCCACTACGGTGGAAGGTGGGCGGTACCATAACCTCAAGGATTTTTTTTCGCTTCCGGTAAACGCCCCAGGCTTGTCGTACGATAAATGGCCTGCCGCCGGTTTGGAAGACGTTTCGGCTACGGAGCCGCTTGCGGCCGTTATTGCCCAAAAAGACCTGCTGGTAAATGCGCCATATCAATCGTACGATACCATTTTACGCTTTTTTAACGAAGCCGCCAATAACCCGGATGTAGAGGAAATAAACGTTACCCTTTACCGCGTAGCAAGCGATTCTAAAATTGTAAATGCCTTAATAACGGCCGCGAAAAATGGCAAAAAGGTTAGGGTATTGGTAGAGCTTAAAGCCCGGTTTGATGAGGCCAATAATATAAAATGGGCAAAAAAAATGAAAGCTGCAGGTGTAGACATCATTTACAGCGTAACTGCCCTAAAAGTACATGCAAAAATAGCGCTGGTAAAAACCCGTAAAAACGGGCGTATAGCATATTCCGGATTGCTTGCAACCGGTAACTTTAACGAAGGTACCGCCCGGTTTTATACCGATCACATCCTGCTCACTACCAACCACAGCCTGCTGCGCGAGGTGGAGTTGCTGTTTATATTCCTATCCAAACGCGAAAAGCCATCGAAAGACAACCATATCGATTTTAAGCATATACTGGTAGCCCAGTTTAACCTGCAGCAACGGTTTTTAGAACTGATAGATAGGGAAATAGCCTTTGCCCGGCAAGGGTTGCCGGCAAGCATCATTATAAAAATGAACAACCTGGAAGAGCAGGTGATGATAAAAAAATTATATGAGGCATCACAGGCCGGGGTTGCTGTATCGCTTATCATCCGCGGTATTTGCTGCCTGATACCGGGCGTGGCAGGCAAGAGCGAAAATATTACCGTAAAACGGATCGTAGACCGTTACCTGGAGCATGGGCGGGTGTTTATCTTTAATAACAATGGCGAAAAGGAAATATTTATGGGTTCGGCAGATTGGATGAACCGTAATATTTACCACCGCATAGAGGTTTGCTTCCCGGTGCTTGATGAGGCCATAAAACTGCAATTAGAAGAAATAATTGCGTTCCAGCTAAACGATAATGTGCAGGCGGTGTTGTTAGATGAGCAACTGCAAAATATTAAGCCGGAATTAACCGGTCCGCAGGTACGGTCGCAACAGGCCATTTACCGGTATTTAAGCGATAAACAGGTTGTTTTAACAAAAGCATTATGAAAAAATTAGCCGTTTTATTTTCTGTAGTAGTAATTGGTATCGTAGCAGTATCGTGCCGCGGGGGGGATGGTAAGAGTAAAAAAGGTAAGCACGAAAAAGAAGAGAGCGAGGCAGCGGTTGCCTTAAGCCCACCCGGATACGATTTGAGCAACCCCGTGGAGTATGCGATGCCGCACGATTTGCTCGAGATCTCCGGCATAGCGTTTAATAAAGGCGATGATAATGTTATTTATGCCGAACAGGACGAAGACGGCAATATCTATTACCTGCACCCGGGCGATAAAACATCAAAAAGTGCTAAATTTGGTAAACACGGCGATTACGAAGATGTTGCCATTGGCAATGGCCAGGCAGTTATCCTCCGCAGCGATGGCGAGTTTCATAGCTTCCCCTTAAAAGAGGTGGCAAGCGGGCAAATACAAAGCCAAAAAGTGAAACACCTGATGCCTGTTGGTGAATACGAGGCCATGCACTATGATAACGATACAAAAAAGTTGTATGTGTTGTGCAAGCAATGCGATATTGATAAATCGTCGAATAATAATACAGGTTACGTGTTCGATCTGGGCGCAGATGGCACTATTGCAAAAACCGGCGATTTTAACGTCTCGGTAACCGATGCTGGCGATGGCGGTAAAAAGAAAAAATTTAAGTTCCGCCCCTCGGCAATGGCAAAAAACCCGTTGACGAAAGAGTGGTTTATACTTTCATCTATCAACAAACTGCTGGTAGTGACAGATGACAAATGGAACGAGAAGGCCAGCTTCCCGTTAAAGGGCTTTTTACAGCCCGAGGGGATGGCATTCGATAGCAAAGGCAACCTGTATATATCAAACGAAGGCGATGAAATAGCAAGCGGAAATATATTGCTTTTTAAATACGCCAAACCCAAATAGCCGATACCCGGTGGCTTGTTCAACGCCGGATAACATACTTAATACCCCGTACCTATGCGTAAGAACCTACTTATCCTCTCCGCAATTTTTGCCACTGCTACGGCAGCCTATGCGCAACAAACAACCGTCCAGGAACTGCCCGAGCCAAAGTTTAAGGATAGCGTTGTAATAAAGGTGCATCCATCATACAACGATGTAACCGGCGCACACCGCTGGCTTTTTGGCGAAAACTACCGTAAGGAATGGGCAATGCCCGTTAAGCTGCCCATCATTAAAATAAGCCAGGTTTATGGCGGCCTCACGCCGGATAAGGAAGGCGGGGGCTACCAGTCGAAATCGTTAAGGCTTAAGGATAAACAAGGCCGCGAGTGGGTGATACGCAGCGTAGAGAAATCTCCGGATAAACTGCTCCCGCCAAATTTTGCAGGCACTTTTGCGGTCGACTGGCTGGACGATGCCATTAGCGGGCAACACCCATTTTCGGCACTGATAGTTGGCCCTATGGCCGAGGCAGCGAATGTGCCGCACTCCAACCCCGTTATTGGGCTTGTGGCCGATGAAGAAGCTTTGGGCAAATACCGTAAAAAGTTTGCCAATACCATTTGCCTGCTGGAAGAACGCGAACCGGGGGGCGAATCGGACAATACCCCAAAAGCTTTAGGCAAGCTTATAGAAGATAACGACAACCATTTTGATGGGGAAGCATTTTTGCGGGCACGGTTGCTTGATTTGCTGGTGGCCGATTGGGACAGGCACGAAGACCAATGGCGCTGGCTGGACAGGCAAAAAGGAAACGGCAAGATGTACATCGGCGTTCCGCGCGACCGCGACCAGGTATTGCACGTTGCACAGGGGCTATTCCCGAGCATCGCGTCGCTGCCCTTTATCAGCCCTGCTATCGATAATTTTAGCGGCGAGATCCCCCGGGTAAAGTACTCCATTTTTAAAACACGCTTTATAAAGCCTTATACAGATGCGCAGATATCTTATGAAGATTGGATGCGTATTACCAACCAGTTTATTGCTGCCGAAACAGATGCCGTGCTGGAAGCAGGCTTACGCAAAATGCCTGTTGAGGCTTATAATATACGCCACGATGAATTGCTTGCCGAACTGAAACAGCGCCGCGATAATATCCCGAAGGCGATGGATGAGTATTACCGTTTTATAAACCGGTTGGTTGATATCCGCACCAGCGATAAAAACGAGCAGGTAACCATTACCGATGCGCCGGACAATGGCATGCGGGTGTTCATCCAAAAAATATCCAAAGAAGGTAAGCCGGGCGATACTTTGTTGGATATAGTGTACAAGCCCGAGATCACCAAAGAGATCAGGCTGTTCGTTTCCGGCGGGGACGACCATGTTATCATTAACGCGCCAACATCGCCTATAAACCTGCGCGTGGTAGGCGGAAAGGGCAATAAAATTTACGAGGGTATAAAATCTAACGGCAGGGTGAAGCTATATGATAAGCCCGACAGCCTTAAATTTATCGGCGACGAAAGCATATTCCGCAAGCGTTTATCGAGGGACACTTTTAATACTAAGTTTATACCTACATACCCTTACAACGTTTGGATGCCATTGGCAACAGCTGCGCTTAACGTTGACGATGGTTTTATGCTGGGGGCAGGTTTTAAATACACTAAATATGATGGGTTTCGCAAACTGCCCTACACCAGCGTACAGCAATTGCTGATAAGCCATTCTTTTTCTACCGATGCTTACCGCATAAGGTATAGCGGCGAGTGGATACATGCTTTCGGCAAGGCCGATCTATTGATCAAATCATTTATACAGGCACCGGATAATACCCAAAACTTTTTTGGTTTTGGCAATGGCACGCCACTGGTAAAAGGCCCCGGTTACAGGCGGTTTTACCGTACCCGGTTTGATACCTACCAGTTTGACCCCGCCCTGCGCTGGAGAATGGACAGTACAAAAAGCATTAGTGTAGGCCCCTCATTTCAATACTATCATTTCGGGGCGGATGATAATGTCGGGCGATTGATCACCTTCCCGCCGCTTATTAATTCTTACGATAGCCTCATCGTAGATAAGGATAAAGTTCACGTGGGGCTGGCGGTAAATTACACCGACGATAGCCGGAAGGGCGGCATTTTCCCTAACGACGGGCATTTGTTTACCGTTAGCTTAACCGGTTACCGGGGAGCTAATGGCTATTCGGCATCTTACGGGCAATTGCGTTCGGAGTATACGTTTTATAAAAAACTAACCAGCCACGGTGCGCTGGTAGTTACCGATAGGATAGGCGGCGGCGTTACCGTTGGCCGCCCCGCTTTTTACCAGGGCATGTTTTTGGGCGGGCAGGGCAACCTGCTGGGCTATTTGCAAAACCGCTTTGCCGGTAAACACATGGTGTATAACAACCTGCAGGCACGGTTAAAGCTCGCCAACATACGCGGCTATTTACTGCCGGGGCAATTAGGCATCAGCGGCTTTTACGACGTTGGCCGGGTATGGGCCAATAATTATAACAGTGGTGGCCTGCATCAGGGCGTAGGCGGGGGTGCTTACTTTTCGCCCGCGGCGCTCATTGTAGTGCAGGTGTTGATGGGGCACTCGGTGGAGGGTTGGTACCCGTATGTGTCGATGAATTTCAGGTTGTAATTTGCCTGAACTCGAATTCTGCCGGCTCTTAAAATCGTTTAAGAGCCGCGTCAAATTGAAAAAATTGCAGATCGAAGGGGCTGTCTTTTATTAATGAAAGATGCACCAATTTTCACAGATTTTCACAGATTTTTGAAGATTTTCGCCGATTTCCGCAATCGCCAAAACAGCTGTACGAAACTGTACGAACTTGTACGAAACTGTACGAACTTGTGCGAAACTGTACGAATCTCCCGAAAATTTGTACGAACTGTACGAATTTGTACGAACTGTACGGATCGTACAAATTGTGCTAAAGCAAATGGTTTTAAAGCCGGTGTTGCTTCTCTTAACCTACATTAACTTTCCGTTTTAACCTACATTAAGTTGAAATGCTGTGTTTATCCCGACATTTGATATCAACAAACAAGGAATAAAAACACAAACATTTAAAACAACAACATCATGGAAAATACAATAAACGGCATCCACCACATTACTGCAATAGCAGGCAATGCCAAACGCAATCATAATTTTTATACCAATGTTTTAGGCCAGCGCCTGGTTAAAAAAACCGTAAACTTCGATGACCCAGAAACTTACCACCTATACTACGGCGATAAAGAGGGTACACCCGGCACTATCCTTACTTTCTTCCCATGGGAAGGCATCCAAAGCGGCAGGAGAGGCGCAAGGCAGGCAACCGAAATTGGTTACTCGGTACCAAAAGGTAGCCTCGATTTTTGGGTGAACCGTTTCGAAAAACACAACGTGATCTATAACAAAGTAGCCGAAAAATTTGGCGAAGAATACCTTACCGTGTTAGACCCTGACGGTTTGAAACTGGAGCTTACAGCCTCAAAAACAGCAGATACCCGTTTACCATGGGAAACCGAGGAGGTTACAGCAGATAACGCTATTAAAGGTTTTCATAATGTAACCATCACCACCAACAAAATGCAGGCAACAGCTGATATTTTAAGCGGTGTATTCGGTTATAAATTGTTAGAACAGCACGTAAACCGCTACCGTTTTGTAACTGACGCGGTTGAAAATGCCAACATTGTTGACCTTGTAGAAGTAGCCGGTGAAGTTGCAGGGCACGTGGCCGGTGGCAGCGTACACCACGTTGCCTTTAGAGTAGCCAACGAAGAAATATTGATGCAATACCGCGAGAAGATTGCCGCTTTAGGTTTACATATTACCGATAAGATCGACCGTAATTACTTCTACTCACTGTACTTCCGCGAACCGGGAGGTGTGTTGTTCGAAATTGCTACCGATAACCCGGGCTTTGCAGTTGACGAACCAGTTGAAGAATTGGGCCAGAACCTGAAATTACCTGCACAGCACGAGAGGTTCAGGTCGACTTTAGAAAAATCATTACCAAGTTTGGTTTAATTATGTATAACCACACAAAACAAATAAAAACGGCGGGTGCGGCACCTGCCGTTGCCAAAGGCGCTTTAATACTGCTACATGGTAGGGGCGGCACAGCTGCCAATATTATAGGCATAGCAAATGAGCTTGATGTAGATGGTTTTGCCCTTTACGCACCGCAGGCCACCAACAATAGCTGGTACCCATTAAGCTTTTTAGCGCCCGATGCGCAGAACCAGCCGGCTTTAGATTCGGCATTGCAAATGGTTGATGAAACCGTGAAACAGGTATTGGCAGATGGTACTCCGATGCATAAGATTTACTTCCTGGGCTTTTCGCAGGGGGCGTGTTTAACGCTGGAATACATTACCCGCCACGCCCAGCCTTTTGGCGGCGCGGTTGCCTTTACGGGCGGATTGATAGGCGAGCGCTTAAACCTGGAGAACTACAAAGGCGATTTCATCGGCATGCCGGTTTTGATCACCACCGGGAACCCCGATCCGCACGTACCTTTAACAAGAGTAGAGGAAAGCGTAAAAGTGTTAAAGAGTATGGATGCAGCGGTAACGCTTAAAGTTTACAACGGCAGGCCGCATACCATCAGCCAGGAAGAGATAGAGCTGGCTAACAGCACCATATTTATATGAACAAACTGATAGCATGGCTGTTGGCTTTATACACGGCAAGCAATTTTAAAAAGCTGAGGAAATGAATTACGACGATATAGAACTGATAAATAACGAAGCAATCCACAATTTTGAACTGTTTGTGGATGGGCAGCGCGCCTTTATCGATTATAAAACCAAAGGTGATAAGATCTACCTCATCCATACCGAAGTGCCCAAAGAGTTGCAGGGCCTGGGCGTTGCAGAGGCTATTGTAGAAAAGGCTTTTAAATATATAGAGGCACACAAACTAACGTTGATACCGCTTTGCAGCTATGTGCAGGTTTTCCTGCGGAAACATCCCGAGTGGGACAAGCTTTTAGCCGCATAACACCATGGAGCAGTTTAAAGTAACCCGGGTTTATGCCGATGAAAACGGCGACAGTTGCTTTGATGAGATGTTTTATCCGTTAACTGATAAAGGTCCGATAGGGCAGCTATCAGAGAATGTAGTGGTAAAAGCAGTGCAGTTTAGAAAAGTACCAGCGGGATATAACGATCTGCATACTGCGCCTCAAAAACAATACGTTGTGCTTCTGGATGGCGGTGTAGAAATAGAAACATCGCTTGGCGAAAAACGAAAGTTTGCGCAGGGCGAGGTTTTATTAATGGAAGATACTACTGGCAAAGGGCATCGCAGCAGTAACCTTCAGCAAAAGGAGCGGAGTTCGTTGTTTATTATTGTCTGAATCAGAATTTTCAGAATTTGATCGGCGCAAATTTTTGAAATCAAATTCGTGCAATTAGCCTTAATTCGTGCAATTCGTGTTAATTAAACTCCTGCGATACTTTCCGCGCAGGGCTATCCAGCTTAGCGCTTTTGCGTACACCGCCAACTGTCATGTGTACAATATTTAGCTGGTCCTCGTACAGGTTTTGCAAAAGGCTCACATCAGCATCTATCTTTTTTGGGCTGGCTATTTTTGGCGATTCAAGGTACACATTCACCGCTTCTTTGTTGATCTCGAAGCCCAGGTAGGTTAAGGGCAAGGCCGCTCCGCCGGTGCGTACCTGCAGGTGCCCGGCGGTATATTTTTTCACCAGGTCGTCCATCGCGGTATGCATTTCGGCTTTGCTTAAATCGGTTTTGGTATTGAATTGCTTGGTTAGCGCGCTTTCAAAATCATCGGTAAATATCGTGAGGATAACTTCCATCTGCCCGTCCTTGGCGTTATAGCTGATATCGGATGTACTTACATGTAGCGGGTGAAAGTTAGCGGGAGCGGGCTTCTCCACCCAAAAAGAACCTAATAAAATGTAACAATATAGTAGCGGTTTGCCTAATAAAGCAGTCATAACAGTAGCAGGTTTTATTTATAATTAAAACCTGCTAAATTTACGCTTTCAACGCCTGTTTATTGCATGTCTGATTTTGTTTTTTATTTCAGCTTAGGATGGAAGCACATCATCAGCCTCGACGCGCTCGACCACCAGCTGTTCATCCTGGCGCTGGCAGCCGTTTACACATTCAAAAACATCAGGCAGGTATTGATACTGGTAACGGCCTTCACCATTGGGCATAGCCTCACCCTGGCGTTAAGCGTGCTCGACGTAATCCGCTTCAGCAGTAAATGGGTGGAGTTTTTAATACCCTGCACCATTTTTATCACCGCCCTCAACAATATTTTGCGGGTTGATAAAAAGGAAGGCAGCGCACAGGTAAATTACTACCTGGCGCTTGGTTTCGGGCTCATCCACGGCATGGGTTTCGCCAACAGCATACGCATTATGCTGGCTCAGGGGCAGGGCATCGGCATGGGGCTATTCGGCTTTAATATCGGGTTGGAAGTTGGGCAGATCATGGTAGTTGCCATCATCCTAATTGTTGGCTGGCTGTTCCTGAATTTGCTGAAGGTGCGGCGCAGGGATTGGATATTTTTTTTATCTTCGGGAGTGTTTGCACTGGCCTTGAAAATGGCCTTTGAGCGCCTCCCTTTTTAATATTTAAAACGAACACAATTAATCACTAAAAACAGAATATGAAGCGGATCTTTACAGGATTTTTATTCGTGATGGGCACCGTTGGAGCATCCTTTGCACAGGATATCCAAAATAACCCCGGTAGCAATCACGGTAACAAGTTTGAGCAACTGGGCACCATCCTGCCCACACCAAACGAGCAGCGCACAGCCAGCGGGGCACCGGGCGTAAAATATTGGCAGCAACGTGCCGATTACAACATTAAGTGCGAACTTGATGAGAAGAACCTGAAGCTAATAGGCAGCGAGACGATTACCTACGTTAACAATTCACCGGATGTCCTCACCTACATCTGGCTGCAACTGGATGAGAACCAGCACAACACGCTGAACAACTCTAATTACCAAAGCAGCTCTACCATGCCAAAGCAAACCACTACCCAAAACATCGACCGTACCCTCGGCCGCAATGGCGATGTGGATAATGGCTTGGGTGATGTAATTACCAAACTAACCGATGCTACCGGTAAAAAATTAGCCTACACGGTTAACAAAACCATGATGCGTGTGGAATTGCCTACCCCCTTAAAATCGGGCCAGCAATTTATTTTTAATGTAGACTGGACCTACAAAATTACCGACCGTATGACTATTGGCGGCCGTGGGGGCTACGAGTTCTTCCCCGAAGACGGTAACTACCTGTTTACCATGACACAGTGGTACCCACGCCTTTGCGTTTACAGCGATTTTCAGGGATGGCAAAACCACCAGTTTACTGGCCGGGGCGAGTTTGCGCTGACATTCGGTAACTTCCATGTGCAAATGACCGTACCTGCCGACCACGTTATCGGTTCCACCGGCGAGTGTTTAAACTACAGTGCCGTGCTTAGCCCTGAAAAATTTGCCCGTTACAACAAGGCAAAAGCTTCAACCGTACCGGTGGAGGTAGTAACCCTTGCCGAAGCTAAAAAGGCAGAAAAAGCACCATCAACCGCCAAAAAAACCTGGGTGTTCCAGGCCAATAACGTGCGCGATTTTGCATGGGGGTCTTCACGTAAATTTGTTTGGGATGCTATGGGCATTAAGCTTAACGGCAAAAACATTATGTGCATGAGCTATTATGGTAAAGAAGCTTACAACTTGTACAGCAAGTACTCTACCAGGCTGGTAGCGCACACCATTAAAACTTATTCTGATTTCAGTATCCCTTACACTTACCCTGTTGCGCAAAGCGTTGAGGCATCAAATGGTATGGAATACCCGATGATCTGCTTTAACTACGGCCGTACCGAAAAAGACGGCACCTACAGCGAAAGTACAAAAAACGGTATGATAGGAGTGGTGATCCACGAGGTTGGCCACAATTTTTACCCGATGATTATCAATAGCGATGAGCGCCAGTGGAGCTGGATGGACGAGGGTTTGAATTCTTTTGTAGAATACCTTGCCGAAGAGCTTTGGGATAACAAATTCCCAAGCAAAAAAGGCGCAGCGTACACCATTGTTGATTACATGAAACTGCCTAAGAATGAGCTGGAGCCTATCATGAGCAACTCCGAGAACATCGTTCGTTTTGGACCGAATGCTTATACCAAACCGGCTACCGGTTTGAACATCTTGCGCGAAACCATTATGGGCCGTAAGCTGTTTGATTATGCCTTTAAAGAATATGCAAAACGCTGGGCATTTAAACACCCAACACCTGCCGACCTGTTCCGCACTATGGAAGATGCCAGTGGGGAGGACCTGGATTGGTTCTGGAGAGGCTGGTTCTACGGAACCGATCCGGTTGATATCTCTTTAGATTCGGTTAAAGTGGGTAAAGCAGATTTGAAGGATATTTACACCATGCCAAAAGGCAGCGGCGTAACGGCAAAAGTTGCCCCGCCATCGGTAAACAGTTTCGAGGATATCTCTAAGATCCGTAATCGTACCGATAAAAATATCGTTTTCCAAACCGACAGGGATACTGCTACGCACGATTTCTATTGGAAATACGCCCGTGGCCTGGCCGGTGTTGATACTGTGAAGTTTTCTAACATGGTAAAGGCACAAGCCCCGCCAACGTTTGAAACTGATGCGATGACTGCCGATGATAAATCGAAATACGGTTCTAAATACTTCTACCAGTTAAACTTTAGCAATAAAGGCGGATTGGTAATGCCGATCATCGTAGAGTTTAAATTTGCTGATGGAACAACCTCTATCGACCGCATCCCTGCGCAGATATGGAGGTTAAACGAAAAGAATTGCAGCAAATTCTACATCCAGGATAAAGAAGTGGTATCGATTAAAATCGACCCGATGCGCGAAACTGCCGATATCGACGAAACCAACAACTTCTGGGGTAAAAGCGGAGAGCCGTCTAAATTCCAGGTATTTAAACAAAAAATGGGCGCTAATGGCCCGGTTCGTGGCCAATCTACCGGCGTAAACCCAATGCAGGTAGGTACAGGTACCAAATAAAAAACAACCCCCAGTTCGGTACCCCCAACCGAATATATACTAAAGGTCGGCTGAGAAATCAGCCGGCCTTGCTTGTTTTAGCAGAATATGCTTTATGTTGAAATGGTGTTTTATTTTACCTCAAAATAGTCACATTACCCGATACATCGGCCTGGCTATCACCGGTGCTTATTACATAATAATAAACTCCTGCTGGCAAATTCTTACCTGCATAAGTGCCGTCCCAAGCTTTACTGTAACCGCGCGAAAGAATAATTTGCTTACCGTTGCGGTTAAAGATGCGCACACTGCATTTGGGGTAGGAGAGCAGCGCAGGTATCTTCCAGGTGTCGTTTACACCATCGCCATTAGGGCTAAAGGTATTTGGCGGTACAATGCTTACTGGCGGGGGCGATACGGTTAGTTTAATTTCGTTGCTGGTTACCGGAGCAATGCAATGGTTGGTAAAGGTAACGATGCACGATACCCTATCTTGGTCCTGCGAGGCCGATGTGCTGAATGTTGCCGAGTTATGGTCTGCGTTTACACCGTTTACCTGCCATTGATAACTGTCGGCGGTACCGTTGGTAATGGCTGTAAAACTTACGTTTTCGCTTTCGTAAACGTTTGTCGAAGGCGTTGATATACTCACCGTTGGTGCCGGTATTTGCGAATTGGTGGCTGTTACAGTAAGCCGGCGCACCACTTCGGGCAAGGCATTGTACAAGGCAGATTGAGCTTGTGTGGCTTTTATGTCGGTATTGCCTGCCGCAACTATGTGTACCATGCCTTGCTGGTTTACTGTTGCAACATTAAGGTTGCTGCTGCTGTATATAATAGGCACGAATGTATTCGTACTGATACCTGCCGCACTAAAATCAGCGTCGCAAGCTGTTTTCTCTTCAATTGCCACAAATGATGTAATAGGGTTTGCACGGGATACGGTTATTGTCCTTGCAACCGCATCTGCTGGTAGGTAATTGTCGTTTCCCGCCTGGTTGGCGGTAATTACAACTTCGCCCGCGCTAAGTATATGGAGCGTATTATCAGCATTAATAGTCGCAACTGCCGGGTTGCTGCTGGTGAGCACTAAAGGTGTTTCTGTTTGGGAGCGGGTTATCTTCGGGTCGATATTAATATCGGCATCCCAAACAGGGTTGGCTGCAAATTCGGGGAAGGTAATTATCGAGGGTATCTTCGTCTCGCTTGGCACAACCTTTAAGTTTAATGTGGTTGAACTGGGCCCACCACTGTTATAGGCAATAATAGTATAATCCTGGGCGGGCGATAAAACTGTTGGAGTTCCGCTTATCTCCCCGGTTGTAGTATCAAAAGTAAGCCCGGCAGGTAGCGCCTTATCGATGGTGTACCTGTCGAAGGACAAGGTTTGGATATAATTGCTACCGCTGGCGACATATATAAGCCCTGTTTTATCCAGCGTTAAACCATTAGGGACAGATAAATAGGTTTTAGTGCCCGTATTATCCATAATATTTACGGTAGATACGTTGTTACCCTTATCTATCAGCCGTAAAATCGCGCTACCCTCGTTAGCTGCGTTGTTGCCTAAATCAAGTACGTACAACTCGCCTGCGCCGTTGACGACCAATGCGCTTGCGTTGCCAAACCCGGCAGACGAAGCAGTGCCGTTCAGTACCTTTGGTATGCCATTCCCGGCAATGGTAGTCACCAATCCGCCCGGCGTCATCTTCCGGATATACAGGTAATCGGCAATATAAAAGTTGCCGTTATAAAGTACTATATCCTGCGGGTTGTTGAAGGATGCTGCAGTGCCCTGTCCGTCGACATTATTACGGTTGCGGTTGCCGGCTATTGTAGTTACTACCCCGCCTGGCGTTATCTTCCTGATGGTGCCGTTCCCCTGGTCTATAGCGTAGATGTTATCTGTGTTGTCTATCACCAGGCTTACTACACCATCAAACCGTGCGGTGGTACCTGTACCATCGGTATTCCCTGCGGTACCATTGCCTGCAAGGATAGATGTGATACCCGTAGCATTCACTTTGCGGATAGAGTAAACGTCGGCGATATAGACGTTTCCAGCTTTATCGGTAACCAGCCCTCTTGGCCCTTGCAGTTGGGCCGTTCTGAATGCACCGTTGGCGTAGCCCGGTCCTGCAGCACCCGATACAGTACTCACATTGCCCCCTGGGGTTATTTTGCGCAGGGAATAATTGTTAAAATCTGAAACGTAAAAATTGCCCTGCCCATCTATAGTAACCTTTGCAGGCCCGTCAAATTTGGCTCCTGCTTTAGGTCCGTCGTCGCGGCCCGGTTGCCCGGTGCCGGCAAAATTAGTCACCAACCCGGCAGAGTGCGCCTCAACTGGGCCGCCACGTTGTTCTGGCACAATATTGGGCGAAAGGGGGGCTTTTAAATAAAGCGTTTGAGGCGAGGCGTATCTTATATCAGGTGGCAAAGAAATGGATAATATTTCGTCACTTATTTTAATGTTAAGCTGGGCCTGGCTCGGACCGGCGTTGTTTTTGGCAATAATGGTATAAATGGTGGCCGGCGATAATTCCGTTGGTGTACCACTGATAACACCGGTATTAGGGTCGAGGCTTAAGCCCGTGGGCAGCGGTTTATCAATACTAAAGCCATTAGGATCAACAGCACCGCCTTTTTTATCGGGTATAAGGGGTTGTATTGGTGCATTTATAGTATAAACTTTCGGCGAAGCATAATTTATTTTAGGCGCTTCCGTAGCAGGTACAGAATTGCCCGTAACCTCAATTCGCACTGCTGTGCTACCCTTGCCGCTTTTGTTACGTGCGGTAATGGTATAATTTTCGGCAACAGCCAATGAAACGGGTGTGCCGCTAATGGTACCATCTTCCGGATTAAAGGTTAATCCTTGTGGCAGGGATTTATCTATGGTATAGCCGCTCAAAGTTATTTTGCGGATAACATGGTTGCTTATCTCGCCAACAAATAAAAAACCGTTCCGGTCAAATGCCAGCCCCCCAACTGTGGAGAACCTTGCCGCGGTGCCAACACCGTCTACAAAGCCGGCCTCACTATTACTACCCGCAACGGTAGTGACAACACCCTCCCTCGTTATTTTGCGCACCAGGGTGGCGTCCGCCACATAAAGGTCGTCGTTGGTATCAAACACAAGGTAGGTAGGTTGTGTAAACCCTGCCGAAGTTCCTGTGCCATCTAATGAAGCCCGGTTGCCGGTGCCCGCAAATGTAGTTACCAGCCCATTGGTAGATATTTTGCGTATGGTATAGTTGTAATTATCAGACACGAACAAATTCCCTTTCGAATCGAAAGCAAGCCCCTGCGGGTTGCCAAAACTCGCCTGCAAAAGGGTGCCGTCGACTGATGCTGCAACGCCATTCCCGGCAAAAGTAGTGACATCACCCTCCGGAGTAACTTTGCGGATAAGGTAGTTTTGCAGGTCGGCTACGTACAGGTTTCCGTCGGGGCCTAACGCTGCGTCTACAGGGGTATTAAAACTGGCGGCGGTACCTGTGCCGTTAGCTTTGCCAATAAGCCCGCTGCCCGCCAGTAACGATACCTGGGCGCTGCCGGTTATTTTCCGCACATCTTCACCAACTTGTTCAACCACATACATTAAGCCGGCTTGGTCTATAACAAGCCCCGATGGCTTGTAAAAGCTTGCCTGTGTGCCTATGCCATTGTCGCGCCCGCCGCTG
This sequence comes from uncultured Mucilaginibacter sp., assembly GCF_946481715.1. The sequence continues at coordinate 11,109 of NZ_CAMLOV010000053.1, read as the reverse complement.
CCTCTACCAGCAAAGGTTGAAACTAAGCCCTGTGGAGTAATTTTACGTATCACATCGTTACCAAAATCGGCAACATAAACATTATTCTCGTTATCAATTGCCAGCCCAGTAGGGATTCTAAAACTGGCGACTTGTGCTGCGCCGTCGGTATAACTATATTGCCCGTTGCCGGCAAAGGTAGTAACCGTGCCGTATTCGCCTATCGGTACGTCGCCGCCTTCGTCTACTTTCTCCGGTTTTAAAGGGGTGATAGGTATGCCAACCTTGTAAATCTGCGGGGTGGTATATTTTATATTGGGTATCTGCGCAAATACGCCGGTAAATGCCATTGCGCAGCAAAAGGAAAGTAAAAAGCTTTTAATAAACTTTCGTATCATAACACTAAGCTTTGATGCTACCAGGCTTCATCTGTAATTGGGATACCAAATTACCCCTTTTTTGTGAAATGTTTATACTAAAAGTTAATAAATACCCGTCCTTTAAACTTTCTATTGCCAGTCAAATTGTTTTATTTTGTAAGCTATGCCGGTTTTCATTGCATCATTAAATTCGGGGAGTAACGGTAACTGCTATTACGTTGGTAATGAGCGTGAAGCAGTGCTGGTTGATGCCGGTATATCCTGCCGCGAAACCGAAAAACGCATGGCGAGGCTAGGCTTATCAATGCAAAAAGTGAAGGCTATCTTCATATCGCACGAGCATTCAGACCATATACGCGGGCTAGGTGTTTTGGCACGCAAATACAAACTGCCCGTGTATGTTACCGATGGCACCGCCCATTATTGCGGCGATGTACCCAGGGAACTTTGCATAAGCCTAACAGGCTATACACCGATAACTATCGGCGGCCTGGAGGTAACAGCCTTCCCCAAACACCATGATGCTATTGAACCACATAGTTTTATGGTTACGGATGGCGATATCCGCATAGGTATCTTTACAGATATCGGTGCGCCCTGCGAACACCTCATACGCCATTTTGCGCAATGCCATGCGGCTTTTTTAGAGGCTAATTATGATGAAGCAATGCTGGAAGCCGGCCGCTACCCTTTTTATTTAAAGCGCCGCATACGCGGAGGGAAGGGGCATTTATCAAACCGCCAGGCATTGCAGATGTTTATAGACCATAAACCCCATTATATGAGCCACTTGTTGCTGGCCCACCTATCTAAAGATAATAACGACCCCGAACTTGCTCTGCAACTGTTTGTACAGCATGCGGGCAATACCCATGTAAGCGTTGCATCGCGGTACAATGAGAGTGACGTGTACTGCATCGACCCGGCGGGTGTTGTAGCGGCAAGTGGCGTTGCACTTAACCAGGTTACCGGGCAGTTCCAGTTTGCCTTAAGCTGATCTCGATGCTTGATATTTTATACCAGGACGACCACCTCATCGCTATAAACAAACCGCACGGGCTGCTGGTGCACCGCTCATCAATCGCTGCCGATGCTGAAGAGTTTGCCCTGCAATTGCTGCGCGACCAGATAGGCAAAAAAGTTAACCCTGCACATCGCATCGATAGGAAAACCGGTGGTGTGCTGCTGTTCGCCTTTGATAAGGAAACCGAAATAGCCATGCAGCAGGCCTTTATGGAGAATCGTGTAAGCAAAAAATACCTGGCCATTGTACGCGGCTATACGCCCGACGAGTTAGAAATTGATTACCCGTTGCGGAAGGAAAACGGCACATTGCAGGAGGCGCTTACACGTTTTACCACGTTAAAGCGTGCCGAACTGGATGTGCCATTGAGTAAACACCCTACATCAAGGTATTCGTTGATACGGGCCAAACCGCAAACCGGGCGTATGCACCAGCTACGAAAGCATTTTGCGCATATATTCCACCCCATCATCGGCGACCGCACCCACGGCTGCAATAAGCAAAATAAATTGTTTAAAGATAAATGGGAGATGGAAACCATGCTGCTGCACGCCGAAGAGCTGAGTTTTACCCACCCTATAAACGGCTCGGAAATTGTTACGATTAATGCGCCCCTGCAACCCGGGTTTTTACAAGCCATGGCGATTATGGGCTGGTGAAAAATTTTACAAAATAATAAACATTACTGTAGTACTTTTGCGCTACCGTAATTTAAACTGTTTTATATTAAATGAAGAGAGTTGTAGTTACCGGCATGGGTGTTTTTTCCGCAACAGGGACAGATATCGCCGGTTTTTGGAATAATATAGTTGAGGGCAACAGCCCGGCAAAACCTATCACCCGGTTCAACGCCGAAAAATTTAAAACACATTTTGCTACCCAGATTGCAGAATACAACGCTGCCCAATACCTGGACAGGAACGAAATAAAACGCAGCGACCTTTATACCCAATTCGCATTGATAGCTGCCGAACAGGCTATTTCCGACTCGGGTTTCGATGTTAATAGCGTATCGCCCTTTGATATCGGGGTGATATTTGGAACAGCCCAAGGTGGTATGGATACCTTTGAACACCAATATAAAGAGTTTGCCGAAGGCGGTTACGAGCCGCATTTTAACCCCTTCTTTATCCCAAAAACATTAGTTAATATGGCAGCCGGGTTAATATCTATCAAATACGGCTTTATGGGTATCAACTTCTCCACCGCTTCGGCTTGTGCAAGTGCCAATACGGCAATTATGGATGCGTTTAATTACATCAAATTTGGCAAGGCCAAGATCATAGTCACAGGCGGTTCTGATGCGCCTATAACCGAAGCATCTATGGGCGGGTATAACTCACTAAAGGCATTATCTACCCGCAATACAGCGCCTACCAAGGCTTCGCGCCCCTTCGATGTGGAACGTGATGGTTTTGTAATGGGAGAGGGGGCCGGTGTTTTAGTACTGGAGGAATACGAGCATGCAAAAGCACGCGGTGCGCATATTTACTGCGAAGTTGGTGGCGCTGCCATGACATCTGATGCCTACCATATTACAGCCACCCACCCGGAGGGCAAAGGCGCTATCCGCGCCATGCAATTAGCTTTAGAAGATGCGAGCTTGAATGCAACGGATATTGGCTTTGTAAATGCACACGCAACATCAACACCAGTTGGCGATATAAGCGAAGCAAAAGCCATAAAAGCGGTTTTCGACGGGCATAACGACCTTCATGTGAGCGCTACAAAATCTGTAACCGGGCATTTGTTGGGTGCAGCCGGAGCTGTGGAAGCGATAATTGCTGTAAAAGCAATTATTGATGGTATTGTACCGCCAACCATCAACACACAAAACATCGACCCGGAAATACCAAAGGGGCTGAATATTGTTATTAATGAAGCAATCCAAAAGAAGGTGAATGCTGCGCTGAGTAATACCTTTGGCTTTGGCGGGCACAATGGCGTAGTGGTATTTAAAAAGATCTAATCAGGAGCAATTATGAGCAATAATGATGTAATGAAGAAACTCCGTGTGGCATTGTCGCTACGCGATGATGATATTATCGAGATACTAAAACTCGCTAATTTCCGCACAACAAAAACGGAGCTGAGCGCCATCTTTCGCTCGGAAGACCACCCCAACTTTCAGCCCTGTAAAGATCAGCTATTGCGTAATTTCCTAAACGGGCTGGTAATATATAAACGTGGCCCGATGCCTGATAACCGGGAAAAAAATAAAGCCGCAGCCGCCGCAGAGAAAGCAATCGACACAAAACCGAACGAGAAAAAGGATTAGTGGCTTTCTTTAACCTCTCGTTGTATCAGCCGGTATTTGCCGGCTTTAATTAGTTTTTGCTGCTCGGTCGAGAACGACTCCCTGCCACCAAAATCCTGCACCCAGTAATGGTTTGTTTCGGCAACGCCAACTTCTTTAAAGCCGGGGTTCATCAGGTTTTGGCAATGCCCTTCGCTTTTAAACCAGCCAGCCATTACCTGGACAATGCTGCTTTGCCCCATGGCTATATTTTCGCCAACCATAAAACTTTTGTAGCCTTTAAAAAGGTAGCCCGCAAAAACAATTCGGTCGCTCATACTCCGGCCGTCCTTGCTGGTATGGCTAAAGTAATCGCGGTTGTACATGTCATCCGCGTGGCCCTGGGCGGCTTTCTCCAGGTTATCGTTCCAAACTATTGGCGCAGCGGGAGGGTACCATTTGTTGCCACAGTTGCAGCCTTTGGCGCGTGTTCTATTGATCAGCCTTAAAAACTCTTGCTCAAAGTTCGCGCCGTCGTTTTGCCCTACGTACCCAAAACTGCACACAGTGATTAAAGCAACAATAGAAAAGGCACTAAAAATATATTTTTTCATTAATTAACAGACAGGTTTATAAGCCATTAGTTTAGTGTAACGCCAAATAAGGCGGCTTATTTTTTTCGCCGGGAAGATAGGATGAAAGAAAGAATAACGAGGAGCGAAAGGGCTACAATTACAAGGATGCCACTATTTTTTTGGGCGAAGCTTTTTTGGGTTTCGCCGCCGGTTTCTTCGCCACTATCACTGTTTTTTTTTTAACGGCAGAGTCGATGGTTTTATTGGATATGGTATCTGCTGCAAATTTTTGGATAGCCAACATTGTGGCGGCCTCTTGTTTTTTGATGCTGTCTAATATAACATCAGCGCGTTTTAAGGCAACAGCTCCTTTTCCCGGATTATCCATCCGGTTATATAGATAGCCGTAGTTTTTTTGCACATTGGCTTCCATTTCGGGCATTTTATTGGCTATAGATAAGCTCAACGCCTCATTCAAATCGCGCATGGCAAGTTTATAGTCTTTTATCTCCATCTTTACCACGGATAGCCTAACAAGCGATGCAATGATATTTGGTATATCGTTTTTTATGCGTGATATATTATTTGATTGGAGGATGAACCACTTGGCCTGGCTGAATTTTTTTTGCGAATAATAAACCTTGGCGAGGTTGTCAAAAGATAATCTTAAACCAGTAGAATCGCTATAACGGCTATAAAGATGTAAGGCAAGCATGGTATAGTTTAGCGCCTCGGTTTGGTAATACAACCGTCGGCGTTTATTGGCTATAGTATCGTACTTTAAGTACACATCAGCAATTTCGGAATACACGGGTGCCTTTAACGAATCATTGGTGATTAGCTGTAACTTTTGTTTCAGGCTATCCAAATCGCTTGCAACAGCGGACAGCTTAATGCCGGCTAATATAAATAGGGTAAGGATAAGAAATTTCTTCATCCGGGTTCAGAGATAAATTTAATGCGGTAAACGTTATTCAAATTACATGCCCGAAATAGCAGATATATCATTTTGCGCTGCTGTAAAAGCATCATTTTAGCCATTTTTGCGTAACTGGCTGATGTATAGTACAAAAATCAGCAAAAAATATTTATTAACCTTATGGTATAGCTCAATAATATTTAATCAGTATGAAAAACTGTATACAAATGCAGAAAATTGCTACCGGATGATTTTTTCGTAGCGAAGAAGTGACCTTTTTAGCAGATTTGACGACGATAGAATAATATTAAATAATAATATACCCAGGGTTGCACACAATATACCCGCCAGCACATCCAGTATATAATGGTGGCTTGCGTAAACTGCGGTAAACCATATACCTACGGTTACAGTTATAAAAAATAAGTTTATCCAGCCCAACTTGTTTTTTAGCCCATAATACACCACAATAACAGGGTAGGAGGAATGCAGTGATGGCATCGCCGCAAAAACATTAGATCCTTTGGCGTAAATAGATTTAAATATAGTTACGTTAAAATACTTATCAAACCTGGCGAGCCCGGCGGTGTTACCTTGCGTTAAAGGGTGGAAATTTAAACCATGTACCTGGATATACCAAGGTGGTGCCGCGGGGTATGCATAATAAACTATAAAACCAAGCAAGTTTACCACCACAAAAGTGAGCGAGAAGTATAAAAATTGTTCTTTGTTCCGGAAGAACAGGTATGCAGCAAAACCAAGCGGAACCGGGATCCAGCAAAGGTAAAAGGCCCCGGCAAAAATATCCATTGCAGTGTTGCTTTTTAATAGCAGGTATTCGTTCGGCGTTAATATCGTGTTGTTATAACGTATGCCAAACAGGCTTTTCTCTGCATTGTACAAGCCGCCGATGGCTACGTGGTTATAGTTGTAATTGGGGAACGCCTTCATATAATCGAAGATTATCCAATAAACTATGAATATTGTAAAGCCTAAGATAAACTTGCGGGTAACAACTGATGCGTAGAAAAGCACATTAAATATGCCTATCAAAACAAGCTGGTCGGATTTGAAGCCTAACAGTAGGGACGAGATGAGTAAATATAATAGCGACAGCCCCGATACAATACTAATACTTTTTGAATTGATCCGGACGCTGTCATCAACAGCATTAGCCATTCTGCTTTTTAATAAAATCCGAATTAAAAATTTTGTCCCATAAGGGCGAGCTCACACCATAACCTTTGGTAGGGTCCTGGTAGTGGTGCAGCATGTGGTGATCTTTTATTTTCTTCCAAAATTTGCCTTTAAAGGTAAAGTGGTGTATGGCATAGTGTGATATATCATACGCCAAATAACCTAAAATAAAGCCCGGGAAAAAGCCAAAGATGTAGTTTGTTGGCAGCAGTGCATTAAATAAAAAGTAAAAGCCCGTGGCTAACGGTATGCTTGCCGATGGGGGCATTACCAGGCGTTTTGCGTCGCTCGGGTAATCGTGGTGCACACCGTGGAATATAAAGTGCAAGCGCAGGGCCCATGGCGCTTTTGGCACAAAGTGGAAAACAAAACGGTGCATTATGTATTCTGTAAGCGTCCAAATGAAAAGGCCAAATAAAAACAACCATACATAATTTAGCACACCAATTTGCTTATCGTATGCAAAATAGCTGCAAACCAAAATAACGGGTACAAAAATTATAATAGGCACAAAAAAATGAACCTTTGATAAACTCTCTAAAAAACTACTCTTAAACATCCTCACAGATTCCTGTGAATTTGATACAAAATTTTTTGCCATAACAATTAAGGTTTAAAACGTTCAGTAACTTCTTTACCTGTCACAGGGTCTGCACCTTTTATTTCAATATAAATTACATTTGGAGCCCAAGGCGTGCCACCCTCAATTTGAATAAAAATATTTTGAAGGACCACTTGTTTTTGGGATATAATTGCGAAGATATGATATTTTCTGTCCGTACCCCTCATTAATGTCATGGGAAATTTTTTGTATGACATAATTCTGATATCATACGAATCATCCCCCATTTTTTCTGCCGATATCCCGTAAGCAAACTTCCGTTGTACAAAAGTTAGTTCGGAGGGTTCTCCATGCCCCTCGGCATACCTAAGCCAATACACATGGATAGGTTCGTCCCCATCAATTTTGCCGGTTTGGGTATTGATGTTAATATCGTAAGATAATGCGTTGATATTAGGCGAGCGCTGTAAATAAAATAAACGCTTGTTGTTTGGCGGCGGTGTTGGGTAAACCCGGCCATTAGCATCCTTACGTATACGGGTGGTATCTGTTTTTATGAAATCTACGGTATGTGCAGCGGCATTAAACCACATGCATACAAATACCGCAAACAAAACAGTTACTTGCTTAGCCCGCGTTTTATTCATTTTCATTCTCCGATAGTGCTTTTTTGGCATCTACCAGTCGTTTAAAGGCTGTTAAATTTGTTAAAACGGCAAGTATCGCTATCGGGAACGTAAAGATCGACATGGTTTCGAAGACGTGGTATTTAATACCAGGGATCCATAACTTATAGTCGCCGCCAATGTAGTTTGAAGCTACACCACAAGCAATGGCAAATACAGCTATTGTTATCACACGCTCGGGCCGTTGCATTAGACCGCCTTTGCACTCCACGCCAAGCCCTTCGGCACGTGCGCGTACGTAACTTACCATCATAGAGCCAATAAGCGCTATAAAAGCGAATATCGAACTTAAGAAGTAATGGTGTGCCACCAGGTAATAACAAATACCCAGGAACATGATCAACTCGCTGTAACGGTCGAGCACCGAGTCGTACAAAGCACCAAAAACCGATTTCATGTTGCCTAAACGGGCAACCTGTCCATCCAGCATATCAAATAAACCTGCAAATAATATTAAAGCGCCTGCCCAGCCTATGTAGGTAAGGTCGGCACGGTCGCCGTCTTCTCCGCCTATAATAAATATGGCTGCTACGCCAACATTTAGCACAAAGCCAATGGAAGTTACTGCATTGGGGGTTAAGCCTAACTTGATAAGCAGCTTAACAAACGGATCAATAATTTTATATATCCCAAGCTGTAGACTTGTACGTATTGATGTTTGCTGTTCCATTTTGAAATAAAAATAAATAAAATTCAATAAATAATTAAAAATCGAACTTAATTTTAACCCTAATGCCATATGGGGCAATGTCGGGATGGTTTAAGTACGATAACCTTTTAACAAAATCAACCCTTACAAACTTAAAAATGTTTTCTACACCTACACTTGCTTCCATGTAAGGCTTATCACCTAATGAATAGGTAATGGGAACGCCATTTCCATCGGTAGGGAATTGGTATACAGACGAATTTAAGGCCGGATTGTTTTGATCGCTCAAGCCTCCGTATAAAGCTTTGAAGGACGCAGTTTCGCGCCATTTTAATTTCTTAAAAAACGGTACTTTGTTAAAAAAGAAACCACCAAAATGCTGGTCGATATTAATACTGGCGTATCTGTCGCTTACAAACTCCAAAAAGTTCATTAAGTTGTAAGAGTCAATTACGTAAGCATACGTTTGGTTTGCGCGGTGGATATCTAGCAGAGGGTAAGGTACCTGGCCAAATATACGCCCGCCCTCTAATGAAATATCCGAGAAGCCAAACGGAGCTATATAAAAGCGCTTATCGGCGCGTCCCCTTAAGTTTTGGTAACTGTATTGCCCGCCCAACACATTTTTTAGGCCTGTGGTAAATTGTAACGATAATATAGGATACTTATTAATAATAGGTATCCTAAATAACTTGCCCTGGTAATATTGCTCGTGCGGAGCGTACCTGATACCAGCCGATAGCTCGGTTGTGGTGAGGTTGTTAAAGATAGTGCTCGGCCCGTTTTGAAAAGGAAACAAGGAACCCGCAGGGGTTTGTGTCCATTTCTTTCCGCCAAAATTGAAGGAGAGGTGGTTCTCTAATTCGTGTATGTACTCCAGCTTATAAATATCGTTGTACAAGTATTTATCGTTGGTGCCTCGTTTAAATGATAGCAAGATGTTATCCTCCTGTATAAACTGCAATTCCTGCCCCGGTATTTTTGTATCGCGCTGAAAACTGGCGCGGATATAATTTTGCGGGAATTTATAAATGCTTTTGCTGTTTAACGAGTAGGTAGCGGCCAAAAAGTATTTCCAGCGCTTATCCTTAAAGCCATAAGCGCCGTAGCCCTCAAAATAGTATTGTTTGCTCAATTCTGGCGTAGTGCGCCCGCCAAGCCTTAGCCTAAAACCTTCTATTGGGTTAAAACTGTAAAAGGTACTGGCCGGGCCAACCTCAAATTTTCCAAAGCCTTTAAAACCGGCCAATAAAAGGGTAACCAAATCTGCCGTACGCCTAAAGGATGGCATACGCGTAAGGCTATCGATGTTTTTATAAACCTTTGATTCTGCCGTGGTGAGCGTATCTAAGCGGTTCTGTTGCCAAAATTCCTCGCTCCTGTGCTTTACCTCGTCGTCCTCTAAGTTAATATCAGGCGCATACAAAACATCAGGTTGCGCTTTGTTTATGGTATAGTTTTTATAAGTGATGGTACGGATACCAAACAAGCCACCTTTTCGCTTTGCAGATACGCCAAAATCGGCGTAGGTATTGCTTTTACTCAAGTGGTACCGCCCATCCGGGTTAAGTTCAAAATCCTGGTCTACATGCATCGAACGTACAAAGTTTACGTTGATGTTTTTGTTAATGGTTAGGCCTGCTTTTTGCACAGCATAATTCCCATCAAGCGTTATATAGATATCGCCTTCAAAAAGTACATCGTTTGTGTTGCGCGGCGTAAAACTTAGCTGTACCAGTTTTTGATTATCGGCCGTAGTAATGGTATCGGTTATAAAAAACTTGTAATAATTAGGAGATGCGTCGGCAATAGGGCTTAAAAACTGGCGGCCCAGCAGGTAAATGCTGTTGGTGTATATATCCACCTTTTCGTAAAGGTGTTTAAAATATTGCCCAACGCCGTCATTGTCAACAGCGGCGCCAAAATTAACGCCTTTTTCTCCCAGTACAACTTCCTTGGTTGTTTCGGGGTTTTTGCGGTAATACACCTGCGAAAGTTTCTCTACCAGGTATATCGGCAACAGGTTTTTCCCTGCATAGCTGGTGCTATCGCGATTCTCGAAAATGAATTTATACTTGCGGAAGAATTTTTTCTCGGATATCTTGTCAGACAAATTGCTTAGCGAGAACTGCATTTTATCGTACTCTTTGTACTCAACGTAGTTATATGCCTCGGGGCGGTTCTTCTCCTTGTTGGCAATAACTTTGCGTATTAACTCAACGGCAGGGTTTTCTTTATTGGTGTATCTTGTGCGCTTGGCGGCCTGTATGGTAACTTCATTTATTTGCTTTGCCGAGGGGAATAGTTTAACATTAATTACTTGCTCTTTGCCTGCCACAACCGCTATTATAGCATCTTTATAGCCAAGGTAGGTTATTTTTATTTGCGTGTATGGCTTTGCGGACCGGAGGCTGAAGTGTCCGTCGTCGCTGGTGTTTGTACCAATAGTACTGCCGGTAAAGCTAACGGTAACAAAAGATAGCGGCTTTTTAGTGCCTGCATCCGTAACTACCCCACTAACTACCGTGTTTTGTGCAGCTAAAGTTGTGCTTACAAATAAAAATGCAATAAAAATTAAACGCTTAAAAGTGTCTTTACAATTCATTTATAAACTATACTTGTTACACAAATACAAAGGGCAAAGGTAAAAAAAATCCTTACAGACTATTGTGGTCAAAAAGTCAAATATCGGTACTATGTTATGCTGACACCCCCTGGCTGCTGCTGCAAAATATCCGGTGGTAAACCACAGTCATTTTAGCTCTGGCCAATACATTACCAAAAACAATATCGGGTAAACAGACGGCTAACCTTAATAATTGTTACTATATACGTAGAAAATACTACTAATAGTGTTGCAATGCTAAATAATAGTCGGGGGGGGGTGACTATTTGCGTATTG
>NZ_CAMLOV010000052.1 GCF_946481715.1 uncultured Mucilaginibacter sp. | reverse complement strand
AAACATCTGGGCGCCGCCGGCACCGCAGCAAAGCCCGTTGCTTTTGCAGCGCTTCATTTCTACCAGTTCGGTATCCAGTATCTCCAGGGCAGCGCGGGGCGCTTCGTAAACGCCGTTGCCGCGGCCCAGGTAACAGGGATCATGAAAGGTGATGCGACGGCCTTTAAAACTTTCGCCGCCTTCGGCCTTTAGCTTGCCATCGTTTATAAGGCCCTGTATCAGTTGCGTATGGTGGATCACTTCGTACTTACCGCCAAGCCCGGGATATTCGTTTGCGATGGTATTAAAACAATGCGGGCAGCCGGTTACTATTTTTTTAACATTGTAGGCATTTAGCAACTCAATATTAGTCATGGCCTGCATCTGGAACAGGAACTCGTTGCCCGCGCGTTTGGCAGGGTCGCCGGTGCAGCTTTCCTCGGTACCCAGCACGGCGTAACTGATGCCTACATGCTGCAATATCTTGCATATATCGCGGGTTATTTTTTGCGCCCGTTCGTCAAAACTACCGGCGCAGCCAACCCAAAAAAGAATTTCGGGTGTGTTCCCTTCGGCCACCATTTGGGCCATGGTTGGTATCTTCAGCTCCATTATTTAAGCTTTATCTTCTTCCTCACTAATTTCGGCAATAAACTCATCTATACTGCTATAGTTGGTAAACTTAATAGCCGAATTGATCACTTTTAATTGGTTCAGGATATCAAGCGCTATCGCTAAAGCTTCGTCCTCGTGCCCAATCATTTTTGCATTCCAGTTAACGCCTACCAGCGTATCATTCTCGTCCATGCCTACACACCATTCCTCCAAAAAATACGCCAGCGGAATCTCGGTCGGCGTATAATCCTTCCAATCGTCCCTGGCACAAGCCTTGGCATATGCCCGCTCCGACCAAAACGGAATAACATCAACTTCCTCATCCCCGGCAGACGATGAGTTTGCCCAACCCTTTTTATCTTTTAACCCCCACACCAATTTTGATGCCGCTACCTTTTCGATAAATAACTGGTAATCTCTTTCCGTTGTTGCGGTCCCGTTTAACATTCCTTGCATCTGTATATTATAAATTTCTTTAGTTTCTGATTAATTATCCCTTACCTGCCTACTGGAAACTGCAGACTGCTAACTTTTCTCCGCCCAGTTAAACCTGTCAGCCTGGCTGTACTTCCATGGGGCGCCGTTATTTTCCATATTGCCAAACATATTGTTTAGGCTGGCCGGCGCCTGCGATTCTTCCATCACCACGTAGCGGCGCATCTCTGTTATAATTTCCAGCGGGTTAATATTTACCGGGCAGGCCTCTACGCAGGCATTACAGGTGGTACAAGCCCACAATTCCTCGCGGGTGATGTAGTTATCCAATAAAGTTTTATCGTCGGTATAATCCTTCCCATGCTTATCTATACTGTTGCCCACCTCGGTTAGCCTGTCGCGCGTATCCATCATTATTTTGCGGGGCGATAGCAGCTTGCCGGTGATATTTGCCGGGCAAACGGATGTACACCTTCCGCATTCGGTACAGGTATAGGCCTCCATCAGGTTTTTCCAGGTGAGGTCCGTTACATCCTTTACGCCAAAGCGGGCAATTTCGGCAGTAGCTTCGGGTACGAAAGATGGGTCGAGCATGGCCTTAACCTCGTTGGTAACCGATGCCATATTGGTAAACTCGCCTTTAGGCTTTAAGTTGGAATAATACACATTGGGGAAGGCCAGCAAAATGTGGAAATGCTTGGAGTACGGCAGGTAATTCAAAAATGCAAGTATACCCACAATGTGGAACCACCAACAGCCCCGCTCTATGGTGGCCAATGCCTCCGCCCCTGCGGGCAATAAAGGCGCTATCAGCGCACTCACCGGAAAGTTACCCGCAGTAACATAATGCCCAAAGTGCAGGGCTTGCAGCTTGTAGTCGGCGGCGTTCATGGTGAGGAATGCCGTCATTAGTAAAATTTCGATAGTGAGGATATAGTTGGCGTCGGATTTTGGCCAAGAGGTCATCTCCGTGCCGCTAAAGCGTTTTAATTTGAGGATGTTTCGCCTCGCCAGGAACACTACGCAGGAAACCAGCACCAGCAACGCCAACACCTCAAAGCCGCCTATCAGCAAGCCATATAAACTGCCCAGCGGTTTGGAGAACACCCGGTGCGAGCCAAAGATACCGTCGATCATGATCTCGAGCACCTCCAGGTTGATGATAACAAAGCCCACGTAGATGAAAAAGTGCATCACCGCAGCCGTTGGGCGTTTTACCATTTTGGTTTGCCCGAGTGCGACCTTAGCCATGATGCGCCAGCGGGCAGCGGGGTTATCGCTCCGGTCGGTATCCTTGCCCAACAGTATGTTGCGCCTAACTTTTGCAACGTTTTTACCAAACAGGTAAACTGCCGCTATTAGTATGATGATGAAAATTACCTGTCCAATCATTATGCATGCATAGTATTAAAGGCTAAAGTATAAATTAGTTTTAATGTTTGTGGGAAATGTTGAAAAGGTTGGAAAGGTTAAAAAAGTTAGAAAGGTTGTGAGAGGTTAGAAAAGTTGGAAGGATTAGAGATGTTGTTGTAATTGTAATTGCAGGGTTTGAAGATTAGAAATAAAAAACAAAACTAACACTCCTGTAATTCCCTGAAAACCAACCGTACAACCTTGCAACCTTGCAACCTTCCAACTCCCCTAACCAAAAAGTTGAAAAAAAACTTTACAGGAATAAAAAAAACGCTACATTTGCAAACCTTAAACGGAGCGGTATCATAGCTCAGTCGGTAGAGCAAAGGACTGAAAATCCTTGTGTCGCTGGTTCGATCCCAGCTGATACCACAAAAAAGAAAAAGCCTCTTAGAGAAATCTGAGAGGCTTTTTTGTTGGGGATCTTGCTTCGTTAAAAAACGCTGTCTTGCGAATACCCCCGCCGGTTCAAGCGTCCCGCTTGAACCCACTCTAATGTCAGCGTCCCGCTGACCTAATGAAATGATTGGTAGCGAGTAGACATACCCGCCCTACCGACTGCTCAAACCCCTCGCGCAAGCGGCTTCCCCTATCAATCCCTGCTGCGAATGCCGGATTGGTTAAATTAATACGTCATTTCTACAAATCAGTACGCTATAAATGGTTTGAAACGCGCAACGCGAATGCACTGGTTGAGTTGCTGTAAGCGGGACGCTTACAGCTGCTTTGATTCAAGCGGGACGCTTGAACCGGCGGGTTGAAAAGTTGCTTCCCATTATAAAAGAGAAAGGCGTTTACAATTTTTTACAAAGTTTACATTTTTATTTACAGTACAAATTCTTCAGGCTAAAGGATGTCAGGGTAGATTTGCTGAATCAATTTCAATAAGATATGAAAAATAAAAGACATGTTTTGTATGGCCTGGCTATCATCATGGTTGGACTAATTTACTTTCCCGTACAGGCTCAGCAAAAAAATGGCACCCATCGCGCAAGCTTCTCCGGCGAATGGAGAGCCAAAGAGTCGATAGCTATGGACGGAAATATTGTTTGCTGCTATGACTCGGGTGACCGTATGCTGGCTAAAACAATGAAAATAGCAGAACAGGTAAATTTTCTAACCGTAGAGGTATCAAGCTCGTTTCCGGGCACAGCTCCGGTTACCAGCCAGGAGAAACTGGCCTTCGACGGTAAAGCAGGCGAAATTGATCATGGCCCGGAAAGAGGAAAGAAGTTTACTGTAAAGTTGTCGGCTGATGGACAAACGATGACCGTTAACTCAACTGTGCACCTGACGATGGCTGGCCAAAAACAAGCATTTGTTTACGTAACAGAGGTTTGGAAGCTGAGCAATGATGGCAAGTCTATTTCTGTTCAGGCCAACGCAAAATCAACCCTAATTGGCGCCGGGCGTTCCTGGAAGACCGTATTCTATAAAGCCACTTAAAATTCAAAAACTTTTTGTACCAGCTCGTCTTAGTTGCGGGCTGATAGTTTTTTCTTTGAAATAATGGGGTAGTTAGAACACCTTCGATACATTGTTTCTGCCAATAGTTAATTTAGACATATCGGTTATCGCTTTACCATGACTCGCCATATTTATAAATCTAAATCGGCGATTTCCTTCAAATCAGACAGGTAAAAGTTCGAAATTTGCACAGTATGCGCCACAAAAAAGAAAAGCCTTTCAGAGAAACCTGAGAGGCTTTTTTGTTGGGGGTTGGCTAAGCCTTTGCACACGGCCTGCACATCAATAGTCATATCTGGATGTGTAAAATTGTCCTTCATAAGCAAAATGACGATAATCATCATTACCTATTAAGGCCAACTCTTTGTTGACTATATCATCTTTTAAGTTATAATGCCGTTTATTTAAGAAGCGAACTTATCTTATAGTGAGGCTCAATTATCGGCATCACATTTCCGCCAGGGATATTGGCGTTAACCAAATCTTATAACTTGAAAAATCGTCTGTAGTATTATTTATAATTCGTTTTGTAAAGCAAATGTCATTAACAAAAAAGCATATAGACAGATTTGTCTATATACTTTTTTGTTCTTATGTTTGTCTCATTAATACGTACCATTAACCATACGCAACCATGAAAATCGCGATTATCGGAGCAACAGGATTTGTAGGCTCTCATTTATTAAAGGAAGCGCTTTTAAGAAAGCATGAAGTTTTAGCATTAGTAAGAAATGCCGATAGAATTACAATTGAGAACAAATTGTTGACCGTTAAGGCGGTTGACGTTTTAAATGTAACTGAATTAGCCGATTTACTGGCGGGACAAGACGCGGTGCTTTCTGCGTATAACCCCGGCTGGCATCATGAAAACCTTTACCAAACCTTTATAGCAGGCTCAAAAGCCATACAGCAAGCCATCGGTTTAGCCGGAGTTAAAAGATTGTTGGTTGTAGGCGGTGCGGGAAGTTTAGAAATTACACCGGGAGTACAGTTGGTAGATACACCTAATTTCCCGGAAGAATGGAAACAGGGGGCGCTGGCAGCAAGGGATTATTTAAATGAGTTGAAATTGGAAACCCAAATAGGGTGGACGTTTTTAAGCCCCGCTATCGAAATGCATCCGGGAACGTCTGGTATCAGGACCGGAAATTACAGAACCGGCACCGATCAACCCGTTTTTGATGCACTTGGTTCAAGTAAAATATCTGTTGAGGACATTGCCGTTGCCTTATTAGATGAACTTGAAAATGCACAATTTGTTAACAGGCGTTTTACCGTTGCTTATTAATTGCTCTTAACTAACGCAAAAAGTTTTAATCATAAAACCTTTAAACACCATGGAAACTTACCATCAAATTAAACACAACAAAGTCAAAATAGACTCGGTAGATGTATTTTACCGCGAAGCCGGAAACCCTGAAAACGAAACTATACTTTTCCTTCATGGATTTCCTTCCTCGTCTTTTATGTATCGTAACATTATGGCTATTTTATCTCCAAATTACCATGTAATTGCGCCGGATTATCCGGGTTTTGGGAACAGTAGTACCCTGCCGGTTACCGAGTTTGACTACACATTTGACAATATTGCAGCTATCATAGAAAAGTTTATCGACAAACTCCAATTAAGAAATTTTAATTTATACATGCAGGATTATGGTGGGCCTGTAGGCTTCAGGATAGCTTCGAAAAGGCCGGAACTGATCAAGAGCCTTCTTATTCAAAACGCAAATGCTTACGAGGAAGGGTTAGGCCCGGGAGTACAACAAATAGGCAGCTTGATTGATTCGGGCGATGAAGCAGGTTTAAGTAATGCCATTAACTACATGATATCTTTTGACGGGATAAAAGATGAATATGTATACGGTGCCGAAAACGAGGATAAAATAAGCCCTGAAGCGTATATTGTTGATTCATATTACATGGAGAAAGCCGGTGTTAAAGAAATTCAGCACGTTCTTTTCAGGAACTATGGAAAAAACTTTCCCAAATACCCGGAATGGCAAAGTTACTTAAGAGAACATCAGCCCAAAACCCTGATCATGTGGGGTGGTAATGACCGTATTTTTATAACACCTGGTGCCGAGGCTTATAAACGAGATTTACCGAATGCCAAATTGCACGTATTGAATGGAGGCCATTTTGCATTGGAAGAACACTATACACAAATTGCCGGCCTGGTAACCAGCTTTTTAACAAAGGGCAGTTAATCGGTAAGTTTGATTTATCTTTATCTTTATTCACCATGGCAACAGATGCAAACCCAAAACAAAAATTACTGGATACAGCCACTACCTTGTTTCAAAAACAGGGCTTTAACAGTACCGGTATTAATCAGATCCTTAAAGAATCCGGTTCTGCTAAGGCAAGCTTATATACCCATTACGGCTCAAAAGACGAGTTAGGCGTTGCTTACCTACAAAATGCGCGGAAAGAATGGTTCGCCGCATTATACGCAATTATTGATGACGGGCAACCCGGTATTGAAAAAGTATTAAGCTGTTTTGATTTTTTAAAAGCCGGGCTTAAAGGGAATAATTTTATAGGATGTAAGTTCATTAACATGTTGGCGGAAATAGGGGATTCGAATGAGATCATGCGCAAAGAAATTGTAGAACATAAAACGAAATTGAGGGGCATATTCAAACAGTGGATAGAAGAAGACTTAGGTACCGGGCCACAAGCAAGCCAATTGGCTGATATTACCTACCTGCTTTTTGAAGGTGCAATTGTAGAATCGAAAATATATAAAGATACCTGGCCCGTTGAAACAGCTATGAAATTTTTAGCAGACAAAATAAAAGCATAAAAAATTTACTTATATATAGACAAATTGGTCTATAAATTTAAAACATCAAACAGGTAATAAAGCCTGTTTTAATAACTATAACAATGAATCAAATTAAAGCATTAACAGACGAAGAAGTTACGCCGGAAAGCAGAGCAACATTTGAAACACTTAAAACCAAAATCGGAAAAGTGCCCAACATGTACCGTGTTATGGCAAATTCAACAGCGGTACTTGAATCTTACTTTTCTTTTAATATGCAACTAAATAAAGGTAAAATAGGAGCAAAACTTGCCGAGAAAATTGCACTTGCGGTGGCCGAGCATAATAATTGCAGTTATTGCCTTTCTGCTCATACCTACTTCGGCTCGAAGGTGGGGTTAACACCGTCGGAAATGATGGAAGCCCGCACACTCGCTTCCGGTAATTTTAAGGATCAGGCCTGTTATAATTTCATACGGAAAAGCCTGCAAAACCCTCAAGGTATTTCGCCTGCCGATAAAACGGAATTGAAAGAAGCCGGATTTACAGACGGGGAGGTTTTGGAAATAATAGCCAATATAGCACGCAACATTTTTACAAATTATGTAAACGCGGTTGCAGACACCGAAGTGGATTGGCCACAAATTGTTGAACCGTTAAAACTTGTTAGCGATGAAAGCGAATAATATTTCATTTACACGTGCCGTAAATTTTGAAACGGCCTTAGTTAGTATTAGAGAAACCATTGTAAAAAATGGTTTTATCATCCTTTATGAAATAGACCCGCAAAAAATATTGGCTGACTATGGAATTGAAACGTTAAAAATAAGGCAAGTGCTTTTTTTTCATCCGGATCATATGAAAGAATTGCTGGATAATGATGCAACCGCAATTATTGAAGCACCCCTGAAATTTGTTATTAAGGAAATTGATGAGGCTCATGTTGAGGTTACAACTTTCGATATCAAAAACCATTTTAGCGGCTACGAAGGCTTGGAAACCCTGTCAACCAAATTAGAAGGAAAAATGCAGCAAATTATCGGTCGAATACTTAATTTCTCAAATTGTTAAATGAAAGAGGTTTTGTAAAATTGATTCGTTTTGAATGCAGGGACGCATAAAGAATTCAAAAATTAAACTTATAGAAACACATGGAACAACACCCAAACCTTGAACTTATTAATAAACTTTTTGAAGCTTACGGCAAATACGATTTAGAAGGGATTCGTGAAGTTGTTGACGAAAATATTCGTTGGACTATTCCGGGGCACCATCCCTTAAGTGGAACTAAAATTGGCGTAGAAGAACTACTGGCTTTTTTTTCACAGTTGGGCAAATCAAATTTTAAAGCCGACCCAATTGTTTTAGGCGTTACAGACGATTATGTAATAGATTGTCATCGCGGGTGGAGTAACAGAGAAGACGGTAATAACATTGATATGCTATGGTGTTTGCTATGGAAGATAGAAGGTGGTAAGATTGTAGAAGTTGTTAATTTTGCCGGCGATCAGCATGAGGCCGACCTATTCTTTCATAAATCTTATAAGCAAAAACCTATTCAGGACAGAATTGCTGAATAACTTGCTGTTTTATAATCACCTGCTGAATTAAATTTTCAAAAGAGCGCACCTGTTTGGTGCCTAAAAACGTGATACAACGGCTGGCAAGCTTGGGTCTTATTGACTGGAAGATCTCTGGGAGTTTACGCCCTAAGCAAAGCATGAAAGGTCCCGGCCCATTTGTTACCACAAAAGAGAAAAAGCCTCTTAGAGAAATCTGAGAGGCTTTTTTTCGGCATCCTTAAAAACACATAGGTGGAAATTATCTTTATTTTTGCGGCGATTGAAGGCCACAACTTATACCGCTTTAACACTTCCGGCTTTTTGACCCCTCTTTTCCAGGTAATAATTGATAATAGCGGTTCTAAGCGGCTTCTCAACCAAAACGTGAATAATCACTGATATCAATATTTCTGCCATTATAAAACAAAACAGGCTTTGGTAACCGGTTACTTTCTGAACGAAATGAGTATAAAAACAATATATCGGATACTGTAGTATGTACATAGCATAACTTATATCGCCCAAAAACCTGAAAAGGCGGTTGCCCAAAAATGAACTTAGCCTTTTATCGAGATTAGTTACGGTGTAGATAAGAAGGAAATACACCGGCGCAAATATGCCGCCTTTAAGCAGAGCCGAGCCTGGAGGCAAATAATATTTTAACAGCATTATTAAAATACAGGTAAAAATTACCCCCATAACGTTGAAGGGTGCCCGCTTTAACAAAGCAAATTTGTTTTGGATATACCAGTGCCCGGTTAACATGCCGCACATAAACATACCAATGAGTAAAACAGGATGCATAAACAGTGTTGAAACCAATCGGGCTGGTACAACTGGTAAGCTCTGCTTAGTAAGTGCATATAAACCGGCTGTTGCCCAAACGCTTACAACCCAATAAATTAGCACAAACACAGTAAAAAATTTAGGGTAGCGCTTTAACAATTGGATAAGGAACGGAAAAAGCAGGTAAAAGAAAAACTCACAGGATATCGACCAGCCGGGGTAATTAAAAGAACCTGCGTAAATCCATCGCTGCACGCCCAGCAATTCAAACGGCAACCGGTATTTTACTGATGCGGTATCGATGTTGATTATCAGGTAATGAAAAAATGCCAGGATCAGTATAGCGAGCGCATATAGCGGGTAAATGCGGGCCAGTCGTTTCACGTAAAAATACCGGGTGTCAATCTCATTACCGGGCGATTTCAAATAACCGGCATTAGAAACAAGAAGTACAAAACCCGATATGAAAAAAAAGAGGTTAACCGCTTCGTTTCCATTTTTTATGATCCAGTTAAGCGATGGGATTAAAGTTAATGGCGTATAATGGTAACAAATGATCAGCAGCGCGGCTAAAAATCTGATGATATATAGGCTGTCGGTTTTTCTCTCCATCTAAAAAATGGGGAATTTAGTAATTACATCACGTGCTGCGAAATATTATATCATATATTCTTACCGGCTTTGTGCTGTCTTCCTAACTATAAATATGCGTGTTAAAATAAAACCAATCAATTTTTTTATGATGAAACGGAAGCTGCAACCCAGAACTGATTAAAATAAAGTTTATCAAATTATTGCCTGATATGGACAGGTAAAGACAACATAGCACCTATTTTTTCCGTAAAGAGGTAAGGATTTGCAAGTTGGCAAAAAGGGAACTAAACTATTTAATAGCAACCTGCCGTTGGCGATTTTTTTTTACGGTAACAAATGTTGAAACGAGCATACTTCTATATAAGGCCAATAGCATTCTATATATTTTTAATATCGGGAATGCTATGCAATTTTTCGGCAAATGCACAGCAAAAAATAAAGTTTACGCACCTTACCACCGAAGATGGCCTATCGCAAAGCGTAGTGCGGTGCATTGTTAAAGACAAATACGGCTTTATGTGGTTTGGCACCTATGATGGCCTTAACCGCTACGACGGCTATAATTTTACTATTTACCGTAATATCCCAAAAAATGCGCATAGCTTAAATGGCAACAGCATAGGTGCGCTGTTTGAAGACAGGGAAGGCACGCTTTGGATAGGTACTAATAATGGCTTAAGTAAATACGACCGGGAAAATGATTCGTTTATAAACTACCCTACAAAAGCAAGCGAAGGTGCATTAAGCAACAATTATATATTGAGTATATGTGATGATTACCTGGGTAATTTATGGATTGGTACCTACGGTGGCCTAAATGTTTTTAACCGGCAAACGCAAAGGTTTATGCATTACAACGCAAACCTGCTTAACCCGGATAGTTTGAGCAACAGCAATATTTTTGCAGTTATTGAAGACAATAAACATAATATATGGGTTGGCACCAACGGGGGCTTAAACCTTTACAACCGCAGTAAAAACCAGTTTGTTAAATTTTCGCACCACGCTAACGATCCGGGTTCTATTTGTGATAACCAGGTACGGGGGATTGCGCAGGATGCTAAAGGCAATATATGGGTTGGCACCATGGATGGCTTAAATAAATACGATGCCGTTAACAACACCTTCGCTACTTATAAACACGACGCCAAAAACCCCAAAAGCATCAGCAGCAATACGGTGTACTCATTTGCCACAGGCAAGGATGGTTCTGTATGGATAGGAACCGAAGAAGGTTTGAACATTTTGGATAACAACAAGGGCGAATTCAACGCCTACAACAATAACCCTGATGACCTGAATTCTTTAAAGGGCAAATCGGTGTTAGCCCTACTGGCAGACGACGCAGGTATCCTGTGGGCATCCACAAATGGCGGGGGGCTGAATAAATACGACAAGAATTTACTCCTGTTTGATGTGTACCACAGTAAAGATACCAAAAGCGATGCCTTAGGCCAGGGTATAGTAACCGCGTTTGGAGAAAACGATAAGCGCGGGATTTGGATAGGTACCGACGGTGGAGGGCTTAACCTGCTGAACACCAAAACCGGCACATTCAGGCATTACGTTCACGATGCGGCAAATAAAAACAGCTTATCTGCCAATGCAGTACTTGCCATTTGCAAACATAAAAACAGCGAAGCTTTATGGCTGGGCACTTACGGCGGAGGATTGAATTATTTCGACCCGGAAAAAAATACTTTTAAGCATTACCGGGCAGGCAGTGCAGGCAACCAGTTAAGCAGCGATAATATTTTTACCCTTATGGAAGACCGTAAGGGTAACCTATGGATGGGCACAAACACCAATGGGGTAAATGTACTCGATATGGTGAGCGGGAAAGTTACCCGTTACAATTCAAATGAAAGAGATTTAAACGACCCGCACGCGCTGTCGGGTAGTTCTATCAACGCTTTTTATGAGGACCCCGAAGGCCATATTTGGATCGGCACCTATAACGCCGGGATCAGCATTTTCGATCCGGTAACCAAAACCTTCGGCAGGCTGAATGTAGAAAACAGCAACCTGTCAAACAATATCATTTTTTGTATTAAAGGCGACGCTAAGGGCAATATTTGGGTGGGTACCATGGGCGGCGGGCTTAACCTTTGGGACGCCAAGCGCAAAAAATTTATTGCGTATACCATAGCGAACGGTTTAAGCAGCAATGTGATCAATAGTATTGTAGAGGATAGCGCCGGTTTTTTGTGGCTAAGCACCAATAATGGCATCAGCCGGTTCGATCCTAAAACCCGCCTGTTCAACAATTACGATGTGCATAATGGGCTTCAAAGCCGGGAGTTTGTTAAGAGTGCCGGTTTTCGCAGCAGTACCGGCGATATCTACTTCGGCGGGATAAATGGCTTCAATGCAATAAACCCCGCAAACGTTAGCCGCAACCGTAATATTGCAAAAGTTATACTTACCGATTTCCAGTTGTTCAACAAATCTGTAAAGGTTGGCACCAAAAACTCACCCTTGGTTCGCCCCATTACGTACACCAAAGAAATTTCCCTTAATTACAATCAAACGGTGCTTACGTTTGAGTTTGCAGCCCTTGACCATACCGTGCCCGAAAAAAACGAATATGCCTACATGCTGGAAAATTTTGATAAAGCATGGAATTATGTAGGGAAGCAGCGTAAAGCTACTTATACCAACCTCGACCCCGGCACCTATATTTTTAGGGTAAAAGCATCCAATAACGACGGCGTTTGGAATGAAAAAGGCACCGCATTAACAATCACTATCAAGCCTCCATACTGGGCCACCTGGTGGTTCAGGGCGCTGGTTTTATTATCAATCATTGCAATTATTTATGCCTGGTACAAAAACAAGGTACGTAACATCGAGGAACAAAAATCGAGGTTGGAAAAGCAGGTAATAGAACGCACCCGCGAAGTGCATAAGCAAGCGGAAGAACTACAGGAAGCGAACGGTGAGCTTCAGGCACAGGCGGAAGAATTGCAGGCCCAATCTGAAGAATTACAGGTACAGGCGGAAGTGCTGCATGTACTTAATGAAGAACTGAAAACCCAAACCGAGGAAGCAAAGCGGGCCAACGAGGCCAAAAGTGTGTTCCTGGCAACGATGAGCCACGAGATACGGACGCCTATGAATGGCGTTTTAGGAATGGCTTCGCTGCTGAACGAAACGGATCTTGACCCCGAACAGCAAGAGTATTCGCAAACTATATTGCATAGTGGCGAAGCCTTGTTGAATGTGATAAACGATATATTGGATTTCTCGAAAATAGAATCGGGTAAAATGGAGCTCGACCCGCAAGCTTTTTTCCTGAGGACCTGCGTAGAGGAAGTACTCGATCTTTTTGCAGGCAAAGCCGCCGGGGCGGGCCTCGACCTGATGTACCAGCTGGACCACCGGCTGCCTGCCTACTTGATTGGTGATAGCATGAGGCTTAGGCAGGTGTTGATCAATCTAATTGGCAATGCCATGAAATTTACGCATAAAGGCGAGATCTTTTTAGATATCGGCCTTAAAAACCTGTTGAATGATGACGAAATAGAACTTGGTTTTGAAATAAGGGACACCGGGATAGGTATCCCGGCAGATAAGCTTTCCAAATTGTTCGAACCGTTTTCGCAGGTTGACTCTTCTACTACCCGAAAATATGGCGGTACCGGCTTAGGCCTTGTTATTTGCGACCGCCTGATAAGCCTTATGGGCGGAAACATTACTGTTGACAGCGAACCAGGCATTGGAACAACCTTTCGTTTTGCCATAAAATGTAAATTAAGTACCGAGCACAAACAGGAGCCTGAACCATTAAATATAGACGGAATTAAAGGAAGACAAGTGCTGGTAGTAGACGACAATGCTACCAACCGCCGCATATTGCAGCTACAGCTGGAAAATTGGGGGCTTAAGCCGGTTATGGCTTCATCCGGGCATGATGCTTTGGAAATTTTAAATAGCAAACCTGATCTTGACCTTGTGATAACCGATATGCAGATGCCGGAGATGGATGGCTTTGAGCTTAGTACCGCTATCAAAAAAAATAAAGCATTACCTGTTATCCTGCTAAGTTCAATTGGCGACGAAACTAAGAAGCAACACCCCGGTTTATTTGCTGCTGTATTAACCAAACCTGTTAAGCAACAACGTTTAAGAAAGATTATAATAACCGAATTGCTGCAATTACCGCCACAGGCAGAACAGGACCAGAAACAGGCTACTTTGCTTAATAAGGATTTTGCCGCCTTACATCCCTTAAACATCCTAGTGGCCGAAGATAACCTGATCAATCAGAAAATGATATTAAGAGTGCTCGAGAAACTTGGTTTCCAGCCGGCACTGGCAACAAATGGAGCAGAGGCTATTGCCATGCTGGACAAACAGTTTTACGACGTGATTTTAATGGACGTGCAAATGCCTGATATGGATGGATTAGACGCTACCCGTTATATTAGGCAGCACCATGCAAAACAACCGGTTATTATTGCGATGACGGCCAACGCCATGTTAGAAGACCGCGAAATATGCATGGAGGCCGGGATGAACAATTATATTGCTAAACCAGTAAAACTGGAGGTGCTGGTTACGATGCTGGACGAAACATTCCAACTGATAAATGGTTAATTTAAGCAATTTCTAATATAATGGTCAATCGGCTATTTCAACTGTAGCCCGGTAGGTTACCTCGTTGATAATGCTGTTTACTATAAAATGAGCAACATTAGCCCGGGATATTTTCAGGCAATTTTCTAAAAACACATTCAGGGCTGTGCGGTACCGGCCGGTTGCAGGTTCATTGGTCAGTTGTGGTGGCCGTATGATGGTCCAATCCGTTCCGCTGGCTTTAATGATACTTTCCATCCGGCGCAGGTCTGCGTACATATGTTTTAAAAGCTTTTGAACAATGTATTTAGCGGCCAGGCGATAGTACCAGGGAATCACCGGGCTAATGTCCAGGGCCGATGCGGAGATACAAAAGATGCGTTTAACACCGTACTGCCCCATAGCCTTTACCAGGTTGGCATTACCTTGCGAATACAGCGTGGTTGGTTTATCACTAAACAAACTGCCACCGCTTACACCCAATGCAGAAATGACGGCCTCCTGCCCTTCTAAATGATGCTCAAACGTTTCCGGCTGCATAATATCGCCTTGTACGATTCGTAAATTGACATGGTGTATCGCCAATTTAGCAGGATCGCGCACCAGCGCGGTTACCTGGTGCCCTGCGGCTAAAGCCTGTTCGACAGCCTGACGGCCGATACCGCCGTTGGCTCCTGCAATAAATAGTTTCATAGCTATATCAGTTAAATTTAAACACACTTAAAAAAATAATGAACACGAACAGCAGGAGTTGCGAAAAGTGAAAACGGGCCATCACTCTTCTGATCCGGCTCATCTCTTCTGCGATTGAGGGCGTATCAGTATTTAGCATCCTTTGGAGTTTTACGCCCTGCCGACGCCCAACAAGCAGGCTATTAAGGATGACAAGGATCACCAACCCGAATTTGATCCGGAACCAGAGTTGTTCGCCAAAAACACCGTGGGTTAGGGCCATCATGCCAATGCCGCTTAAAATAAGCAGCGCTGCACCTATGCCGGCCACACGCGGCAGTTTAGCCATCATACCGAGCAGTACAGTTGGCCGCTCTTTTTGTTCCAACGAACGCCACAGTGAGGAATAAGCCAGATAATCAACCAGCGTTGTGCCGGCCATTAGCACCAATGCCGTTAAATGCAGCATGAGGCAAGTGGGAAAAAGGTAGGAAATTTGCATACATTATACCATTTGGAAGTAAATAATATACAATATTATACCTTTTGGCAGTATATATCAAATAAGTTTTGTCATTTTTTTATAATTTTGCTACCAAATGGAAGTAAATCAAACCGTAGAGTTAGTAAAATTATGGGGAGCGTACGAAGCGCGGCACCCCAATGCCAGTATCGAGGGCTTTTGCCGTTATCATCTGGCGCAAAACGTTAGTAAAGAAAGCCATGACATACCTAAAGGCGAGCTGCGGCCAGACCTGAACGGCCGGCTGGTAATCCTGCTACGGCGGATTGGTAAATTCCATATCTCTTACTCGAACAAAGCGCTGGAAGGCACCGGGCTTGATCAGATGGAAGAGTTCGGCATCCTGGTAACGATTTACAATCAAAAGAACCCTATCAAGTCCGAAGCGATCTATAACAATATCATGGAACTCTCCAGTGGCACCAATATGCTCATCAGGCTAAAAAAACGGGGCTTGGTTAGTGAATATGATGATGAACAGGACAAACGGGTAAAGCGGTTGAAACTGACAGACAAAGGCGAAGCCACGTTGCTGAAAGCCAAAGACCTGGTGCTAAAGGTTGCCCACATGATGGTTAACGAACTCAGCGATGAAGACAAGCACTTATGCATAAAACTCCTTACCCCTATCGACCAGCGATTCTCGGGGCTTTTCCAGAAACAGCGGAACAAGGCGTTCGAAGAAATTTACCGGGAAAATATCCGGTAATATTTCATTCCGGAGGCATGGGCAGTTCAAAAATCAGCGGAGGCGGATGGCTTAACTGGAGCCATCGACATGGAACATGGCCTATTCAAATCCTAAAAAATGATTGTTATTAGTTAAAATCTGCAGTAGCAGCAACAAAAAAGCCTTTCAGGGAAAAGTGAGAGGCTTTTTTGTTCAAACGTCTTTTAACGTTACATTCTATGATTAGCAATCAAAGAGTTAATTGCGGGATATCCAGTAACGGCACATCAGATAAATATAACGGTTGCTGAGGATAAAAATAACCATTTACTTGTATTTTAAAATAAACTCCTGGTGTGTAGTTATTAAAGTAATACATCCCATCATTACCTGTAAATACATAAGCGTAGTCGATCCATTGTGACCCATTAAATATCCATATATCAACCCGAGTATTTTGCATAGGATAGTACATGCGTGAATACGCGTCATAGTGAATAAGCCGGCCCCTCAAATTGGTAGCTTCTGCGGTTTTGAAACTAAAAGCTAAAACTATTACAATTATCAAGCTTTTTATATACTTCATTTCCATGGCTCTGTTACCTCTATAGGTTATTAATTAAAAACGTTTCTGTTAATTTGTAATGGTTGCCCAAGATGTACGGTGCATAAAGTCTTTGATATAGGCTTGTTCAGGGGCAGATAATATAATAGTTTTGTTAACCCAATCTATTATTTGCTTAACGTCGTCTGCTTTTTTTACCGGGGGGGTAAGCATATCATAAAACTGTATTTTACTAAGCGTATGATTGGCGTCGTAATAAGACTCTGATTTCAAATAACTGGCTTTAAATAATATCGAAACTTCTTCGTAATCATCACGATTCACAGTTCCGTTTAATGCTATTAGGCCAAAATTGCCGTTGTTGAAATTCAAGTTAGTTCGTGAGATCAATCTACCAAGTTTTCCTCTATTTTTAGTGGAATAAATATCGTAGGTCTTCGCTGAATTTTGATACGTAGACGCTAAATCTGTAATGACTATCAGCGAATCGCCATTATTGCTAAGGCTGTAAACCGGATTAATGTTTATTGGTGCTGAAAAAATCTCATAAGGGTAATTTTTTTCCAGATCGATAAGCTCCAATGTAAAAGTAGACGGTTTTTTACTAACAGTGTCAACTCGCTTTATTAC
Organism: uncultured Mucilaginibacter sp.; assembly: GCF_946481715.1. The sequence goes on along the minus strand of NZ_CAMLOV010000052.1, from coordinate 14,892 downwards.
AGCAATATTATTCTTAAAATCCAGCAAAGATTTTCCCAGGTTTGTGTTGCCTAAGAGCCTCTCGCGCTTAAAATGGCTTAAATGATCAAATAAGGTTATTTTTTTTCCATCAAAAATTACTAAATTATTTTTTTGGTCGTATTTAGCTACTGAATTATTCACACTGTCTTTTAAACCGATAGGCAGTAGGTTTCCGTTCCTGTAATACAGCCAATCGTCATTACCGCGCTTTACCACAAACTGCTCCCTGGTTGGTGATAACGCAAACGAGTAATAATCATCTACCTTGGTTCCAAGGGTATACGCCTTGTCTTTGATAAATACTTGAACAGAATTTATGGCCATGCCATTATTCAACTGTAGGCTTTCCTGATCATTTACGCTTTCCACCAGCAAAACATTGCCGTCTTTTAATAGAGAACAAAATAAAACGCGCGGGTTTTTGTTCTCTGCTTGCGCAAAACCAATGTCAGTAATCTTTTTACCGCTGTTAAGGTCATAAATTATCCCAGGCGATGTTTCAGTACAAATAAGTGCGATCTTTTGCGTTTTTGCCTCGTAATAACTTATTGAAGTTATCTGGCTTTCTAAGTCGTTGGGGAGTGTTAGAAAATAGCTTTCCTTTTTTATGGTATTCCCTACCTTATAAAATTTCATGACAGATGCGTTCACAACGGCAATTAAATTCGAATTCTTTACCACGTAGGCTCGTCCGTCCCAAGTACCGATCGCAGTGCGGGTACTATTATTAAATAATACCGCAGAGTATTTACTCGGTTGTTTTTCAGGTTCTTTTTTCCCATATCCATTCAGAGGGTAGCTCGAAAAAACGTTTGAATTAAGAACAGGCACGTCGTAAACTGCCAGCATCAACTTATCGTTAAAAAGGGGGGTATAACTAAAAATATCTAAATTTCTGTTTTTTAAACCCTCAGGCAAAACCAGCGAATCGCTTCCAAGATTATTATAATTGTAAATGTCAAGTATTTTTTTTTCCGCAGCCGATGGCCCGTCTTTTGCGATACTCGCTGGCACGCCCAAAGCATTAAAATTAGCACGTGCCTTTATTAGAATTTTTAACGCCGCTTTTTTACTAACCTTAGCAGTATCCACGTTATTGATGGCAGCCAGTGAAAAACCTGCGTTACTTATGTTAGATTGTTTGATTAACATGAATATCGACAGGCCGATAACCGCAACCGCCGCGGCAACTAAAGCAAGGTAAACACGTCTTTTTCTGTTAGCAAGCGCAGCTTGCTGCCTGGCCAAGCCCATTTCTAAATTGGCTACCCGCGCTTCCTCTATTGCAAGTGCTGCCCTTTGTTCCGTGGTTGCTATATCTATTTCTTTTTGATAAAGTTCTGCTTGTTTTTCTTCACTTCGTTCTAAGAAGCCTTTGTTTTTTTCAAATATTTCTTCGTCGGACAGCAGATTGTTCTTTTTTCCTTTCGTATTTTGATGATATCTGCTGGCCCATGCGGCATTAACCGGATGCTCGTCCCGCCAGCGAATAACATCTTGCAATAGACCGCCCAATATCCATTGATCTTTATAAAAAGATTTTTCATTCAACTCCCGCCGGCTATTGAGAGTTTTGTACAGATCACTGATGATAACTTCCTCCTCCATCCACGATTTGAGGGTACCCCAATTACGCATCAGGCTTTCGTGGGATATGTCGATTTTTAAATCCGGATACAGTCGCGTGCTTTCGCTGGGCATAATGAAAGATACATCCTCTTTTCGAAAATGGTTTATCACTTCATCCACCTCCCATTCTTCGGCCCTTAACGATTCACTTTTAGCTATAGCATATATCTCTTTTACCGTGGTGGGTCGCCTACCGCCTTTTAAGTCGGTACTGGCATCTGTAAGTGCCTGGAATACGATTTTTGCGATCTTTTGTTTTCTTGATATTGCAGGCGGCGTGACATCATCTGCCAGCTCATTAAAAACTGTATCGGCATGATCAGACAGCGATTTTTTTATGCCGCCAACAAGGTTATAATCCTCTAAAGAGATAGTAGACCTGAGGCCGGCCTTTTGATAGGTTCGCATAAGGGTATGCTGTAAAATTGGCAAGTAGTCGAGACTATCAATATTCGACTGGCTCTGCTCTATTTCATTAACCAGCAATTCGGCTAAATTTGGGTCTATCATTTTAGAGGCGCGCGCAATTGGCGCTTCAATCACTTCGCGTAATTGCTTGCCTGTTAATTGGGGCACAAGGTACTGGCCGGCATTTATAGCTTCCGGAAGCCCCTTGAATTTAACACAATCACCTAAAAACTCCGAACGCATTGTTAAAATAACATATATGCGGTTATCGGCCTTGGATGATGCGTTTAGCAACAAATTGATGAAATGGCTTTCTAAATTTTCGGCAGCAGGCCTTTCCTGCTCATAACGGAATATTTCTTCAAACTGATCAATAATGATTAATAAACTCTTGTTTGATGTTGATCTCTCGGCCTGTAACTCTTTATTAAAATCAAGTAAACCGTAAGTGGATTCAAGTAATAGGGCTTCAATAGCATGGTATTCTTTAGCGATATCCTCTTTTTTTATGCTGCCGCATTTTAAACTGGAAAGCGAGACTGATAAATTTTGAATCGGGTTATCGCCGGGCCTGCAGATGGCGATACGCCAGTCGGTTTGCTTTATATCCAGGTAGCCTCCAAATAATTGAGGAATTAAGCCGGCCCTTACAAGCGATGACTTCCCCGTGCCCGAACTGCCAATAATGGCTAAAAAGTTTCTCTCGGCCAGTTTTCTCAAAACTTCTTTAACCTGTTCGTACCTACCCTTAAACACTGGTACTTCTTTTGTTCTGAATGGACGCAGGCCAGGAAATGGATTTTCTTCTATTTCGTCTTCGGTAAGGTATACTATATCTTTCCCATCCCTTTGCAAGTCCAGGTAAAACTCATCCAGCGGGAACGAAAATATTTGGCTTTTATCGTTTGAATGTTCCATCACATCAAAAATTAAAGGCCTACAAATGCTTCATCAATATCGCACTCACCTTTAAATACTTTATAATAAGAATTAATCAGGCTTAATTTTTTATATTTTTTTTCAATATCAGGAGGTTGAAGATATACTATCTTACGGCAATCGCAATTGGCCCTGAATAATACATTTTCTTGTTTTGCATAAAACCATCCCGGATTTGCTTTACCGTAAAAGATAAAGGTGGCCGCACTATTTTCTATCGCTTTTATTTCTTCGTCCATTGCATTAAAAACAAATGGCCGTATCGGCAACTTAAACTTATTCTCAATCGTTTCTTTTATCTTGTCTTTCATTTCGTTATCGTCATCGGCCATTAAGTCAAACAAAAACAAAACTTCGCGCTTTTTTCCTGGTGGATGGAAATTGTCCTCGCCTACTCCCTTATAAAAGTCATCTATTTTTTCAAAAACTTTTACAATGGTGCTTGCCATTGTAGTGTTCGAAATATCCTTATACGCCGAATGCTTATATTCTAACGTATCCTTATCGGTATTTACCAGCCAGTTTATATTTTTATGTACTATTGAAAATTGTTCGAGCTGTGCAATTAACCTCGTTTGGGTTTTATTTTTAACACTATCTGGCTCGTCGTCAGACGAAATTAACTTGATAGTAACATTAGCTTTATTAATAAAGCCGGCAACCCGGCGTTTAAAATCCTCCTGATCATGTAAATTAAATAACAAGCGTGCGTCTTCAGCACACGGTATAATATTAAAATCCCAATCAGTATGATTTTTCTTTCCGTTAGCTTCCTTTATAAATTTTTCCCGCTCGGCTAGTCCTATCTCTGTATCGGGTACCGACAGGAATATGTTATTATTGCTGTTTCCTTTGGAGATTACTGATTTTAAATTACCGAATTCGAAATTAGTATCTTGATTACCCATCAGATTGGGGCGCGAGATCTTAGCATTAAATTCTGTATTGTATTCGTTTGTTGTCTTGCTGAGCCAATCGAATATTGAATTTAGACCTATAGAACGATTACTGCCTGCTACATCATTTATATTTTTTGTAAGGGCCTTACATAAATGATAAGTAAAAAACCCGGCTTTTAATTCATCTAATTCACTGCTTCTGCCTATACCCGAGCTGGCGGTTAGCAAGCGATAATTGGTGTTATCAGTCGGAAAATCGATACTCCCGGAATTGGCCCTGCAACAATCTAAAATAACAAGCTTATTGCGGGCGTTACAATTGGCAATTTTGGGTACCAATTCGGGAAACATTATTTTGCCACCGAACTTGTTCGTCTTTTCATCTAATAATAATTCAAGTGTGCCCAAGGGGGACTGCGCATGACCCGAATAGTAAACTAAAAAATCATCGGCGACATCCAATTCGTCAAGGAAAAAGTTAAAGCATTCTTCAAATTCCTTTTTGGATTTTACAATTGTTACTTCAAAATCGAAGTACCTCGTTAACACACTGCCCAGCAAGTCAGCATCGCTTTCGGCGTATTTTAGACCCTGGGTGTTTTTCCCTATTATAAATGCCTTTTTCGCCATGTTATTTAGATATAATTTTCAGTTTAAACACTTTAAAAAGCTCTATTTCAAATTCCGTATTCGTTTTTTTTGCTGCATCAATCACCTGCACCGTTTTAACTGTTTTAAATACCGGCATGCCGTCGGTACCTAACACTACTTCATTTTTTGAATCCCTTAGTTCAACAAGGGACTCTAAAACAACAGTTGCGGTTTTACCATTTAATGCTGATATGATACTTGAAATAGCGTACGAAATTGCAGCAACAGAAGACGTCGCAGCAATGAGGATCGGTACAATATCTTTGGTTCGGACATCGGCGCTACTTTCCAGGTTAAGCACACCCGATTGTTCATTTACATCAATATCGAATTGTTTTAACTCATTCTGTAGTTTAACCTGGTTAGATTCAAAAGCTTCTATTGTGTTTTCATCCAGGTCAAGAAAAATTTTTATGTTATCGTCCATTGCAATTAGGTTTAGAGAAAATTTAGGTTTGTTATAAGAAAATGATTTACAGCTAATTGACAGCGCAACCATACTAAACCAAATATAATAAATTAATTTATTAGCAAAAAAAAGAATTGTAAGGCCAAAATATCGCTTAAAGAAATTTGAGATACAAACCGACGGGATTAGTGCCTTTACTGACAGTAAAATCGCTAAGTGATTGAATCTGGATTCTATTATTAAAATGCATCGCTTTTAAGCATTCGTATGATAATTACATCAACACCTAATCACAGCTACTTAATAAGCGCCTTATATTTTTCCAAGCTGTAGGGATCGTATATTTTTTTACCGTTCTTAACGTACATAAATAAAATTTGCTGCCTGTTATTGCCCTCACGGTAAGAACAATGCACCCAGTCCATTACCCCGTCGTGTATCCCCTCAACAATCAACTGGTCAAACTTGAGCTTATCGCGGATGTATTCAAATACCTGTTTGTTGGAGATCTCTCCACCATCGCCATCCATGTCTATGGCCTCACCCGCTACATGCTGGCTGGTTGCTGCACCGCCAATCTTTTTATTAAGTGCAACGGACCGGAAAAAAGAGGAAACTTTAATCGGTTTTCCAAAATGTACCCTCACCGGCTCAAATATCTTTGCCGCCGTCACTTTCATTTTTGCCAATACTTCCGGTGAGGGGGTATTGCTAATGCCGTTTGTTTTAGCGGTGGTACTGTTGGTTGCTTCCTGGTAACTGATGTGTGCTGAAATAGGTTCCATAATTTTTTGTGATAAGGGTTAAGTTATTAAACAGGCGCAGGTTGAAGCGCGTATTTATTAATGCAATATAGTAATTTCTAATAACTTATCATTGAATTTAAAATTCGCGCAATATCACATACGAGCCCAACACGCCCAAACCAACAAAGCCCCAAATCTTCCGACTTGAGGCTTTCTCTGTTTTATATTACTTATCGTCTGTTAAACTTATCAAATAGCAGTTTCATATAAAAACCACCCACAACACTCCGGGCTTTAAAGTTATCGCGGATGCCGGTGTTGGAATCATAAAAATCATTCAACGGCACGCGCGACTCTGTCTCGATGGCATGCCGGTAAACCGGTTTTACCAGCGCCTCAAATTCTGCACGGGTGGGCGCAAAAGTGGCTGTCCAAAGTATCCAGTCGTTTTTGGTGTATGCTTTACGGCTATCCAGCGGGATACCAAACTTGTTCTGCTTGGTCAGGTAATATTTTGTTTCGGTATCGTATATCTTCTGCGGAAACAAATTCAGGCTTAACACTTTATCCCAAACCAGGTTGTACTTCTGGCTCCAGGTGTTTTTATTATCAAAGGTAAGAGCGTAATGGTCGCCTGCGTCGGCCATTTCTATCCATTTTGGCACCATCGCCTCGGCAATGGCCCGGTATTTCTTAGCGGTTTCGGCATAGCCCAATGTTTTGGCCATTTGCGCATAGCAGGCAATACCCACAATGGCTTTTACCGATAAGTTTGCATTGCGGGCAAGGTGGCCGGCAAAATCATCGGTACACAGTTGTGTTTTTGGGTCCAGCCCTTCTTTTGTCAGGTAATCAACCCAAGTAGTCAGCGTTTTCCAGTGTTGTTTGGCATAATCTGCATTTCCCTGAGCTTTAGCTATCGCTGCGGTAAGGATGATCATGTTGCCCGATTCCTCTACCGGCATCGGCTCGCCATAAGTTTGGCCGTTGGCCAGTGGGTAGGTACCCAGGTCGTGCGCCGCCCAGGGGTGCGGGTATTTTCCGGTTTCGCTGAAATGGAAGATGCCATTAAGCATACCCTGCAATAGTTTGGGGTTGTAAATGAGGTATAACGGTGCCGACGGGTAGGTAACATCTACGGTGTTGATGAAACCGCCGCTATTGTTTTCTTTAGACAGCCATAATATTTCCCCTTCGGGGCTTTTCACCAGGGTATGCGCAGCAATGCTTTGGCGGTAAGCCAGCATACACAAGCGCGCATATTCCTTGCCGCCGGTTCTCAGCGCAGCAGCATATACAGCTTTATTGAAAGCCGCGCATTGCTGCATTATGGCCTTATATTCGTTTGCTGCACTGGCCAGTTGTCCTTCCATTGTTGCCTTGCCGGAAGTGTTCCACCATGGCCGTAAGTTTTTCTTAAAGTACTGGATAGCGTAAATTTCATCGTAACCCAGCTCCACAAAACGTTCTACCGGGGTTTTGCCAACCGAGCCAAAAGGGACAACGGTATTAAGCGATAAGGATTTTCCGCGTGATGCTGTAGACGCGGACGATCCATTTTTGAAAGCTTCCTCAGCATCATCGCCGGAGGTGATGGACTGCACTGCTCCGCTGCTTTTAGGTGCCGCAACATAAAAATATCCCCAATCTATCCGCATATCATCGGCGCCCTTTTGCAAAATGGGCTGATCAACGGTACCTGTTTTAAGAATGGATAAATTACCGGTACTGTATTTTTTTACGGTAACTTCCTGCGAGGGCCTATACACGGCAATATCTGATGATGCACTCAAAAACACTTTTACCGCGTGTGCTTTGCTGTCGTTCGCCCGTACATTGTACGTAATGTAAGATACCGGGCGCGATAGTAACGCGAGGTCCTTCATTAACAGCGGCGAGGTGAAAGTAAGCTTTAGATCAACCTTGCCGCATTTAAAATCGTAGATGGTTTGCGTGGCGGTGATATCCACGTTTTTTTGTTCGGCTAATTGTATTTTATCTGCATTTTCTTTTTGCTTGTCTACCAGCCCAAAATCAAGGAACCTGGCGCCCGCCGTATTGGCTAAGTGGATAGCGATGATATTCTCGCCCGCTTTAAGCTCCTCTTTGTTTATGGCGTAATACTGGAACGTATTGGTCCAGCCTATTTTTGAGTAGATTTTCTTGCCGTTCAGGAACAACTCGATATTGTCGTCGTGATTTATCTTCAAAAACAGTTCGCTTATGCTTGATGGGTTGGCAACGGCAAAAGCCCTTCTCACCCAAATATCGTTGCCTTTCCAAAGGGTTTTTACCATGCTTGCATTATCGCCAATTGGCGCAGCGCCCGATTTCCACCCATCGGCCGCGTAACTTGCCGATGTCCAGTCGCCCTGCGGTGCGGTTTCGGTATATTTTACAGAGTAGGGCGTTTCGTCGGACGTGCCTAACACTGTTTTATGCTTTACCTCTTCCTTGCCCATAAAACGGTATATTTTGCCATCTACATTAATCAAGCCTAACAGGGAATGGTCGGCACCTGTCCAGTGGGTGGTGGTAGATTCTGCCAGTTTATCGGTAGCAGACCAGATGCTGAAATTAGGATTATGCGTGATGAGCGGGTATGCAGGTGCCTTCCGGTCCTGCGCATTTAATTGGCCTATGGCAAACAAACAGGCCAGCACACCCAGGAACTTTAATTTGTTAGAATGATTCATATAAAATAGGTCGATAATTGAAAAGGTAAAAATAAGCGATGAAGGGCATGCCATACCACCGTTTTGTATCAAGCTTTCGCGTATTTGTATCATTTGACCCGTTTAACCAGGCCAGCGCTCCATTTCACGCTGTTATTTTCCCGGCCAGGCCTGCACAAAAGCCGGTTTACAATTGATAAATTTGCTCATCGTATGCAGCTTTCTTTCCCCACCATTATCGAGGTACTTGGCACCGTGGCTTTTACCATCTCGGGCGCTTTCTCTGCCATGCAAAAAAGGCTGGACCTGTTTGGGGTGCTTATTATTGCCTTCGTTACCGCTGTAGGCGGAGGAACCCTGCGGGATGTGTTAACAGGCGATACACCGGTAAGCTGGATGCGCGATATCCACACGCCGCTGATCATCCTTGGCACAGCAATCATCACCGTTCTTTTCAAAAAATTAGTGAAAAATTTTAAGGTGACGCTGTTTTTATTTGATACGCTCGGGCTGGGGCTGTTTACCATCGTCGGCATCCAAAAAGGGCTGGATATTGGGCTGCATCCGGGCATCTGCATTGCCCTCGGCACCATTACCGGCTGCTTCGGCGGCGTGTTAAGGGATATCCTGTTGAACCACATCCCGGTGTTGTTCCATAAGGAGGTGTATGCTACCGCCTGCATTGCCGGCGGCCTTGCCTACGTAACGGCATTGAACTGGATAGGCCGGGACATTGCGGAGGTGATCGCCATTGTTATTATTTGCAGCATCCGCATACTGGCCGTGCGCCGAAACTGGCGGTTGCCCACGGTTTAAGGGACCAGCCCATTTTACTCCACCAACTCTCCTTGTAAGGCAATCTTGTTTTTGCCATAATTAAAGCTATACTCCACATCGGCAGTAAGTTGTTTCCCATCAAAATGGCAGGTAATTATTTCTGAATGCGGGCTTTCGATATAACGCAATTTTAATTGCAACGACCGGCTATCGCTCCAGCCGTAGCTGCCCACTACTTTGTACGGCAGCAGTATCGAAAAATCTTCCTTAGCGGCGGCAACTAAACCCGGGCCTTGCATGTTGGTTTGGCCGGGCAGCCATTTACCGCTTGCAAAATCGAGCGAATAAGTCGAAGTATCTTTCTTCAGGGTAACATGGCATACCCCATCCGCTACCTTAAAAGCTATGGAACGGATATTTAATGCGTTTGGCTTAACGGAAAAGGTTTGGTTAAACGCGGGCGCACTGTTCCCTGTTAAAGGCGGCAGGCTTAAAGCAGCTAAATGCTTGCCAAGTTCGGCGTCCGCAGCGGGGTTGGCAGGCAAGGCTTTAGGTTGCATGGCCGGCAGCAGGTATTTCCATACCAGGTTTAGTTCGCCCTGCATATCGCTTGTTTCCGACGTGATGGCAATCACCGCATCCTGCTCGGGCATCACAATAATATATTGGCCAAAAGCGCCATCTGCGCGGAAGGCGTTGTTGCGGCAACGCCAAAACTGGTAGCAATAGCCCTGCATCCAATCGCTCGAGTCTTTTTTACTTTTTGGGGCATCCGGCGCCTGGTCTATTTTAAAGGTTGTAGCTTCCTCCACCCAGGCTACGGGGATTATTTGCTTGCCCTGCCATTTCCCTTTTTGCAGGTACAGCTGCCCCATTTTTGCCAGCGCTTCGGTTTGCACACGCAAGCCCCAGCCACCGGTATTGATACCTTGCTTATTAACCTCCCAGTCCATACCGCTGATGTCCAGCGGATCGAACAGGCGGGGTTTTAGGTAATCTACCTCTTTTTGCCCGGTAACTTTTTGTACAATGGCCGATAGCATAAAGGTAGCCATCGAGTTGTACAGGAACTGGCTACCCGGTTTATAAGCAATAGGCAGGGCCAGAAAAGCTTTTACCCAATCATCTTGTGTGGTTATAACAGGGCCTGTTGGATCTTTGGCCTGCCCTACCGACATAGTCAGCAGATCCTTAACCGTAAGCGCAGCCAAATAAGGCTTTATTGTATCCGGCAAACTGCCCGGAAAAAAGGAAACCACTTTATCATTTACCGAAAGGCGTTTTTCGCTCACCGCGAAACCAATAGCCGTGGAGGTAAAGCTTTTGCTGCAGCTATACAGGCTGTGCCTCAACTTGGGCTCGTAAGGGTTCCACCAGCCTTGTGCCACCACTTTGCCGTGCCGCAGCAACATAAAACTATGAAACTCGTGCTTGCTTTGCCCTGCGGCATTCAAAAAACTATCAATAGCAGCAGCAGAAATACCTTCGGTCTCCGGCGTACTTACAGGGAGGCTACTTTTTGTTTGTGCATAAACCGCAACGTTAGCAAGTAAACATATAGCAATGGCGAGCCGCTTTGCAACGCGCAAAAAAGGCAAATAATTGGTTTGCATTTAGGTAATTGTTAGGCTTATAATTGAGGTGAAAGTAGGGAATTTCTTTTATAAAAAGATTATGCACCCACCATAGTTGCCAATATCTTGTACTGTTGCCAGCCTGCCGGGTTTTTGCATCAAAAAATGTTGAAGCAAGCAAACTAAACTTTACAATGATTATATTTATACTGACTTATTCGCCTTATAATGCCACGCCTGCTCAGCATTTTTTTAGCTTTATTAACCTGTGTACTTAGCTGCACGCCTCATGCTAAACACGCTGATAAGGGGAAGAATATTTACCGGGACACCAGCGATCATGATAACCACAATGTCAGGATAAAAATAGCAAACGAATGGATTGAGAAAATACGCCGGTTTGATTACAGCCGCAACACCAAAGACTTATTACAGGAATTTGAAAGCTTTTTAAAGCCGGGTACCATCGAAAATCCGCATCGGAAACATATAGATGAGGGATACGGGCGAGTGCTTGATCCAATATTTGTTGACCTTGATGGCGAGCCGGGGGAAGAGCTTATCTGTTTACTGGGTTGGGATGTTGGGTCGCCTTACCTGGGGGTATTTAAACAAATTGATAGCGAATGGTATTTGTTATACCTCGAAGATATCTGGATGTTTAACGAAGGCACAGAATTATCTGTGGCCAATAATTTTTCTAAAAATAAAGTTTTTTATTGCAGGCATTTGTACGCAAGGGGTACTTGTACTTATAATGACGGTTATACATTTTATAAGTTAATTAACAACAAGGTTTACCCTTGCCTCAAGTTAATAAACGATGTAAATTCATGCGGCTGGTCGCCCTACCCTAACCAGGATGTGAGAACAAGCTTCAATTTTAGCGGCGACGATGTAGACGAGGTTGGCGTGAATTATGTTTATAATTTCTTTTATACACCCCAATACCAACGCGAAGCACCAGAACAACCTGATAATCCCGTTATAAAGGGAGAGGACTATGTAAGGTACATTTGGGATGCAAAAACATTCACTTACAAACTAAATATTCCATCGTTTAAAAAAGGAACAGACGATTTAACCGCAGAAAAGATAGCATATTTTGGGAGATTTGATAATGCCCTATTTGTAAAAGCATTTCGCCAACAAATTGACGAGGCACTTAAAAACGGAACGCCGCAGCAAAAAAAGGCCCTAAAAGAGATTTGTGTTAACGCGAACGACAGCCGTCACATCAACTAACGGGTGTTTAGCCTCTATTAAGTATTATTCGCAAAGATACCTATACCGCAAACTCCTGGTTCGCCAACTGGCTTACCACCTCCTTACGGCTTTTGCCATCTATCAGCATCAAAAATTCTACGGGGCCGCCTTCTGCACCACAACCCATGCATTTAAAGTAATTGCTTTGGGCAATGATCATCAACGAGGTGGTTTCATCAGGATGAAAGGGGCAGCGGCCTTTTAACGCTTTGCGGCTTTGCTGTAACAGGATATGTTTGGAAGCGATCTCAACGAGGTTCATACCCGGCAAATTTAAACACTGCCGGTTTGCTCTGCAATGGGTGTGGAAAAGTTGGAGGGGATACTTGTGATGCTATCGATAGAAAAGTTTTTTGAAAGCGCGCCAAATCGATTTTTTTACCACCTTTTCTTCCTCTGGCAACGACTCCCCCAACGCTTCTTTAAATACCGACCACGAGGTCCTCTCAAAATTTTCATTGGTTAAAACTCGCCCGCCAAACGTTGTTAAAAGAGCGGCTATTTCCACTAATCCAAAATCGACCGCGCTCCATTTTGGTGTAAAGCCGTCTGACGATAAAACATTGGGGTGAGCGTTAGCTTTAAGCAATATTTTCACAGTCTCGATGTCGCCTCTCATAACAGCCCAGTGCAACGGCGAATTTCCAAGTCCGTCCAATTCATCTAAATCACAGCCTTGGGCGATAGCATCGTTTATACCACGGATATCGGATCTTAAAACATTATCGTGCAACGGATATATCATTTGGAGTGAGCATTTTGTTTGAGCCGATTTCCCCTACCCTAACACCCCCACCGCTAAATTAATAATATCATCAAACACCTGTCGGTCATTGGTTGATTTTGCGGTTACCTGGATGCCTTTTACGGTGTTGAACATAAACCTGGCCAAGGCGCGCGCATCCTGTTGGCTGTGAAGCTCTCCGCTGTCCTGCGCTTTTTTGATGACGAAATAAAAGGAGTCCTCTAACTGCTGGTCGTTTTTTTGGATCATGCTGCCCACTTCCTTATCGTGCAGGGCCACTTCTACTTCGGCATTCACTATAAAGCAGCCTTTTTGGCTTTTATCGTTCAATAAATTATCGACCACAAATTCGAGCAGGCTTTTAACCGTTTCCTTAGCCGGCTTGCCACTATTGATAACACGAGCAAACTTCTGCGAGTTTACGCACTGGTAACTCTCCAGGGCCTTCATATACAGGGTGTGCTTATCGCCATAGGTATCGTACAGGCTGGAGCGGCTGATACCCAGCCCATCCACCAAATCCTGCATAGAAGTGGCGTTATACCCCTTCAGCCAGAATATGTTCACGGCCTTGCTCAGCACTTCCTCTTCATCAAAATCCTTCGTCCTTGCCATAACCTAAAATAGCTTTGCTTAATATTAAGCAAAGCTATTCATTTTTAAATGTTTATTAAAAGGCAGGTATTATCTAACACCGCCACTTGCCAATAAAGTTTCGCCGGTTAACCAACGCGACTCATCCGATGCCAGGAAAACAGCTATAAGGGCAATATCTTCTGGCTGGCCAATACGGCCCAACGGCGTAGTTTTCACCGCTTCGTGGTGGAAATCGCTGCCAATAAACCCGGCTGCGTGTGTACCTTCGGTTTCTACTATACCGGGGTTAATTGAGTTTACCCTGATGTTTTTGGCACCCAATTCTTTTGCCAATACATGGGTTACGGCATCAACCGCGCCTTTTGTAGCGGAGTAAATAGCGCTTCCGGCAGGCGTAATTGCGCTTGCTACCGACCCAATATTGATAATGCTGCCGCCATTTGCGCTAAAATTGGCCAGTGCGCCTTGTGTTGACAATAACAAACCCAACACGTTGGTATCAAACTGGTTGTGAAATTCTTCTTCGGTAACTTGCTCAATTTGCGTCCACTGGTATACGCCGGCGTTGTTCACCAGGATATCCGTAGGGCCAAATGCCTTTGTTGTTTCTTCAAACAAACGGGCCACATCGGCACGTTTAGATACGCTGCCCTGCACGGCAATGGCTTTGCCGCCAGCGGCCACTATCTCATCAACCACCTTATCGGCACCTTCTTTTGATGATGAATAATTTACTACTACCGATGCGCCTGCTGCTGCAAGGCCTTTGGCTATACCGGCACCAATACCTTTACTGGCACCTGTTACTACTGCTACTTTATTTTCTAACTTTTTCATTTTGTTTTTTTCGATTAGTTTTGTTTATTGGAATAATCGTTCCGCAAATATACAATCATAATGGAACGAACGTTCCATTATTTGAAATTATTAGTTCTAAATGACAAAAGGGAAAGCCTGCCCGGCTTTCCCTTTTTATAAAGAGTTGCTAAAAATTAATCGACGGGCTGTACTACTTCTTCCCAAAGGTGATAAACTGCCAGCTATCCGTACGGAAAGGTGATGCAGGCAACCCAGCCCCGTTGTATAAATTACAAACCGGGTTATTTGCCCAGGCGTACCTCACAGCTACGGGATTTTTAACATTGGGGTTGCTTACGGTTACCTTGTTTCCGCTGATCACTGCGTCGGCCCAGTAAAACTTCTGATCCTCGCCTGCTATTGCGAAGCCGGTAAGCTTGTCGCTGTTTTTTGCATTAAGCCCATCAGCATTTTTGAATTTTATGTCGATAGTGTTACCGTTGACCTTGTACGATTTAAGCACCGGGCCCGAATACGCTTCGCTTTGCCCGTAATTTTTTGCCAGGGCGATAAGGGCAAGCCTGCGGCCAACCTCCTGTTTATTTTTAGGGTGGATATCCGCAGCTTCGCCAACATCAATAGCTACCGCCATCCCTGTGTAAGGCAGGGCCAAAGTAGCGGCCTGCTCATCGCGCAGCTCGGCCCAGGCAGATGGGGTGGGCTGGGCATTTACCGGCATAAAGTTGGCCAGTTGCACA
>NZ_CAMLOV010000051.1 GCF_946481715.1 uncultured Mucilaginibacter sp. | reverse complement strand
TAAAATATTCCATTGTCGGTTTCAAGCAACGGGCAAACGGAGTTGAACACACAGTTAATGATCACTTTTTTCCAGATTACCTGGAGGATGTTTTGTTCTGCCTTAAATGAAAACGAGGGCGAGCTAAGTAGTTTCACGGCTGCTAAAAGTTTCCTAAAGTCGCCTTTTACCACTCCCACCGGGCAAGCCGCTACCGGCCTGAACCTGATCGTATTTTCGGCGGTAAACTGGCTGGTTACGAAAAGGACGCAGCGATAAACGTGGGGAAACCCAAACCCTATGAACGGCTGTTCAACATTCAATCCATTTTGAAGTAATACTACGGGAAAATGAGTGCCTTTTGTTGCCAACTTGGCTGCAACGGCGGCGTTGGCAGGAGACTTGGCTGCTATAACTACAATGCCATCGATTGTTGCCAAACCACTAAAATTTTTCACTTCGATATTTTCAGAGACCTGCGATCCGTCCGGCAAATTGACGGTGATCATTTCTGAAGCCGTCGGCAGTCCGTCAACACTGCTGCGGATCAGGATAACAGATTTGCCTGCCCGTTTAAGGCATACAGCCAGCGCTCGACCTATCGAACCTGCGCCAACAATATAGATCAGTTCATAGCTTCGGTCTTTTTCCATATCAGCGTTTGCAATAAACAACCAGCGAGGCTTTTGCAAGAGCCGCTTTATTAAGCATAAAGGATGATAAGGCCGCCGGCGAGTTTATGGTCGTTCCAAGCTTTTCCGTTTTTAACGCATAGACGGTAATCAGATAGCAATGTGGTGAATCCCCTTCACCCGGACAGGGGCCCAGGTAACCCGGGCTACCTGTATCATTGATGGTTTGCAGGCAGCCATCCGGTGCCAATCTGGTTTTCAGGTCACCTGCTCCACGTTTCAATTCGGTTACTGATGGAGGTACATCTACGATCACCCAATGCCAAAATCCGCTGCCGGTGGGTGCATCGGCATCATACATTGTTACGGCAAAACTTTTAGTTCCTGCCGGCGCGCCCGTCCAGTCGAGCTGCGGTGACTGGTTGCTGCCATTGCAGCCAAAGTTACCGGCTAAAAATTCGTTAGTGAACTGGCCTCCGAGATCAGAGCTTTTTAGGGTAAAGTTCTGAGCAAATAACCGTTGAAAACTTATAGCGAACAGCGCAAAGAGAAGAAGTTTTTTCATTCCTCAAATATGCGGCCGTCAGGCTTCCCGGAGATGTTGCGAAAAGCTCATACTTTATTGAGAGAAGTCCAAATCAGGCGGTTTCCCTGTAATCTGCAGGCGTAACGCCATATTTTCGTTTGAAAGCAGTATTAAAATTGGAGACGTGCCCGTAACCGTAGTCAAGGTAAAGTTCGCTGGCCGACCTCCCTTTAGCCAACTCTATACAGGCCATTTCCAAATTACGCTCCCGGATGTATTTTTGAGGCGAAACCCCATAGGCCTTTTCGAAATCGCGTTTGAAAGAAGAAAGGCTGCGGTTAGTTAAAAAAGCCAGTTCGTCCAGGGAAAGGCCGCTGTTCAGGTTGTTCTCTACCACATTTTTCAAGGAAGCATCAGGCATTCCTCCGAACATTCCGGCGAGCATTGCCGGTGATATTTCACTCAACGCGGTAAGTAATTCATTTACTTTCAAAAGTGCCATTTCATAGGAAAGCCGCTGCGATCCGGCAATCAGCGCCCTGACATGGCGGACATATTCGGTGATATAGGTATTTGTTTTAAAGTCAACATAAGGAACATGTGCAGGCTTACCTGATGGTTTAATACGCCTGGCCGCAATAAACTCCTGTCCGATGCTTCGGGGAAAGAAAATAATAATACTGTTATACGGTTGGGCATTTTTGCTATGTTCCGCAATGATGGAGTTACCCTCTGGTATCAGCATACCATAGCCCGGCATCAAAACAGTATTTTCAACCGCACGATAAATTTGCTTCTGCCCGTTCTGTACAAAACTAACTGCACAGCGCTCAAAAAGTACACGAGCTCGCAGCAGGCCGCCCTTGTCCTTGTAGTCAACAAATGTAATATCACCCGCCTCCAAACGCGACTGGTAACGCGTAGCTTCCGGCACTCGAATAATTTCCATGGACTCTCGGATTATTGAACAAAGAAACACGAAAATGTGAAGAATTCAAATTGGCGTATTGAGCCACTTTGCGGAATTTCCGGTCAAACGCCATTGTTCAACTCTTTATACTTTTTGCCCCAAGCGCTTAGTTGCTTAAATATGGGCAGAAACTCCAACGCCATTGGCATAAGTTCGTACTCTACCCTTGGCGGGACTTCTGCATAAACCGTTCGTTTCACCAGGCCATCCTGCTCCAGCGCCCTTAGTTGAAGGGTAAGCATGCGTTCCGTGATGTAAGGGAACTCCTTTTTTAGCTCGCCAAATCTGAGTTTGCGGTTTCCCAATTTATCCATGATCACAATTTTCCACCTCCCCCCTATTTTGTTGGCTGCGTAGGTTAGGTCGCACTCCACTATGAACCTTTCATTGAGTGTGTAGGTTGAGTTTTCTTTTCTGGCTGTCATTACTTACATATTTGTTAGTACCGTACAAATGGCTGCGCAACCTATAAAATTGGAGGCAACAGATTATTATTGCAGAGTAATTTTTAATGAAACGAAATATGGATCTCTATTTAAAAGAAAAGACAGCAGTAGTAACAGGTGCCAGCCAGGGAATTGGACGGGCTATAGCTAAGGGATTGGCAGCCGAAGGCGTTAGAGTTTTCGCCACCGGCCGTAACCAGCAACTATTAGATAGCCTTGTAGATGAAGTTAATGCCGTGGGTGGCGCAGAACCAGTCGTATTTGCGCAGGACCTGTTAGTACCCGGTGGGCCGGAAAACATCGCAGCCGCAGCTTTATCTGCGCTTGGGCACATTGATATTCTTATTAACAATGCGGGGCAAAGCCAGCCCGTGGACGTTGTAGGCCCGGAAGCACCGTGGAACAAAGGCATGGGGCTTGATTTTGAAAGCCCGAGGCAGCTGACCCAGCAACTATTACCACACTTTATCGAAAGAAAACAAGGCTGCATACTGAATTTAACCAGCACCTATGAGTTACGCGTGCTAAATGTTTCGGCAGTTGCTAAGGCTGCATTGGTGATGTGGTCAAAACAACTGGCTGGCGAACTGGGAAAGTATGGCATCAGGGTCAACTGCCTTCAACCGGGGCTTATTGATACGGAAAACATCCGCCCCTATTTTCCGGGTGAGGAGCGGCGTAAATTTGCGGAGGCCGAAATACCATTGGGCGATTTTGGCGAGCCGCAGGATATGGCGAATATGGCGGTTTTCCTCGTATCGCCGCGGACCAAGTATGTAACAGGTACGGTGGTTACCGTTGATGGTGGGGCAAGCCGTTCGGCATTCTGATTATTGCTTATGTATTCAGGGCTTTCCATTTAGTACACACCCATGCTTTAGTCCAGTGGGAGGTTAAACGCCTTCAGCGCTACTCAAGGGGTTTAGGAATATTTTTTTGAAAAGTGGGTATGTTGTGTTTTACAAAAAAAAGCCTGTAATTCAATAAATTACAAGCTTTTGTGTTGTTTGTTATCAACCTTGGCGGTGAGGGAGGGATTCGAACCCTCGGTACAGTTTCCCGTACGTCAGTTTAGCAAACTGATCCTTTCGGCCTCTCAGGCACCTCACCAGGCATTAAAAATAAAATCCCTTTTTTCGGGATTGCAAATATAGTAATTCGGGCAAGCTGTCAAAAAAAAAGTTCGTTTTATATACGGGAGTTTTAGCGGAGATGCGTTTTTATCAGATGCAATATAAGTAACCAGTCACTTAATCAACCAATTAACCATTCACAAAAAAATTAATAATCTATCCTTACATGATAAATACTCATCAGCATGCGCTTGAAGATAGTTTTGATGGTTTCGAGGTCTTTTAGCGTTATGTTACTGTCTTTCAGTTGATTTTGATCGAGTTTGTATTTTACTATGCGATCTACCAAAACACTGATGGATTCTTCATCCGGCTCCTTCAACGAGCGCGAAGCGGCTTCTACAGAGTCGGCAAGCATCAAAACACCGGCCTCTTTTGAGAACGGTATAGGTCCCGGGTAGCGGAAAATATTCTCGTTAATGAATTTTTCGGGGAAGTTCTTTAAAAACGACTGATAGAAATAGTCGACCCTGGTATTGCCGTGATGGGTGCGTATAAAATCGATTACAATCTCCGGCAGGTTTGCTTTGCGTGCCATTTCTATACCCTTGCTTACGTGGCGTATGATGATCTGTGCGCTCTCCTCGTAAGGCAGCTTATCATGCGGATTGAAGTGTGAGGTTTGGTTCTCTATAAAAAACAGCGGGTTTTGCATTTTTCCAATGTCGTGATATAAGGCCCCGGCCCTAACCAGCAGCGCGTTTCCGCCTATAGAATAAATGGCATTCTCGGCCAGGTTGGCTACCTGCAACGAATGCTGAAAAGTACCTGGCGCACTAAAAGCCATTTCGCGCAATAAGGGCGCGTTGGTATTTGTCAGTTCGATTAGGGTGATATCGGATGTTATAGCAAAAACCTTTTCAAAAGCGTATATAAGCGGGTAAGCCAGCAGTGTCAGCATAACGCTCCCGGCAAAAGGAAGGAAGTCCATCCAGTCGATACTTGAAAAAGAGCCTTCGCGCACTAACGATATCCCTACAAACGACACGAAATAGGCAAATGTGATAATGAGCGCCGATATAAGGAATTGCTCGCGGCGAAGCAGGTTTTTAATACTATATATAGATACCATGCCGGCGGTGATCTCAAAAAAGGCGAATTCAAAGCTATTGGGCACAAAAAAACCTGCAACCAATACCACCAGCAAATGTATATTTAGGGCCAGGCGGGTATCAAATAATATGCGGATGATGATTGGTACAATACAATAAGGTATATAATACAAATTACCCGGCCATTGTAGTTTAATAGCAAGAGATAAAGTGGCCAACATAGCAGTAACAACCAATAATATTAAACTTACCAACCGGTTATCGTCGTAAATATCGCGCCTAAACAGGTACAAGAATATCATCAGCAATGTTATTACAAGGCCGACCAGCAAAAACTGGCCAAGCAATACCAGCGTGTGGCTCCCATTTATACGGGCGTTATCTTCAAATGCTTTTTTGTATGAACTAAGCTTTTGAAACGCCTCGTTATTAATAACAGACCCCTTACTGATGATGGTTTCGCCTTTTTGCACCATCCCACGAGTGATAGAAAGGCTTTCCACTACCTCTTGTTCCAACCGCGATGTGAGTTTTAAATCGTACGTAAGGTTTGTTTGCAGCCTGTCTTGTATCAAATTCAACAAAAAAGCCCTGTCTACAAAGGGGGTTTTCCCTATGGCATTGTCACAATACGCTATAGCTGTTTCGCGGGTAAATAGTTCAGCCGTGTTGCGCTCAACTGCAATATTGTTATCTAATATGGTAACTTTATAATTGGGATTGCTTTGCTGATACTTTGAATTTGGCTTAAAAACGCCGCGGTTGTAAACTTCGGTCAATAAATCAACACCCATTTGGAGGTATTTCGCTTTAAATTTATCGCTGATACCGGCAGTATGCCATTTTATTTCGAGATCGGTTTTAAAACCCTCTATTAACTGTTTACCAACATCATTGTTTAGCTGATATATAGGGGTAACAGTTGCCAGCGCAGCTTTTTGATCAGCCTCTATTTCCTGGCTGGTTTTTAAAATAGCGAAGTTGTAAGGCGAAACCAAATCCTTTTGGTTCCATATGCGGCCTTTTTCGTATTCGTAGCCAAATTTGGCTTGCTTTGGCAGGGCATAAACAATTACGCTTACGCTCACTATCATCATAAAAAACTTAACATTTAACGCGTATTTACGCAGTAATGCCCTCTGCCGCGACGATGATAATTTTGCCATTTAAGTGTTTAACCTATCAAAAATAATATAAGTTTCGGTTAAATGCGTTATTTCTTGTTTTTATCAAAACAAAGTTGATATCTTTATGATATCATTTTAAATCACACAATCATGAACTCAGAAAAAGTTATCACAGCGCCATCGGGCTATATTGCCTTGCTATTATTCTTCTTGCTTGGCGGGGCAGCAGCATATTTCTTTGTAACCTTAAACCCTATCCCGGGTGTTATCATTACCCTTATTGATGTTATAATTGTGTTTGCCGGGCTTATCATCGTAAATCCTAATGAGTCGCGGGTATTGATCCTATTTGGGAATTATTTGGGCACAGTTAAATCGGGCGGCTTCTTTTGGGTGAATCCTTTTACCGTAAAAAAGAAAGTATCTCTACGGGCCTTCAACCTCAACGGCCAGCAGTTAAAAGTAAACGACAGTGTAGGTAACCCTATTGAAATTGCAGCAGTGATTGTGTGGCAGGTAAAAGAAACAGCAAAAGCAGTTTTTGCTGTTGAAAACTACCTGCAATACGTAAATATACAAAGCGAGGCGGCCGTGCGCCACCTCGCAAACTCCTACCCTTACGACCATATTGAAGACGAAACAGCCAGCATAACCCTCCGCGGTGGTGCCGAAGAAGTGAGCCACATGCTGGAAAAAGAACTAAATGAGCGTTTAGACCGCGCTGGTATAGAGGTAGTTGAGGCACGTATCTCTCACTTGGCGTACGCTCCGGAAATTGCACAGGCTATGCTGCAACGCCAACAGGCATCGGCAATTATAGCTGCCCGTCGGTTGATTGTAGAGGGAGCCGTAGGCATGGTAGAAATGGCCCTGAACAAGATGGCCGAAAAGAACATAGTTGAACTGGACGAAGAACGGAAAGCTGCTATGGTGAGCAACCTGCTGGTTGTGCTTTGCGGCGAACGTGCCGTATCTCCAGTTGTAAATACAGGCACTTTATACCATTGATAATGAACGATTTTCGAAAATTCGAGCAGATAAAAACAAACGAGCTATTTATTACGCGCCATAAATGGTTCTTCCCATATTATGAGCTAACAGACGGGCAGTTTGTGTACGGAAAACTAAGCTATAAAAGCCATTGGCGCAGATATGCCATAATAGAAACAGCCGAGGGCTTATGGACTATTAAGCACAAAGGCTGGTTTAAGTGCGCTATGCTACTGAACCAGGGCGAGGATGAAACCATTGGTACCATCGAACCGCAAAGGTGGAAAAGAGATACCCTACTAAAGTTGGATAGTGGCTTCGAGGCAACGTATCTTTATAAAAAGCTATTTACCAAGGCATTAACACTAACCAATGATGCCCAGGGCGATATGCTACAGATTATACAAAAGCCGTTTGGGGTAAAAACACCTTTTAAAATAATGTTAGATGCATTACCGCAAAAGGTGAAGCTAAACATACCCTTGCTTGCTTTAATAGGTGTTAACTTAATTTTATTGCGGCAGGCACAGGCTGCTGCGGCAGCTTCGGCATAGAATAGGCATGGGAGAGAAGAAAGCATTTGTATTAAGGATAAACCCCGAGGTACTTAAGGAAATAGAGGCCTGGGGTGCCGACGAATTCCGCAGCACCAACGGGCAGATAGAGTACCTGCTGCAACAGGCGCTTGCCGGCAGGAAGAAAGCTACGCGAAAGAAAAAAGAGTAATTTGCGCCCAACGTATAAATTAAAAGTGCACAAAATAGTAGTTAGAAAACGCACTTGAAAACCGATATTTTTGCGCGAAAACCTTCAAAAATCTTCAAAAAATGGGTGCTTTTCTTCAAAAATAAGGTGCCTTTTGAGCATTAAAATGCACCTTTGGCACTACACAAATTTCGCCGCTCAAAATGCCTTCATATAACAGTTTATCCAATTTAAAAGGCAACAAGCTTTGGCTGGTAAAAAACGGCTGGTTTACGCCGGACTATAGCCTTACCGACGGGCAAAACCAATATGGCAAAATTTACCATGCGGGCTTATTCTCGTCGGCAACTATCTTCGAAACTGATGGTAACTCCATTGTGGCCGTGAGCGCGGGTATTGGCGATGTGTACCTAAAAATGCCAGATGGTAAACAAATAGGTTATGCCGAAAGAAAATTTTTTAGTAGCACCCTCGAGCTGGTACTCAATAATAGTGTAAAAGCTACTTTAAGCATTCCAAATATTTGGCGGATGGCATACATATGGAGAGATGAGAACGGGCAGCAAATTATGGAGATAGAGGGGGACATCAACTCATCCCTGCTAATAACTTTCGACAGGCTTTTTTTCGAATCACCTAATTTTCTGCCAGTGTTGTTTGCAGGGATAAAATATCTCATCTATCTCAGCACAAACGCAACCTAATACTATGCATGCATAATAAATTTTCCACACCGCGTTATTGTTAAAGCAAAAAATATAAATTTGCCGCACCAAATTATAAAGGCATCATGAAAGAAGTTTATATCGTATCGGCAACGCGTACCCCTATCGGCAGTTTTGGCGGCGGTCTTGCCGCGCTATCGGCTACCCAGTTAGGCGCTGTGGTTATTAAATCGGCTGTGGAGAAAGCCGGATTGAAACCTGCCGATATACAGGAAGTTTATATGGGTAATGTGCTATCGGCCAATTTGGGGCAGGCACCCGCAACGCAGGCAGCCATATTTGCAGGCCTGCCTTACATGCCCGCTACCACCGTTAATAAAGTTTGCGCGTCGGGCATGAAGGCCATTATGCTGGCAGCCCAAAGCATAGCCAATGGCGACAATGATATTGTACTGGCAGGCGGCATGGAAAGCATGAGCAATGTGCCCTACTACCTGGATAAGGCCCGCAACGGCTACCGCCTGGGTAACGGGCAAATAACCGACGGCCTGGTAAAAGACGGGCTATGGGATGTTTATAACGATTACCATATGGGGTCGGCGGCCGAGCTTTGCGCGGTAGACTGCAATGTTACCCGCGAAGACCAGGATGCCTTCGCCATAGAATCGTACAGGCGCGCCCAGGCATCACAGGCCTCGGGTAAGTTTACGGATGAGATAACCCCGGTAGAATTGAAGGATAAAAAAGGCGAAGTAACGCTGTTCATCAATGATGAAGAACCGGCTGCCGTAAAGTTCGACAAGATCCCTACCTTGAAACCCGTATTTAAAAAAGACGGCACCGTAACTGCCGCAAACGCATCAACCCTAAATGATGGCGCCGCGGCATTAGTATTGATGAGCAGGGAAAAGGCGGAAGCTATGGGCATAAAACCATTAGCCAAAATAGTTTCTTATGCCGATGCACAACAGGCCCCGGAATATTTCACTACAGCACCCTCAAAGGCTATCCCTCTTGCTTTGCATAAAGCCGGATTATCGTCAGATCAGATAGATTTTTTTGAGATAAATGAAGCCTTCTCGGTAGTATCCGTAGCTAATAATAAATTATTGAATTTAAACCCCGCTAAAGTAAACGTAAACGGTGGCGCTGTAGCTATCGGGCACCCGCTCGGCGCCTCCGGGGCACGTATTATTGTGACGCTTATACACGTTTTGCAACAAAACAATGGCAAGCTTGGCGCGGCAGGCATTTGCAACGGCGGCGGTGGCGCAAGCGCTATGGTGATTGAGAATTTGGTTTAAGAATTTGTATTTTTATTGCCTGCGAAGGCGCTATGCCGCAAAGTTGCCGGCATCGCAAAGTGCGTCTTTACGCCTTTGCGAGAGAATAGTTTAATAAAATGGTTAATGGCAGTAAAAATAAAACGCTCTGTTTTAAGTTATACGCTATACCGTAAATAAAGTAAAGTGATCAAACGTTTATCCATCATCCTCTCCCTGCTGCTCGCCTGTAGTGTAGCCTTCGCCCAGCATTCCGACGAAAGCGGCAATATAAAACGGTTACGGATGTTTGAGGATAGCCTGGCCAAATTGGGCAAACGGTTTATTAATGATACCGACGACCTGGCCCGCAAGGAAGCCAACTACAAATTTATACCCACACTGGTAGCTGCGCTTAAAGTACCACATTCTTTTAATTACACTTTCGATTCGGTAAAAAGCATCAGCATCATCAATGCGCCCGATAACCGTTTCCGCATATTTAGCTGGCATATCATGAACGAGGATGGCAGCTACCGGTTTTACGGCACCATCCAGATAAATACCGGCGAAAAATTATTGATGTACCCGCTGGAAGATTACTCGCCCCTGCAAAAAAACCCCGAAGACAGCGTTACTGATAACCGCAAATGGTTTGGCGCTCAGTATTATAAAATTGTACGCATAAACTCGGCCACCCCCTACTATGTTTTATTAGGCTGGAAAGGCAACACAGTACGATCCAACAAAAAGGTGATTGATGTACTTTCGTTCAATAAAGAAGATAAACCCGTATTAGGCATGGCGGTTTTTGACGGCAATGGCAAAACCCGCAAGCGCGTGGTATTTGAGTACACCCGGCAGGCATCTATGTTGCTGCGTTACGTGCCCGAGCAACACCTTATTGTGTTTGACCACCTCTCGCCACCCGACCCGAAGATGAAGGGCCGCCCGGACACCTTTGGCCCCGACCTGAGTTACGATGGCTACCAGTTGAAGGATGGCAGGTGGCGCTATGTGGAGAACCTGGACATGCGCAACGTCCCTCAACCGGAGGATGCCCAGTTTACAGATCCAAAAAAACAGGCATTGATAGATAGGGAGCAAGTCCCCGTAAGGAAAACAATACAACAGTAAAAAAACCTATAAACCATCATTACTATACCCATCTGTAATATTTTCGGTATAAAATTTTGGTTTAGCATAATTATAGTATTTTTAAGGCAAATTTTATCCCCAAACAACTAATGCAAGAAAGCATCGCTGAAGTCCCTATTAAAAAGAAATCGAGATTCCCTAAGGCTGTACCATTTATTATTGGTAACGAAGCAGCAGAACGCTTCAGCTTTTATGGTATGCGTTCTATCCTTACCTTGTTTTTGGTAAAACAATTTTTTAATCCTACCGGCGATGTTGCCTTATCACAGCAGGCCGATGCCCATGCCAACAAACTAAACCACTTATTTGTGATGGTGGCTTATGCACTGCCATTTGTGGGCGGTATGGTTGCCGATTGGTTTACCGGTAAATACAAACTCATTTTGTATGTTTCTGTAGTTTATTGCTTCGGGCATCTTTTGCTTTCGATGTTCGATACAAGCCTCGGCGGTTTCGAGATCGGTATGCTGGTTGTGGCTATCGGCGCAGGCGGCATTAAATCCTGTGTTTCTGCCAACGTAGGCGATCAATTTGATGCCAGCAATCAGGATTTGCTTTCAAAAGTTTACGGCTGGTTTTATTTCAGCATCAATGCCGGCTCCATGTTATCAACCATAGCTATCCCAACTATTTACAAATACTACGGCGCAAAATGGGCTTTTGGTGTTCCGGGGATATTAATGGCCATAGCAACCGTGATATTCTTTATGGGCCGTAAAAGGTATGTAAAAGTACCTCCGCAAGGCGTAAACCGCAACAACCTGGTATTTATTACCTGGTATGCGCTTACCCATTTAAGCAAAAAGAAACCCGGCCAATCACTGCTTGATATTGCTAAGGAAAGCTATGATCCCGAACGTGTGGAAGGCGTTAAGGCTGTGTACCGCGTTATTGCCGTATTCTTTTTTGCACTCGCTTTTTGGGCGGTTTGGGACCAGTGCCTTTCGGAGTGGACGCTTTATGCCGAAAAAATGGACCGTAACATTAACCTCGGTTTTACATCGTTTATTGTAGAGCCTGGGTCCATGTCCACATTTAATACCATTTTCCTGTTGCTTTTTATACCATTTTTCAACTATGTAGTTTATCCCTGGTTCGACAAAATTGGTTTAAAAACAACCCCCTTGCGCAGGCTGGGTACCGGTTTAGTTTTAACAGCCTTATCATTCGTGGTTATAGGCTTTACACACGTAAGTATCGATAATGGTGGCCATCCATCAATGTGGTGGCAGGTATTGGCGTTTTTAATATTATCGGCGGCAGAAGTGCTGGTATCTATTACCGGATTAGAGTACGCTTACACCCATTCGCCAAAATCAATGAAGAGCACCATGTCGGGCATTTGGTTCCTGGTTGTTTCGTTTGGCAACTTAATTACCGCCGTGGTTAACGGGCTTATTGAAGATGGTGGCTGGTGGGCCAGAAACCTTAAAGGTGCCAATTACGAATGGTTCTTTGTAGCATTTATCACGGTATTTATCATTGCATTCCTAATTGTTTCATCGCGCCTTAAAGAGCGAAACTACATTACCGACCCTTACATCGAAAACGAAGTTATTGCCGAAACAAATAACTTATAAAGAAAATATTACCTAAAAATTACAGGATTGCGGAAGCTTTCCTGTTTTTTTGTTTTGATGCAATTTAATTTCAGTTATTTTCGCCCTGAACGTTTACCCCCATTTCCAAAAAGATTAAGTGCCGGATAGCATAGTTATTATACCTACCTATAACGAGAAGGAAAACATCGAACGGATGATCCACAAGGTATTCTCGTTGGTGCACGATTTTCACCTGCTTATTATAGATGATGGATCGCCCGATGGTACTGCTAAAATAGTAAAGTCGTTACAGCGCGATTACGGCGAGAAGCTTTTTATAATAGAACGAGCGGGTAAACTGGGATTGGGCACGGCATACATAAGGGGCTTTAAGTGGGCCATTGCCAACCATTACGATTATGTTTTTGAAATGGACGCTGATTTTTCGCACAACCCCGATGACCTGCTGCGCTTGCGCCAGGCTTGTATAGAGGATGCGGATGCGGTAGTCGGCTCGCGCTACATCAAAGGCGTAAACGTGGTTAACTGGCCAATGAGCCGGGTGCTGATGAGTTATTTTGCCTCAGTTTACGTACGTTTTATAACCGGTATTACTATACAGGATGCTACCGCCGGCTTTATGTGCTACAAGCGTAAAGTATTGGAGACCATAGAACTTGATAAAGTGAAGTTTGTGGGTTACGCCTTCCAGATAGAAATGAAATTCACTACCATAAAGCATGGTTTTAAAGTGAAAGAGATCCCCATTATATTTACCGACCGCACCGCCGGCACCTCCAAAATGTCGAAAGGTATCTTCAAAGAAGCGGTTTTCGGTGTGCTTCAAATGAAATTCAACAGCATTTTTAGGAAATATCCGGAAGGATAGATTTGAGATGTGAGATATTAGACGTGAGACAGGAACCTTGCAAAGCATTTTTTGTCTCAATTCTCAAATCTCATATCTAACATCTAACTAAAAAATACTAATTTCGTTGGCAATGAATGAAAATCTCGACCCGGAACGTGAGCGCCTTTCCCCTGCCGAACGCGATATAGAAAAAGTATTGCGCCCGCAGGCTTTTGAAGATTTTACGGGGCAGCATAAAATATTAGCCAACCTAAAGGTATTTGTACAGGCGGCCCGCCAGCGCGGCGAAGCGCTTGATCACGTGTTGCTGCATGGCCCGCCGGGATTGGGCAAAACCACCCTCTCCTACATTGTGGCCAACGAGATGGGCGTAGGCATCAAAATAACATCGGGCCCGGTACTGGATAAACCCGGCGACCTGGCAGGCCTGCTTACCAACCTGGAAACCGGCGACATCCTTTTTATTGACGAGATACACCGCTTAAGCCCCTTGGTGGAAGAGTACCTGTACTCGGCCATGGAGGATTTTAAGATAGATATTATGCTGGAGAGCGGGCCAAACGCACGGTCGGTACAGATATCTTTAAACCCATTTACGCTTGTTGGCGCAACTACCCGGTCAGGCTTGCTCACCGCGCCTTTAAGGGCAAGGTTTGGCATAAACGCCCGGCTGGAATATTACGATGCCAAATTGCTTACCACTATTGTGCTGCGTTCCTCATCCATATTAAAAACACCTATTAGCGATGAGGGTGCTTACGAAATTGCCCGCCGAAGCCGTGGCACCCCGCGTATTGCCAACGCACTGCTACGCCGCACCCGCGATTTTGCCCAGATAAAAGGCAACGGAAATATTGATACCGCTATTGCCAAATACGCCCTGAACGCCCTGAATGTAGATGAGCACGGGCTGGACGAGATGGATAACAAGATACTAAGTACCATTATTGATAAGTTTAAAGGCGGGCCAGTTGGGCTAAAAACCATAGCCACTGCCGTTGGCGAAGAGGAAGGTACCATAGAAGAAGTTTACGAACCTTTTTTAATACAGGAAGGTTTTTTAATGCGTACCGCCCGCGGCCGCGAGGCTACCGAAAGCGCTTATAAGCACCTGGGCAAGATAAAACTGGGCGGTAACCCGTCATTATTTTAACATATTTCTCAGATAGGTAATTTTTATCAAGGGTTAAATATTTACTAATCAAGAAATTAAAGCGCCTATATTTACACATAGTGATACTTTTTTAACATTAAAACATTATTGAGGTTGCGTTTGTAGTATATTTTTTATTACTTGCCGACACCAATAACAGCCTATGTTAGACGTATTATCTTGTGAAAAAGAATTGCTATTGAACGTTGCAAATGGAGACGAACATGCCTTTAGCGAATTGTTCAACACCCATCACCAACGCCTGGGCACGCATATTTACCGCCTCACCGGTTCCGCCGAACTTGCCGAAGAAGTTGTGCAGGATGTGTTCCTCAAGATTTGGATGAGCAGGGAGAGCCTTTCAGCAATTCAAAATTTCGGCGCTTATTTATTTGTTATCTCCAAAAACCACGCCTTAAACTGCCTGCGTAAACTTGCCAAAGAACGCCTGCATCAAAAAACCATCGAAGAAAACGCCATGGCGCTTGTGCCCGATGATAATGCCGGTTTGGATGCGTACTACACCCTGCTTGACCAGGCGATAGACCACCTGCCGCCTCAACAACAAAAAGTTTACCTGCTAAGCCGCCATAACAGGTTAAAATACGACGAGATAGCCAGCCAGATGGGGCTATCGCGCGAAACGGTGAAAAAATACCTGCAAGCCTCCACTAGCTCCATCACCAATTTTGTGCAGTCGAATATGGATATGTCGGCTGTAATAGCCATCGCTGCAATTATTCTCAAAAAAAGTTAATTATTTCTTTTACCGAGGTTAAGAGGGCGTCGCTTTTTTGTTCTTGAAGTACTACTGCTTTTCAACCAGGCTACCTGCTTTCGCATATCTTCCAAGGAAATTCCGGGTTGTCTTGAGATGGCTGCCTGGGCCAGTTTGTTCATTTCCGAGAATGATATCCTGTAAAGCATGTTTACTAATCTTCATTTAGATACCTAAATGTACCATTTGCAAATGTATCTTCAAAAGTAGCCTTCGTTTTATCAGGGAAATCACTTTTAAACAAATTGATGATAGGGCGCACCTGCGGAGCCTTGAAAATGCCGTTCATTTTTTATAAACAGGATACCCCATCCGGGGTACGAAATAAGCTACCTGTTTGCAAATTTCAACACTCCGTTAGGAGTATCCTGTTTATAGAAAATCAAAAAGGGGTATTTTCGGCTCCGGTAGGCGCCTCCTTTCAAAAAGCGATTTCCCTGTTTGTGTTATGAGCCTTTGCCTCCTAAAAAGCCGGGGCGAAAAAACTTTTTAAAAAAAATTAAAAAAGCATACCCCCTTTTTATCATTTCCTGTGTCATATAACCAAAGCACCCTGCTTTACGCTACCAATATTGAAAACATTTAATGAAAACATCCAGCCAGAGGTTGCAATACCTTTTTGATTGTTATTATAACAAAACGGCCACTCCGCAGGAGCGCGACGAGTTATTTGCTATAATAGATGCCGGCGAACGCGACGAGGAGCTTTCGCGCCTTATCCGCCAGGCATGGGATGGTTTAAAGCCGGATGCGCCGCTGTTCGATACAGAAAGATCGGCAGCTATACTTGGTAGTATTTTAGGTGCAACTGCGCCTGCCAACCCAAAAAAAACAAACAGTAATATTAAATTGTGGGTAAGGTTGGCTGCTGCCGGCGTAGTGCTTTTATTTGCAGGCGTTTGCGCCCATTGGCACATAAAACAAAAAAAAACTCCGCAAACCCAGGTTGTAGTAATAAAACGGCCACAGCATGATGCCCTTCCCGGCGGCAACAAGGCCATACTTACACTGGCCGATGGCAAAACCATAGTACTGGATAATGCACAAAATGGCACGCTTGCCAAACAAGGCGCTACCCTAATTAAAAAAACTGCTAACGGCCAATTATTGTATAACGCTGCTGCTATTGCCGATAACAGCCCTACCCCCACTTTTAATACCATAGCAACGCCCCGTGGCGGGCAATACCAGGTTATATTGCCTGATGGCACAAAGGTTTGGCTTAATGCGGCATCATCATTACGTTTCCCTACTTTTTTTACGGGCAAAAACCGCGAGGTAGATATTACCGGCGAGGCCTATTTTGAAGTGGCCAAAAACCCGGCAATGCCTTTTAAAGTTAGAACCAACCGAGCCCAAATTGAAGTAACAGGCACCCATTTTAACGTAATGGCCTATGATGACGAAAGCGAAATGAAAACCACCTTGTTGGAAGGTGCGGTAAATATTAGCAGTGGTAATTTCTCTGCAAGGTTAAAGCCAGGCCAGCAAGCGCAGATAAAAGCCAATGGCCAAAGCCGCGTGGTTGATGACGTTGATGTAGATGACGAAACCGCCTGGAAGAACGGAATTTTCCAATTCAGGGATGCCGGCGTGGATAAGATATTGCGCCAGGCATCGCGCTGGTACGACGTGGATGTGGTTTACAAAGGGCAAGTGCCCCGCCGCGAGTTTAATGGCCGCATATCGCGCAATGTAAAAGCATCCGAATTGTTGAACATGCTGGAATATACCGGCATAAAGATGAAAATTGAAGGCAAGAAAATCATCGTTTTATAAATAGCCAAAAAACATCCTATATATATTTTACCAATATCCACCTTTAAAAAACACATCATGACAGAAGACCTACAACGAAAACCAAGTTAACCCCAAAGGCGAACCCGGTTGTGCTTATATAAGTAACAGCACATCAGTAGATCATAAAAAAACCGGGAAGTGGGTCGAAACACTTCTCCGGCTATGTATCTGGGTTCCCCAACCATCGCAATTGACGAATTGAAACTTAATGTTTAACCCAAACACAACAAACTTATGAATTTTAATTCTAAGGCTTTGCCCCCGGCATGGCCTAAACTTTCCAAAATTATTTTGGTTATGAAACTCACTGCTATTTTAATAATTGCAGCACTCACTACTGTCAACGCCAAAACTTTTAGCCAGGTGGTGTCGTTAAAACAAAAGAACACCACTGTTGAAAAGATCCTGCGCCAGATAGAAAAACAAACCGGTTATCATTTTTTGTATGATAAACAGGATGTATCCAGGGCAAGCGCTATAGATATCGACGTAACAAAAGTTACCGTTGCCGAAGCGCTTGACAAAGCTTTTGAAGGGCAGCCCCTTACTTACAAAATTTTCCAGGAAACCATTGTGGTAAAAAAGAAGGATGCCGACAATAACCCTGTTGAAATTAAAGCAATAGATGTTGTTGGTACTGTTACCGACGCAAAAGGCCCGCTGCCCGGCGTAAACGTAAAGCTGAAAGGCACCACAACCGGCACGGTAACCGATGCCAACGGTAAATACAAGCTCACCGTACCGGATGGCACCGGTACACTGGTATTTAGCTTTATTGGCTATAATTCGCAGGAGGTAGCTATTAACAACCGCACTACAATTGATGTAGTATTGGCCGAGCAGCCGCAGGCTTTAAGCGAGGTTGTAGTAGTGGGTTATGGTACCCAAAAACGTGTAGACCTTACCGGATCGGTAGGGAGCGTGAGCGGCAAACAACTACAGGAAAGGCCACAAACCAACCTGGAGCAGCAATTGGCAGGTAAACTTGCCGGTGTAAACGTATCAACAAACTCAGGCGCTCCGGGTGGTGCTACCAAGATCCGTATCCGTGGCTACAGCTCCATCAACACCAATACCGACCCCTTATACGTGGTTGATGGTGTAGTTTGGACCGAGGGAGGTAACTCCATAAACCCAAATGATGTAGAATCGGTAGACGTGCTAAAGGATGCATCTTCTACCGCTATTTATGGCACACGCGGTGCAAATGGCGTAATTTTAATTACCACCAGGCGGGGTACCAAGGGCGCGCCTTCGTCGGTTAGCTATGACAGTTACGTAAGCGTTAGCAAAATGGCCCGCAAAATACCGGTGCTAAACGCTAAGCAGTTTCTGGCGGTTGAGGACCAATCGTACGCTAACATTGCAAAATACGACCCGGTAGGCTGGGCAGCAGGCAAGTATGCCGATGACGACCCCAAGGTTATCCGTACAGCATTGATAGGCAAGTTGTTCGACTCGAACCTGCAGCCTTTGTATGATGTAGACTGGCAGGATGCAACTACCCGCACGGCGGTTAGCCAAAACCACAATTTATCGTTTACAGGTGCTGCCGACAAGATGAACTACGGCTTGTTTCTGAACTATGCCAACGACCAGGGTATCATTATCAATAGCTATTTAAAACGCTACAATGCCCGGTTAACTTTCGACAACCAAATTAAATCGTGGCTAAAGGTTGGTGCTACTTTAAACTACAACGCCCAGGATGGGCGAGCTCAGGATAACGGTACCGGCGGTAATAATATCCCGCGAATGTTAATAGAGATGCCTTCTATCATCCCTATAAAATACCCTGATGGCAGCTACGGCAAACGTACAGACTACCCCAACATGGAGGGGGGTGATAACCCGGTTGCACAGTTAAATGAAATTAATCAATTGACCAAAATCCGCATATTTAGCGGTAATGGTTATTTAAACTTCAACCTGTTGCCGGGCTTACAATTCCGCAGCACACTGGGGGTAACAACATCTGCAAATTACTTTCCAAACTCACAAACGGGTTTGGTTGGCGGGGCCAGTGCTGATCAGAAATACAGTTCCGCTTCCATCAGCGAACGTAACAACACCTTCTGGCAATGGGAAAACCACTTCACCTACGATAAAACGTTTAATGATATCCACAAAATTAACATCGTAGCGGGTTTCGAGCGCCAAAATTTTCAGCAAACAGGCTTTGGTGCATCCACCAGCATCCTTTCTGATAATTTTTATGGCTATTACAATCTTGGTGCAGGTAGTGTGCCGGGCATACCAAGTTCTAACTACGATGCCTGGCAAATGCAATCGTTCTTCGGCAGGTTAAACTACAACCTCAAAGAAAAATACCTGCTAACTGTTACCGGCCGCCAGGATGGGTCCTCTCGTTTTGGTACCAATGTTAAATACGGTTTCTTCCCGTCGGCAGCAGTGGCCTGGCGTGCATCTCAGGAAGCTTTCCTCAAGGATAACAAAACCATATCCGACCTTAAATTCCGCTTAAGCTATGGCTTAACCGGTAACTCAGAAATTGGCGAATACCGTTCGCTGGCCAATATCGAAACCACTAACTATGTATTTGGCGGCGCGCAGGCGATAGGTACACACCAAACTACTATAGGCAACGAAGATTTGTCGTGGGAGAAAAACTCCGAGATCGATTTTGGTGTATCATTAGGTTTATTTAACAACCGTATTACGTTAGAGGCTGATGCATACTTAAAGAAAACCAAGGCCTTACTGCTAAATGCCCCCCTGCCGCAAACCAGTGGGTTTGGCAGTGTTTACAAAAACGTTGGTAAGCTGCAAAACAAAGGATTGGAGTTCACTATCAACACAGTAAACGTTAAAACGGAAGACTTTAGCTGGAATACTTCGTTCAACATATCCTTGCTGAACAGTAAAATAATTGCTCTTGGTGCCAGTAACGACGATATCTTTTTGGCTCCGGGGTTCCTTTCAGATTTTAACCTGATGCGGGTTGGCCTTGCACCGGGCAGCTTTTACGGTTATACCGTGTTGGGCACCTGGGGTACCAGCGAAGCTACCCAAGCAGCCAAATACAATTTGCTGCCAGGCGATTTGAAAATAAAGGACCTGAACGGCGATGGCAAGATAAGTGCCGATGACCGCGAAGTATTAGGTAAATCAACTCCTGATGGTTATGGAACTTTCACCAACAATTTCCGTTACAAAAACATCGATCTGGGTGTGGAATTGCAGTTTAACTACGGTAATCAGATCATGAACCTTACCCGCCACTCGGGCCAGGACCGTACCGGGCAAGCCAACAGCTATGCAACGGTGTTAAATGCATGGACACCCGAAAACCAGAACACCAGCATAGCCGAAAACAGGCCAGCCTACGTAAGGTACCAAACCGAGATCTACTCAACCAAAGTAGAGAACGGTTCGTTCATCCGCGGCAGGGCAGTAACGCTTGGCTACAATTTTTCAAATAACATCCTGAAGAAACTAAAAATGAGCCGCCTTAGGGTTTACGCACAAGGGCAAAACCTGTTCCTGATAACCAAATATACCGGTTACGATCCGGAAGTGTCTACCTATAACGGCAGCAGCAACTTTACCCAGGGTATCCAGTTTTATGATTACCCAAAACCAAGGACATTCCTGCTTGGTGTGAACGCAAGTTTCTAATTAAACAACAATTAATATATAGTATTATGAAGTTTAACTTAAAAAAATACAGGGTTGGTTTGTTACTGCTGATCCTTGCTGCCCCCCTTGGCAGCTGCAAAAAATACCTGGACGAGAAAGATAAAGGCAATTTTGTAAAAAACAATTACTTTACAACCGCATCGCAGGCACGCACGTTTGTAAACGGCATATATACATCGCTATACATGTTTCAAAATGGCGATGCTTACGGCGAAAGCCCCTTTATAACGCTCGAACTTTTTGCCGGGCATGCTACATCGCTTGGGCAAAGCGTAAACAACAGGGCGGTTATCACCCAAACTACCAGTTCGGTTAACCCCGGGTTTCAAACGGTTTGGTCTAACAGCTACAACGCTATCTCCAATGCTAATATCGCCATTGCTAATATCCCGGCGATAACTATGCCCGATGCTGATAAAAAAGCACTCCTTGGCGAAGCTTACTTCCTGAGAGCGTTCTTTTACTTTCATTTGGTAAGGCTTTATGGCGATGTGCCTTTAATAACCGAACCGGTTGCCATAAACAGCGAGAACCTGTACCCTACCCGTACACCTATTGCCGATCTATATGCGCAGATAGTTGCAGACCTGCAAGCCGCCAAAGCATCGGGCATGCCCGATAAAGATGAAACCGGGCGTGTATCGATAGGTGCAGTACGCACTTTATTGGGCAGTGTTTATTTAACCATGGCAGGTTTCCCGATGAACAAACCGGAAAACTATGCTTTGGCCGCACAAGAGGTGTTGCCGGTATTAACACAATACACGCTGTTTGATAATTACGCTTACCTGCATGATAATGCACACAAAAACACCGGCGAGTTGATCTTCCAGATAAATTACCTGGTTGGCGTTAGGGAAAATGCCATTCCGCAGTTAACATTGCCCTTTAACCTACAGGTTGGCGCTTATGGAGACCACCTTGGGGCTATGATACCAACCAACGATTTCGTGGCCAGCTACGAGGCCGGAGACCTGCGTACCCAGGAAAGGCAGTTTTATTTCAGCAGCTACCCCAAGGATAAAGACCCGGGCACCACTATACAATTTGGAGAGCATGCGCTATACAAGTATTTCCATGTGGAAAGCGCATTGGGCAACGGAAAAAGCGATGAGAACTTTACGTTGCTGCGCTTACCCGAAGCTATGCTGATTTATGCTGAAGCGAGCAACGAAGCTGAAGGCGGACCGAATGCAACTGCTGTAGCACAAGTAAATAAGATAAGGGCGCGTGCACAATTAGCCCCGATAGGCGCATTGTCGCAACAAACTTTTAGGGAGCAGGTTTGGCGCGAACGCTACCACGAACTGGCTTACGAAGACAAGGCTTACTTTGATATACAGCGCACGCATAAAGTGTACGACGTAAAGAATAACACCTTCGGCGATGCCACTTCTACGCCAAACGAACAAGGCGTAACCATGAAAAACCAATACTACTTGTGGGCCATACCACAACGGGAAATAAATACCAACACAAAACTCACACAAAACCCGGGGTGGTAATAATTTTACAATATAAAAGACTGGCAATACCCGCCAGTCTTTTATATTTACAGCCGGTTTACTTTTACCTATTATTATCTCACATATGAAAAAAAGCTTCCTTGTATTAAGCTCAATACTATTAGCAACCAGCACTTTTGCCCAGCAGGCACCAAAAATAACCGACCCGGTTGAATGGATAAACCCATTGATGGGCACCCAATCTAAATATGACCTAAGCAACGGTAACACCTACCCTGCCATAGCCCTGCCCTGGGGCATGAACTTTTGGACGCCCCAAACCGGTAAAATGGGCGACGGGTGGCAATATACTTACGATGCTTACAAAATAAATGGCTTTAAACAAACCCACCAGCCATCCCCCTGGATGAATGATTACGGGCAGTTTGCTATAATGCCAGCAACCGGCAAACTAAATGTTACGCAAAATGGCCGCCAAAGCTGGTTTTCGCACAAAACGGAAATTGCCAAGCCATACTACTACAGCGTTTACCTGGCAGACCATGACGTTACTACGGAGATTACCCCGACGGAACGTGCTGCACAGTTCAGGTTTACCTTCCCACAATCAGATAGTTCACATATTGTGATAGATGCTTTTGACAAAGGCTCGTACATAAAAGTAGACCGTGGCGCAGGGAAAATTGTAGGTTACTCTACCAAATACGCGCGCGGCCCGTTAAAAAACTTTAAAAACTACTTTGTTATTTATGTAGATAAGCCAATAGCGCTGGCACAATTATACAGCGACAGCACTTTAACCGGAGGCACCGAATTAACAGACAAGCATGTTAGCGCGATCATAGGCTTTAAAACTAAACAGGGCGAAAAGGTGAACTTGCGCGTTGCTTCTTCATTTATCAGCATAGAGCAAGCCGAAATAAGCCTGCAGCGCGAAATAGGCAAAAACAGCTTTGATGTAACCTGCGCTAAGGCAAAAACGACCTGGAACAAAACACTTAGCCGTTTAAATGCGGAAGGCGGCACGGTTGATCAAACCCGTACGTTCTATTCTTGCTTATACCGCATGCTTTTCTTCCCGAACAAAATGTACGAGGTGGATGCCAAAGGCCAAATTATGCACTGGAGCGCACAGGATGGTACCGTTAAACCGGGCTATAAATTTGCAGGTACCGGTTTTTGGGATACTTTCCGGGCCTTATACCCCTTCCTGAATTTAGTTTACCCGGCTATCAACAAAGAAATGCAGGCCGGTTTGGTGAACGATTACAAAGAAGGCGGCTGGTTGCCAGAGTGGAGCAGCCCCGGTTATGCCAACGTTATGGTAGGTAATAACTCAGCCTCGGTAGTATCTGATGCTTATTTGAAAGGTGGCCGCGGGTATGATATCAACACCCTTTATGAAGCTTTAAAGCACGGCGCCAATAACGATGGCCCCAACGCCACGGGCCGCGACGGCGTGGAATACTATAACAGCCTTGGTTATGTGCCTTACGACGTAAAAATAAACGAAAACGCCGCCCGTACCTTGGAGTACGCTTACGACGATTTCACCATATACAAATTGGGCAAAGCCCTCGGCCGCCCTAAATCGGAGACCGACCTGTACAAAAACCGCAGCATGAACTATAAAAACCTGTTCGACCCGCAAACGGGTTTGATGCGCGGTAAAAACAAGGATGGTAAGTTCCAAAGCCCTTTTAATCCCTTTAAATGGGGAGATGCCTTTACCGAAGGCAACAGCTGGCACTACACCTGGAGCGTTTTCCATGATATTAATGGCCTTATAGGGCTGATGGGCGGCAAACAAAAATTTGTCGCCAAGTTGGATTCGGTATGGTCGCTGCCGCCGGTGTTTGACGATAGTTACTATGGCGAGGTGATACACGAGATCCGTGAAATGCAGATAGCCGGCATGGGCCAGTATGCACACGGCAACCAGCCCATACAACACATGCCCTACCTGTACAATTACGCAGGCGAGCCCTGGAAAACCCAAACCCATGTACGCGATGTAATGAATAAACTATACAAAGCTACGCCGGATGGTTATTGCGGCGACGAGGATAACGGCCAAACATCTGCCTGGTATGTTTTTTCGGCAATGGGTTTTTACCCGGTATGCCCGGCAAGCGGCCAATATATTTTGGGTACACCGCTATTTAAAAAACTAACCCTTACTTTAGAGAATGGCAAGAAGGTTGTAATAAACGCGCCAAACAATAGCGATGCTAACCGTTACGTAAGCACTTTATCTGTAAACGGCAAACCGTACGATTATAACTGGCTAAGCCATGCAGCTTTACAGCAAGGCGGCGTATTAAACTTTGGCATGTCGGCAACGCCCAATAAAACAAGGGGCGTTAAAGCCGAAGATGTCCCATATTCGTTATCAACTGAAAAATAGTACTGCTACATATTATGACGAAATTAACAAGATTTTTTTTCTGCCTGGCCCTGTTGGGCGCTATTAATTCAGTTGCGTTTGCCCAGGATACGCTAAAAGTAAAACCTGTTCCATTACCCGCACTTACACAGGTGCCTGTGTTGTTAAGTACCTTAAAGCTGGGCATCGCGGGCATGTCGCACGATCATGTTAATGGTATCCTAAGCGATTATCAGAATGGTAAAGTCATTATTGTAGGTATTGCTGAGGCGGATAAACAACTCCGCGCCAAATACCAGGAAAAATACCACCTGCCCGATTCTATCTTTTTCGACGACCTTAAAAAAATGGCGGTAACCACCAAGCCAGATGCGGTATTGGGTTACAACCCTGTTGCCAAACACATTGATGTAGTAGAAATATGCGCACCGTTGGGCATCAGTGTAATGGTAGAGAAACCATTGGCGGCAACCCTTGCGCAAGCGAAGCGGATGGAGTTTTTGGCTTTAAAATACTACATCAAGCTGCTCACTAACTACGAAACTACCTGGTATCCGTCCTACCAGCATGTGTATAATATGGCATCTAAGGACAGCATCGGCCGAATCCGCAAAATGGTAGTACACGATGGGCACCAGGGGCCAAAAGAAATTGGCTGTAGTAAAGAATTCCTGAGCTGGCTTACCGACCCGGAACTAAACGGAGGTGGTGCGCTTATTGACTTTGGCTGCTACGGTGCCGATTTGATGACCTGGTTAATGGAGGGCCAAAAACCCGTTGCGGTAACCGCAGTAGCGCGGCACTTTAAACCAGCTATTTACCCCAAGGTAGAAGATGACGTAAACATCCTGATAGAGTACCCAACTGCTACCGGCCTCATCGAAGCATCCTGGAATTGGCCGTTCTCTATTAAAGACCTGGAAGTTTTTGGGGATAAGGGTTATATGCACGCCTTAGACAGGAGCAACACACTAACCCGCATAAACGATATCCAAAGCAATGCCAACATTACCAATACGCTTGAGCCGCCCCTTGATAACCCCGTTACTTACCTACAGCTGGTACTGAAAAATAGGCTCTTGGGCATCAATGACCGTTCATCATTAAAATATAATATGATAGTAATGCAGATATTAGATGCCGCCAAGCGCTCCATTGCCGAGGGAAAACGGATAGTACTTTAATCGGTGTTTTATTTATTAACAGTTAATAATATATCCTTGAGAATTGTATTATTTTAGCGCACGATATTATTAACAACCATCCATCTCTATGTTAAAGCAATTTTCTGCCCTGTTACCATTATTCGTTTTAGGCATGATATCCTGCCAATCTAAACCCGCAACAACTGATAAAAATGCAGCGGACACTATTGCCACGCAACAAACCAGCGCACCGGATGCGGTGGCCAAACTGGCAACAGGCCCTGTAGATAATGCTGCGGTTATGGCGCGTAAACAAGTGCCCATTGTTTGCTACCACCAAATACGCAACTGGAAAGCCACCGACAGCAAAAACGCTAAAGATTACATTGTACAAATTGCCGCATTTAAAGAACACATTAAAATGCTGGCTGATAGCGGTTACCACACCATCCTGCCCGATCAGTTGTATAACTACCTCACAACCGGTGCAACGCTGCCAAAGAAGCCCATCATGCTTACGTTTGATGATACCGATTTGGATCAATTTACAATAGCCGCTCCCGAATTGAAGAAATACGGTTTTAAAGCCGTTTATTTTGTGATGACAGTATCCATAGGTCGCCCGAATTATATGACGGCCGATATGGTAAAAAAACTGTCAGACGATGGCAACCAAATTGCCAGCCACACCTGGGACCACCACCGTGTAGATAAATACACCCACAATGGTGTTTTAGTTATAAAAGGCAAAAACGGCAAAATAACCAACCGCCCGGTTGATGACTGGGTTACGCAGATAGATAAACCAACCAAAAAACTGGAAGAAATTACCGGTAAAAAGATAATTTACTTTGCTTACCCCTTCGGTATCTGGAAAAAACCGGTGTTGCCAGAGATACAGCAACGCGGATTTAAAATGGCTTTTCAACTGGCTGATAAACGCGACCCGGATTATCCACTGCTTACCGTGCGCCGTATATTGGATAGCGGTTACTGGAGTACAAAAACTTTTAGCAATAGCGTGAGGAATAGTTTTTAAGCCCACCTCAACATTATAAACAAACCCTCTTTTGGCAACAAGGGAGGGTTTTGTTTTTGTATAATAATCTTATCTTTAGCCATGCATATCCCTTACCGTTCCGTATTATTTTTCGTGCTTTCGGCATTTACTTTCGCTGCCTGCAACCAACAGCCGGATAAACCTGTGGTCGACAAAAAAGCACAATCCGAAACTTTGATACAGGAACACTTCAGATACCTTAATGACCATGACCTGAAAGCCATTGTGGGCCAGTATGCGCCAAAAGCAAATATCACCAGCAGCGATTGGAAAGGCATGGCAACCGGCCCTACAGGTGCCGACCAGATCTTCCATCTCGAGTTTTTTGTATCACCGGATGCGAAATATTTAGTCGACAAGGTAATTAATACCGATTCGACAGTGGTTGTGGAATACGATGTGATAGGGCTTAGAGATAAAGCCAATGGCGGTGTTAGGTACGACCTGCGCAAATGCAGTATCTTTCGGATAAACGACAAAAATGAAATAAGCAGCGAGGCCACTTACGCCAATACAATGGCCTACCATAACGGCAATTAAACACTAAAGCCTCTTTGCGCACAAAGAGGCTTTGTTGTTTTAAAGGTTCTCGCCCGCCGGGCCCTGCCCTTTATTGGAGGCATTTTGCGGTTGCGGGTTTTCAAGTTCCTCGTTATCATTGTCTGGTGTAACGGTTGGTATTTCTTTCGCTTTATCTTTATCGTTCACGTTCTGCTTTAGCGTATCATTGTTTACATTGGCTACGTTGCCTTTTATGTCATGGTTCTTACCCTGGTTATTAGCGCGGTCGAATTTATCAATTGTAGCTTCCATATCTGTATAATTTAAGGTTGATGTTAGTTTATTTGGCAGATAAAGCCTGCCTATTGTTTTGATAGAAAAAACCGTACCAAGATTTGAAGGTCGCAAAGTCGGAAAGATCAGAAGGGATTGAAAAATACGAGTTAGGATAACTAAATGTCAATGATTACTTCTGGACTTCACTAACTTCGGACTTCCGACTTTCTCCCTATCTTTGCGCCAATGCAAAATCGCGCAGCATATTCGCAACTCATCAAAACCGAGGCCAAAAACCTGGGCTTTTTGTTTTGCGGTATAGCCAAAGCGGAATTCCTGGAAGAGGAAGCACCCCGCCTGGAAGCATGGCTAAACAAAGGCATGCATGGCGAAATGCGGTACATGGAAAACCACTTTGATAAACGGCTGGATCCGCGCCTACTGGTAGATGGCGCCAAATCGGTAATATCACTCGGGCTTAATTATTATAATGATGAGGTGCAACTTGACCCAACAGCCCCAAAAATATCTAAATATGCTTACGGCGCTGATTACCATTCGGTTATTAAAGATAAGCTAAAGCAATTATTACTAATCATCAACGAAAAAATTGGCGAGGTTGGCGGCCGCGCCTTTGTAGATTCGGCCCCAGTGCTGGATAAGGCATGGGCAAAAAAAGCCGGGCTTGGCTGGATAGGCAAAAATTCCAACCTGCTTAGCAAACAGGTTGGTTCCTTCTTCTTTTTGGCAGAACTGATAGTAGATATCGAACTGGAATACGACATAGAGCCCACTGCCGACCATTGCGGCACATGCACCAAATGTATAGATGCCTGCCCTACTGATGCCATTGTTGGCCCCTACGTGGTGGATGGCAGCCGTTGTATCTCTTACCTCACCATCGAACTAAAGAACGAGATACCTGCCGAGTTTAAAGGCAAAATGGATAACTGGATGTTTGGCTGCGATATTTGCCAGGACGTTTGCCCCTGGAACCGCTTCTCTGTTATACACAACGAACCATCTTTTACTCCACACCCGGATCTATACGGCCTTAAAAAGCAGGATTGGGAAGACATAACCCGGGATGTTTTTCAAAAAGTATTTAAAAATTCAGCTGTAAAGCGCACCAAATTTGAGGGTTTGAGGCGAAATATTTCTTTTTTAGCGCCCGACCCCACAAAAGAGGAGCAAAATAATCCCGCCTAAATATATACTGGGTTTTATGCGCTTCAAAAAAACCCTCTTTAATGGCCCCGAGGGGTTCACCTACAACCCCTTCCCAAACTTACTCGCCAGTTGTTTTAGCATATCATCATCAATTGGTTTGGCCGGCTCGTCTTTCTTTTTAAAAGGCTGGTTATTGTAAGGCTTGTTTAGCTGCGGGCTTGCTTTTGGGGCGTTGTTGGTAAATGCGGGCCGGGGGGCTTCGTGTTTATGAGCAGCGGTTTGCTGCGGAGGTTTGGCGGCATTCCTTTCGGCAGATTTTTTTGCATTCCAGCGCTTGTATATCTCTTCCAGTTTGCGCTTAGTGTACAGGGGGAAATCGCCCTGCATCATCCATGAGTAATAGCTTGGCTCCACATTCAGCACGTCTTCTACCCTTTTGCCCTTATGCTTGCCAAAGTTTATCAGCTCCTCACCTTCCTCATTATAAACCATCCGGCCGGCAAAATCTACCGGGCGGCTTAAGTTGGTAAATTTGTGCAATGCTTCCACATCACCTACTACCGGCTTGCTCCGGTTGCCTTTTTTATCTTCGTACTCGGTATCCACGTAGCGTTCTACCTGTGCCAGCAATACCTCCATAGTTGCACGGGTGTCGGCCTCAGCACTGTGGGCGTTAATAATGTCTTTATCGCAATAAAACTTATAGGCCGCTTTAAGGGTACGCTGCTCCATCTGGTGAAAAATGTTCTGCACATCTACAAAGTAGCGGTTCTCCAGATCGAACAATACGCCGGCGCGTAAAAATTCTTCCATCAGCATCGGTATATCAAACTTATTGCTGTTATACCCGGCAAGGTCGCTATCACCAATAAATGCAGCTATCTCCTCCCCCAACTCATGAAAGCGCTTTTCATCTTTTACATGTTCATCATAAATTCCATGTACTATAGATGATTCCAGCGGGATTGGTATGCCCGGATGTATACGCCAGGTTTGCACATTCTCTGTACCATCGGGGTTTAGTTTGATAACTGATATTTCAACAATACGGTCGGCACCAATATTAACACCGGTAGTTTCAAGGTCGAAAAAGGCAA
Organism: uncultured Mucilaginibacter sp.; assembly: GCF_946481715.1. Next base: position 2,704 of record NZ_CAMLOV010000051.1, on the reverse strand, counting down.
GAGGCCGCTTTAAATTTAGTTTCATGGTTATTCAGGGTCGGATTGCAAAGGTGGCAAAAACCTTAAAATTTTTAGCTTTTATTTTTTCGCTAAAGTATCATGGTATTTTATTATTTTCAAGCCACCAAAATTAACTTAAACCATATGGTCAAATTTTTACCCGTACTGCTTTTTTTGTTCTTTTTAAGCACCCTTGCCCATAGCCAGGATTTCACCTACGGCGATAACACAGCTGAAGATTTGGCTATGAAAAAATACAGTAAGGACACCTCTGCCAGTGCCCTTGTATTAAACGAATATGGCAACGCCCGCATCACCGACCGCTCCGAAGGTGGTATTAAGGTAATGCTGGAATACCACGTAAAAATTAAAATATTTAATACCAAGGGCTTTAATAAGGCAACTGTAGAGGTACCGATGCATATCTTCGAATCGAGCGAGGATGATGTTGCTGATATTGTAGGCTACACCACTTATATTGATGATAACGGTAACGCCCAGCGTACCGACCTCAATCCTAAATCGGCATTCACCACAAATCAAAACAAGTACAATAAAAACGTAAAATTCACCTTGCCCAACCTCAAGCCGGGTTGTATCATCGAGTATAAGTATACCCTAAACTCGCCTGCCTGGTGGTATTTCCCTTCCTGGCACCTACAGGACGATATCCCCAAAGTAAACACCCGGTACGATGTGCATATCCCTGGTTTCTGGAATTTTAATATTTCTCTGCGTGGCCCATATAAGCTCACCAAAAACACTGCTGATATAGAAAGGGAGTGCTTTACATGGTATGGCGCTAAGGCCGATTGCTCCTATATGGTTTTCCAGATGGCAGATGTACCGGCTTTTGTTGAGGAAGATTACATGACTTCGCCAAAGAATTTCATGTCGGCCATCTATTTCGAACTGTCCGATTATACCAACCCCAGCACCGGCCAAAAAATAAAAGTGGCCAAGGAATGGGCAGATATCGACCGCAACAAAAAGCGTTCGGATTATTTCGGTTCCCAAATAAAAAAGAAAGACCAACTGAAGCCCTACATAGCTCCGGTGATTGTTGGAAAAACCGACGAGCTGGCGAAAGCCAAAGCCATATTTGCCTATGTGCAAAAAAACATGAAGTGGAATAATATCCGTGCTACCGGCAGCGATAATATACGTAAAGCACTTGATGCCCACCTTGGCACGGTGGCCGACATTAACCTTATTCTGGTTACCGCACTCGGCTCGGCAGGCCTAAACGCCGAAGCCGTGCTTTTAAGCACCCGCGATAACGGCTCGATAAATAAGCTATACCCTGTAGAAGATGATTTTGACTATGTAATAGCCAAAGTAAACATAGGCGATAAAAGCTATTTGCTGGATGCTACCGACCCCCTGTTGCCGTTTGATATGTTGCCGCTACGCTGCCTTAACGATCAGGGCCGGGTAATGAGCCTGGATAAACCCAGTTACTGGCTGGATATGCCTGTAAACCAACGCAAGGCGCAAACCAGCACATACGAACTTACCTTACAAGCCAATGGCAAATTAAAAGGCGTTATTAACAGCTACTATTACGGTTATGACGGTTACCTGCAACGCAAGGCCATCAAAAAATTTAACAGCACCGATGAGTATGTAGAGAATTTGGACGAAAGGCTGATTAAAACGAAGCTACTTACTTCTGATATTACGAACCTGGATAGCCTGGATTTGCCGCTCGTTGAAAAATACGAGGTGGAAGTTGATGCCTACGATAACCTGAATCATAACAAGCTGTCTTTTAATCCTTTCTTTTTTGATAGGATAACTACAAACCCCTTTAAGCTGGAAGACAGGAATTACCCTGTAGACTGGGGCATGCCATCAGACGACCGCTTTATGTTAAATATGCATTTACCGGCAGATTATGTGGTAGAAAGCGCTCCGCAGGGTATTGCCATTAGCCTGCCCAATCAAGGCGGCAAGTTTATTACCAATTTTGCAGGCGAAGGAAATTACTTTACGTTCTCTAATGTAATACAATTTAATAAATCGGTTTACGCACCGGAGGAATACCCTTATCTTAAAGAATTATACAACAAAATAGTATCTACCGAGAAAGCCGAAATTGTGTTTAAAAAGAAGTAAATGAAACTACCCTGCACTGTACTGTTTATGCTGATGCTGGCAACCTTTGCCAATGCACAAGAAAATTATGATGTAAGCCTGATACCGAAAGAGCTTTTGCCGTACGCCAGCGCCGTAGTGAGGAACGAGGAGGTAAGTTACGAAGTAAAAGACCTGGATAACGTTATTTACCATCTAAAAAGGGTTGTTACGGTACTCAATAAGAATGGGGATGACGAAGGCGCAATAGAAGTTTATTATGATAAAAACACTTCGGTAAAATATATTAAAGGGATGATATACAATGAATTTGGCAAACCCCTAAGCAAATTTACAGAGAAGAGCTGTTCGGATCACGCTGCTGTAGATAATTCTACCTTGTTTGCCGATGACCGGGTTAAATATTTCAGGTCGGCGGCGGGTGGCTACCCATATACCGTGGAGTATGAGTACGAATTGCGCTGCAAATTTTCGCTTACCATACGCGATTGGATGCCTATTGGCTCCACCAACATGGCCATAGAAAAGAGTTTTTACAGGTTTATCTGCAAACCGGATTTCGCCATTAAGTACAAGCAACTAAATCTTGAGGGGCAGGTAGCCACAA
>NZ_CAMLOV010000050.1 GCF_946481715.1 uncultured Mucilaginibacter sp. | reverse complement strand
AAATAGGCAAGGCCCTGGCTATCCTCATCCATATCATGAATCCGGCAAACATTGTATTAAGCGGCCGCGGGGCCAAAGTTGGCAAAATATTACTGGCGCCTATACAGCAGGCCTTACTTAAGTATTGCATCCCGCGCCTGTCATCGGGTACCGAATTGTTGATATCATCCCTCGGCTTTGATGCCGAACTGATAGGTGCAGCAGTTTTGGTAATGGAAAACTTTGATAAAGAAGTAAAAGGGAAGTAGTGAGTGGGGAATAGTGAATAGAGAGGGTTGATTGGATAGGGGATTTTAACAGGTATATTAGATAGTTACACTATCCCCCGGCTCATATATCTCTATAAATTCAATTCCAGCTTTTGCAAAATGCTTTGCGTAGTTCTGAAAGCGCGATTTTACGAAAAAAGGCTTGGCATAGCCATCATGTACCGGCAATATCTTTTTTGGTTTTAGCTTATCGGCGAAGCCTGCAATCCGCAGTTCGTTGGCAAACGGCGCCATGGTAACCATAATCAATAGCTCGATATTTTTATATTGGGTAAGCTTATCCTCCATCGAATCTGCCGGGTGCAACACTTTATCATTAATAATGAAGCCCGTCATCTGCGGGATAGGGTTATCCAGCAGGGGCTCGTGTACCACGGGGATAGCCTGTAGTTTAAAGGGGCCAATGTTGTAAATGCCTTCTTCTATCAACGTATAGTTTAATCCCGCTTTCTGTATGGCCGTGCCCACTTCCATATTGGTATAAATAGTGGCCTGGCTAAGTTCGGCAATCTCCTTCAGGTTGGGTAGGTCCAGGTGGTCGGGGTGTATGTGGGTAATCACAATGCTGTTTACGCCGGCAAACATTTCAGCCGTCACAATACCCTCGGCAAAAGTAAAGTTGCCCGGGTCGAATAGCAATTTGTGCCCGTTCAATTCAAACAACAAGCAGGAGTGGATGTATTTGGATATTTTCATACCGGCGTTTGCGAATTTACCCAATAAACCTATGGCTACAAAAAAGGTTTGTACTAAAGTATTGTGGTTAACTCCTCAAAGTTGTTGATGGTAGCCACCTGCCCGCTCTCCACCACGCCAAAGCCGTAAGATGCAAATATAAAAGGTACACCGGCTTTAGTTGCAGCATCCGAATCGCCCATGGTATCGCCCACGTAAACGGGAGCTTGCAAGTTATGGTCGTTCACAATATCGCGGATATTATCGGCCTTTGGGTTGCCCTTGGTGCCGTAGCACTGGTGCGCCAAAAAATGGCTATGCATGTTATTCAAATCCAAAAACAACTCTATGTATCCGCTTTGGCAGTTGCTTACAATGTATAGCTTATACTTTTTACCCAGGTATTCCAGCGTTTCGGGCAGTTTTGGGTACAGCGTGCCGCCTTGTTTATGCAATATCTCCAGTTCGCTTACCGAGCATAGCTTTTGCACCTCGGCACGTTGCGTTGCATCTAAAAACGGAAAAAGCTTTTCAAATATCTTATCGTACGTCATCCCGGTGATAGAGCGCACACGCTCGCGGGTCATTACTTCGTGGCTCATGTACGGCACCTGGTTCAGCGCGCTTTGCCAGGCCTGGGTTATGGTATCGGTACTATCCCAAAGCGTACCGTCGAGGTCGAAAATTATGCTGTCGTATTTATCCTTTAGTGTGCTGTCCATTACTGCGTTTTGTGCCGCAAAAATAGAAGATTATTTTTAGCGGCGGCCCATTACGCCTATTAATATATAGGCAATCGGCCCAGGGCAAACATTGATGTGATAGCCGGCAGTGCCAATAACATAAACACGTGTGCTAATTGTGTGGTATCGGCGTCGCCTTTAACAAATACGCGGTAAAGGTCGTTTTTTATGGTTGATAGGGTGGTTTTCATGGTAGTAGCAATTAAATATATTCTTGTTGTGTTTCTGAATATAGGACGGTAATTGCGAGGCAAGGTTTAATTCGGTTTGCAGTTAGCTGGGCAGTATGCACAAAAAAAAAACAATATGCTATGAATGATTAGAAGGCAATGGTGTAGGGATTTTGGTAAAAGATTTTATAAATTTGTAATGACTTAGCTGATAAAGCATTAATGGGCGATAAATTAACATTTGCAAATACTACAACAACTACCAAAGCAAAAAAGGAAGTTGACGTAAAGCCTATTGCCGGCAAATTTAAATCTCATTTTGTAAAAGTCACTATCGAGGAAATTAATTCCATCAGGCCTTCTGTTTACAAATACCTGCTCCCTTAGGTGTTCGATTCTTATTACCCTTTCCATAAAGTAGGAGTGGTAAAGCCACTTTCTAATAAGTACCTTAAAGAAATAATCACATACAATTTTAAGTCTCGAAGCAACTACTATTTGGTTGAAGTGGAACGCTATGAATTGGATATTTATATTATTAAGTTCTATTTAAAGAAAGATAAGCGCAATTCTCATAAGTATAATGTATTAACCAATGAAAATAGATGCTCGAGAATTATTAATACCTGTGTTAAGATAATGCTTGAAATTTATAACAAAGACAAGCTCGCGAGCTTTGGGTTTGTTGGTGCTAATACAATAAGAAGAGATACCGGCTTTGAGGAGCCAAAGGTGCAAACCAAGCGATTTATGGTTTACAAAAGAGTTATGTACGCATTGTTAGGCGTTCAAACTTTTACACATTATTATGACGCGTCTAACAGCACTTATTTAATGCTAAATAACAAATCTGAATCTGTAACTCAGAAGTTCGAGAATGCCAAAAAAATGTTCGAAGAAATATTTCCAATGTTGTCATAGCAGCTTTGCTTTGCCCATTACCCTTACGGGCGAAGGGTGCTCTCCCGTGCCCCGGCATTAACGCTTTGCATGCCCGCTTTGCATGACCGCTTTGCAAGCTGCAAAAGATTTCTCCTCACCCCACCTCGTCGCTCGCGCTTCTGTTTGTCGAAATGACATCGGGGGGAATTTAACATTTTTTTGGCTGATAAACTTTTATAGGTTAGGTTTGAGAGAAGTTAAAATACCCGGGAATTATTTATGAGCGCTGAACTGATACTGGAAACCATATCCATAACCAAGAATTTTTTTGGCGATAAATCTACCGGGGTAAACAACATTACCATCTTTATCCCCAAGGGGAAAATTACCGCGATAGTGGGCGAAAGCGGTAGCGGCAAAACCACCCTGCTTAAATTGCTTAGCGGCAGCATGAAACCCGATTCGGGCGATGTGTTTTTTCATTCGCAGTTATTGCCGCAACGTAGCGCGGGTTTTACATCGGCACATGCCGCAATCACTACGGTTACGCAGGATAACCGGGATATGGCTATGGGCGATTCGGTTTGGGATAACGTAAGCGCCGGGCTACCTACCGAAGATATAAACTACCAGTTGCAAAAAACCACCCAGGCACTTAATTTATTAGGCATATACGATTTAAAGGAGCAAGCTTTTGGCAAACTGAGCGGCGGCGAAAAGCAGCGCGTTACCATTGCCAAGGCCCTGATAAACCGGCCCGAGGTGCTGATGCTCGACGAACCTTTTAACCAGGTGGATGCCGCTTACCGAGACGGGTTGCAGCACGATATACGCCAAATTGTAAAAGAATGGGGCGTAACGGTCATCCTCGTATCGCACGACCCGGCAGAGCTGTTGAGCATGGCCGACGAACTTATTGTAATAAAAGAAGGGGAGATAGTAGAACATGGTTCGCCCGAGAAGCTATACCACTCGCCAAAACTGCTGTATACAGCTAAAATATTAGTAAGCTGCAGCGAACTGACAGCGGCGCAGGCTGCTGTTTGCGGCATTAAATCTAAACGCGGTACGGTGGTTATTTATGCCGAGCATATTAGCATCGGCGGCATTGGCGTAGCCAAAAAATGGCTGGTAAAACAGGTGCTGTTTAAAGGCTTTTTTGAAGAACTGGTAATTGAACGGGATGAAGTTTCACTACGCGTAATAAACTATCAACGGGGTAAATACAAAGTTGGCAGCAAGCTGGGTATAAAAATTAGTAAGTACTACGAGTTTGGAAAGTGGCTTTCTTAGAGAAACAAAAAACGAGAATCAAGAGCCAAGAATCAAGAGCCAAGAAACAAGAGCCAAGAGCCAAGAGCCAAGAAACAAGAATCAAGAGCCAAGAAACAAGAGTTAAACATCCCCTTAAATCTTAATTATCCTGCCGTCTTTCTTCGGTTTTGGGGTGTGATTATCCGGCTTGGGGATATTGCGTACAATGGTTACCAGCGCACTGCCGATAACCGCCATTGCCTTTACGCCAAAGCTCAAAAATGGCTTCATTACCTCTAAAGCATTGTGATCGTTAGCCCGCGTTGCCTGGGCTTTGCCGGTGCCTATTTTCTTCTTTTCCATAAATTAATAAGGATGGAAGTGAAGATTTGTTTGTGTGGATTTGAAGCACGTTATTTTTAACCGCGGAGGGCGCGGAGGATTCGCAGAGATACGCAGAGTTAAAACTCCATAGTAAACTCGCAAGGCTCTGTGCCTCTCTGTGTATTTTCTCTGTGATCTCTGTGGTTATAAAAACTACTCACTACGCGGTTTTCCTCTTTAATGTAATCACCGTAATCTCCGGCCAAATGCCCAGCCTGCCCGAGAACGCTAAAAAGCCGAAGCCCCGGTTTACGTACAGGTAGCGGTTTTTGTGGTTAATGAGACCTGCCCAATCCAGGTAGCGGTACTTAACCGGGCTCCACTTAATGCCGGCGGTTTCGATACCGAATTGCGCCCCGTGGGTGTGGCCCGCAAGGGTTAGATGGATATCTGTTGGGTTATAGCGCACTTTCTCTTCCCAGTGGGTGGGGTCGTGCGAGAGGAGGATCTTGAACGCGTCTTTATCAACGCCTCTCAAGGCCCTATCCAGGTCGCCCATCTGTATAAAACCTTTGCCCCAGTTCTCCACGCCAATAAGGGAGATCTTTTGGCCGTCTTTTTCTATAACAACGTTTTCGTTAAGCAACAGGCGGTAGCCCAGCTCGGCATGGTGGCCTTTTAATTTTTGCAGGTTGGCCGCTTTTTCCTGCGGACTATCCCAGGGGATGTAGTCGCCATAATCGTGGTTGCCTAATATGGAGAATTGCCCGTAAGGCGCTTTCAACTGGCCAAACCTGTCAATGTATTGTTCAATTTCCCAGGCGGCGTTGTTCACCAGGTCGCCGGTAAATACAAACAGGTCAGATTTTTGGGCATTTGCCAAATCTATCCCGCGCTGCATAGCGGTTACATTATCAAAACTACCGGAGTGGATATCTGATAACTGGGTAATGGTAAAACCATCAAAAGCCTCGGGCAAATCATCGTAGTAGATAGTTGTGCGGTGTACTTTGTAATCGTATTTTCCCCTTATCATGGCGTATAAAAAGCCGGTAAATGGTACAGCGGCAATCAGCAAGGCAGTTTGCACAATAAACTTGCGCCTCTCGGGAAAAAAGGGCTGGCCCTCGGGTTTATCATCGTGGATAATATTATCGCCAATGCCGTATAAAAACCTGCCGAGATCGCCCAGCGAAATAATAATAATGAAGAACAGCTTGGTAACAAAAAAGGTGAGCAAAAGGCTCAGCATCCACTCGTGGAAAGGCGTCATCCCCTTAGAGGTACTATAGCTGCCAATGCCGGCCATAAACACAACGGTTACGCCAATGGAAATAGCCGCGTAGCCCCAAAGCACAATTAAGCGCCACGGGCGCGATTGCCAGTCGGCTGTTAAAGTACGTAAGCCGTGTATTACATACCAATCCATTAGCAGCGTTATGGCCGCCATGTAAACAAATACCATTAAAAAACCACCTCTGTGCATATATTGATAGGTAAGCGCGCAAGATAAACAAGCTTAGGTAATTAGGGTGTAAAAATTGCGGCGGGCATTCGGCACAAATAACTATTTTTAGCCACCAATTTAAAATCGATGAAATACCACCTGCTTGGCTTACCGGCATTATTGCTTATCTGCACCACATCCCTCGCGCAGCAAACAAAAAAAGACACCTTATTTTTTGAGGATTTTAGCGGCCATACGCTCAACCGCAGCAAATGGAACGTAGAGGTTACGGGCAACACCGTAAACCAGGAACAACAGGCCTATGTAGATTCTGCCGCGACCATTTTTATGGAACATAAGGTTGAGGGCGCTAAAAACGGCGCGTTATTGTTAAAAGCGGTTTACAAACCGGGGCATACCAGCAAAGAGCAAAAAAAGTATGATTTTGTATCGGGCAGGATAAATACTAAAAACAAGGCGATGTTTACCTACGGCACATTTTCGGCGCGCATGAAGATGACTGCGGGCTCGGGATTGTGGCCGGCATTTTGGCTGTTGGGTAACGGGAAATGGCCCGATTGCGGCGAAATTGATATTATGGAGACCGTTGGCGATAGCAGCTGGACCAGCAATGCCTTGCACGGCCCCAATTATTTTGGCGATACCCCTTTGGCTTACCGTGCACATTTCCCCAAAGGGCTGGATGTAACCCAATGGCATGTTTACACCGCTGATTGGACGGCAGGCAGCATTGTTTTTAAAGTAGATGGCGCAGTAACCTATACCGTAACCAGGGCCATGGTAGAAAAATACGGCCGTTGGGCGTTTGATAACCCCAAATTCATCATCCTGAATTTTGCTCTCGGTGGCGGTTATCCCAATGGCGTAAACAAAGTAACGCAACCCTATTTTGGGCTATCGCAGGCAACCTTTGATAAAATTAAAGCCGGTAATGCTACGGTATTTGTTGATTGGGTGCTGGTAACCAAATAAAAAAGGCGCCCCAAGCCGGGGACGCCATTAGTGTACAGATACAACTGTGTGTCTGTTTATTTTGCCAGCAGGCTGTTAATATTGCCTAACCACAACACGTTTGTATGGGCGGTGGTAAGCTACCGTTCTACGGTATACCGGGCGTGTTGTAACCACAGTTCTGCGGTATGCAGGGCGTTCAACCACTACGGCGCGGCGGTACGGGCGGTGATAAACTACCGGGCGTGTGGCTACTACTGTGCGGCGGTAGTTGTGGCGGTAAACCGGCCTTGTTACCACAACGGTACGCTGCCTTACCGGTGCACCTGCGTGTGCCCTTACTATTACCTGTGCCTTTGCGCCTTCAAAGGCAAATAAGGCTATAATGCTTACGGTTAATATTTTTAAGTATTTCATGGTGTTTCTATTTTAGTTATACAGTTATTGTTGGTTGTTAATTAATAATTATTCTGGTTATAGCCACCACGGTTGTTATCGCGGTCGCGGTAGCCATTGTGCCCGTTATCGTGCCAGCGCCCGTTACGCCTGTCGTTATGGTACCTTCCGTGCCTAGTATTATCTATCGCGCAGCTGGATAATGCCGCTGCTCCGAATAAAAGCAATGCCAGCATTTTTACTATTTCCTTTTTCATGGTTTCTATAATTTAGTGTTAATTCCTGTTTTTATATAAGTTAAACTACGCATGCAAACCAAAGTTTAACCCGCAAAAACCGTATCACATAAACGTTACAAAAGAGTAGGCAAAGATGGGCTGATTGGGAAAGTGAAGAGGCGAGCCAGGCATGCGGGCGATCGGAAATGGATTCAAAGGCTCGGTCGTCATTACACTTAAACAACCGTATTTGTTACAATTAAAATTAGGAGATAAGTACAACCTGCTTGTATATTTAGCCAAATAAAATTGTAATGCCCTTATATATCCAATCCCCCCAATTAAAAGTAAACCTGCTTAAAGGTATTGTTGTTTGTGCTTTGTTCTGCCTTCCGTTTGTTAGCAAGGCGCAGGCAACATTTAACCATGCAGCGCTATGTTCTGCCAATTTACAGGCGAGCAACAAGTTTTACACTACGGTTTTACAATTAAAAATAATCCCCAACCCTTTTAAAGATACTGTACACACCTGGTACAGCATTGGGCCAAACCTTACCATGCATATTATACAGGGTAACTGCCCCAAGGCAGATTATCCGCGCGGCGTGCATTTATGCTTTAGTGTGCCATCCATAACAGCATTTGTAGACAAGCTGAATACCATGAGCATCCCCTACAGCAACTGGAAAGGCGAAACCGGTAAGGTGGAGCGCCGTGTAGATGGCGTAAACCAGGTTTATATAAACGACCCGGATGGCTACCTTATCGAAATAAACGACGCCAAATAATTTAATCTTGTGCGCCCATATTTATTTTGTGTGCCGCACAACTTTACGGAATGATTATTGCGTATATACTAATATGAAAGGCTACGTAAATATACCGAAATCGGTTTATTGCAAGGGCTGCCGCGAATGCGGTGCCCGCCCAATCATAGCACATGTGGGTATAGAGGGGTATGTAGTAAAATGCCCCAACAGCGATGACCACTATCAAACCGTTCCCGGTATTATTGATATAGAAGACTGGAACATTCACAACACCCAACTTTACGATAACGACTACGATTTGAAGGTGTTGAGCGGCAGGTAGCGGTAAAGCATTTTTCAGTATTCCATATCCCCCGCCAGCCCCGCTATCACTCATACGCCAAAGGCTTTCGCGCAGGCCGGTATCCGCTCTATCGGGTTTAGGCAACATAATTCTGTGCACCTATCAAACAATTTTTGCCCAACCGGCATTATGCAATCAACCATCGGTGAAACGAACCCTAATCGGTTCAATCAAAAAACAATCGGTGTAATCCCCAAAATAACAATCGGTGTAATCAAAAAACAATAATCGGTGTAATCCCCAATAATATGAACAGGACAATTGGAATAATACTTATCATCGCCGGCGCTGCCATGCTTATCTGGACAGGCTTCACGTATACTAAAAAGGAAAAAATAGTAGATGCAGGCCCGGTGCAAATATCGGCCGACAGGCAAAAAACGGTTAACTGGCCGCCCTACCTCGGTGGTATTTTGCTGGTAGGCGGTATAGTTATTGTGGCCACGGCAAAAAAATCATAAACCTGCCGTATATTGGTGCCATATGGAACCCATGTTTTTTGCCACACAGGAGGAGTTTCGCGCATGGCTGCAACATAACCATGCCGATAAAACCGAGCTGCTGGTTGGCTTTTATACCACCAAAAGCGGCAAACCCAGCATCACCTGGCCACAATCGGTAGATCAGGCGCTTTGCTTTGGCTGGATAGACGGCGTACGCAAAAATATTAACGAGGATAGCTACAGCATCCGTTTTACTCCGCGTAAGCCAAAAAGCATCTGGAGCGCGGTCAACATCAAAAAAATAGCCGAACTCACCGAAAATGGGCTGATGCAACCCGCAGGCATAGCCGCTTACGCCAAACGCGAAGAAAAACGCTCGGCTATCTACAGTTTCGAAAACGAGGAAATGCAATTGGCGCCCGCCTACGAAAAACAGTTTGCGGCCAATAAAAAAGCCTGGGATTTCTTCCACGCGCAGGCTCCCTGGTATAAAAAGCAAATGCGGCACCGCGTAATGAGCGCCAAGCAGGAAAAAACACAACTAAGCCGGTTAGAGGCTTTGATTAAAGCGAGCGAAGAGGGGAAGAGGATTGGGTAGCGTTACTATAACAATTTACCCGTTTGCAGGGCCGATTGCAGCGTGCGTACCCGCAGCTTTGGGGTATACCAGCGTTCGGCCAGTTGCTTTACCCAGCGGCGTTTATAACCGAATAGCATTTTTAGCATGTTTACCTTAGCCGAACCGGTTGGGTAGCCGTATTTATACCAGGTAAAACGGGTGGCATCTATTTTAAAATGTTCGGCAAATTCATCTATAAAAAGGTCTATTTCTATATCGAAGATATCCAGGTCGAGGTCGATGCTGGTATCGGGCGAAAGGCTTTCCACGTCCACCTTTTGCACTTTGTACTTGCTACAGTAATCAATAATAAAATCTTTTAACTGTGGGTGTAACTGATCCATGCTTGCGCCTTATATAATATAAGATGCATTTATTGCAAAGAGGTTGCATGGGAAATGAGGAAATTTTGAAAACTTAGGTGAAAGTAGCAAAATTGGGGATATCTCACCCTCACGTCATTGCGAGGAGGAACGACGAAGCAATCCCCTATTAGTAGAGCGGATTTACAAAGGGGATTTGCTTGCCGATGGTTGCCGCGCTATCGCTTACAGCAATGACGAGGGGGCGAGGTAAAATCGTTTACACCTCTTTTTCCAGCTTAAACATATCCAGCGGCTGTTTTAAAACACCAAACCTTTCGGGGATATCAAGCGGCACTATCTCGCCGGTTTTTTTGTAACCGCGGCGCTCGTACCAGGCAAGCAATTCGTGGCGAACGGTGATAACCGTCATTACGATGGTGTGGATGCCTATGCTTTTTACATATTCTTCGCCTGCGGCCAACAGCTTGCGGCCTATGCCCTGCGCCTGTAACAATGGCGAAACGGTGAGCGTACCCAGGTAAACTTTGTCGCCCTGCGTTTTAAGGTACACGCAGCCGGTAATAGTACCATCATCTTCTGTATGTTTTAAAATGGCCGCATCCGGGTCGGCCAACTGTTCGGCAAGGTCATCTGCGCCAATGCGCTGCCCGCCTATCATATTGGCCTCGGTGGTCCAGCCCTTCAGGGAAGTTTCGCCACGGTAAGCTAAGTTAATAAGCGCAGTAAGCTCAGGTATATCGGCAGAAGTAGCTTTAATAATAGTCATTGCGTTGCAAAAATAGCATTTACGTTAACTTTCCAACCTTAAAACCTTTCAACAAACCTCCAACTTTTCTAACATCCTCACAGCACCTTAAAATCCTCGCGCGGCGGCGCAAACAAGTCTATCAGTTTACAATCTGTTATGGCCAAACCGCCATGCGGCACATTAGGCGGGATAATAGCAAACATACCTTTCTCCATAATTTGCGGGGTGCCGTTTACGGTTAATTGAAAAGTCCCTTCCAGCACAAAAGCGCATTGCTCATGTATATGCTGGTGCGGTGGCACCTCGCTGCCTGCGTCCACCTCAATAAAATTGATGGTGTTGGTAGCAGTGTGTATTATTTTGGAATGATAGCCCGGCGCTATCTCCTTGGTTTGAATATCTTTAAAATAATGAAAGATAGATGTGTCCATAAATTAGCCTCGTTAGCCCCCTCTAAATCTCCCCTGGTAGGGGAGACTTTTTAATAGTGAATAATAGAATTTATTTTAAGCCCTCCCTACCGGGGAGGGTTTGGGTGGGGCTTACCCCACAATATATTTACTCCCCGGCAGGTAAGATAATGCCTTTATGCCGATGTACGTAACAATAAACGTACTTACCGCCAATATAGGTATCACCAGCATCACATCGCCATTTAACCAGCTGTTTATTGGTTTGTACAATTGGTTAAGCACCAGGATATGCGCCAGGTACATGCCATAGGTTAACCCGGAGAATTTAGCCACTGCCATTTCTGTTTTTGCGTTTTTAAAACTCACAAGGCTAAACAACAGGAACATCCCGGTAGCCATCATGGCAACATTAATAGTTGGGAAAGCCCAGGATAGTTCAAGCTCGGGCAGGGTTTTGGCGGTTGGCCATTGCTGTGCAAATACCTGGTGAGTAATCAAATACCCGGCTACAACAAGCCCCAGCCCAATGCCAATGGTGGCCGGTTTAGATAGCTTAACATGCTCCTTAATATATTGCCCAAGCACCAAATAACCTATATACCCCGAAAAGTAATGCACGCTGGAAAATTTGTTCCAAAACACTTCGCCCAAAACATCGGGGTAAATGGTGCGGATGTAAGGCAAAAAGAGGGTGAAAACCCATATCGCCAAAAAGAACAGCTTAAAGTTTTTTGATGCCGTTTGCGCCCAGGGCGATATTACCGGGATAAAAAGGTAAACGCCAATAAACATGTAAACAAACCACAAATGCCCGGCACTCCAATTAACATTTACCGGGATAGTTGCCAAATTCGCCCACATTTTTTCGGCCGGGTCGGCACCTAAAAAGTAAGGGACAATACAATACATAACCGACCAAAACAAAAACGGAATAAGCAGCCGCGTAAAACGTTTTTTATAAAACACCCCCGCCGGTTCTTTGATGGGCAGCAGTAAATACCCCGATATCATTACAAACAGGGGCACACAGGCGCGCATCAGGCTACCGTAATGGTTTACCCAGGTATAGTGCGTAGTAAGTATATCACCAACCGGGCCAATGTAAAAAAACTCGCCGCTATGCACAATAAGCACCATTAAACAGGCAAAAATGCGGAGTACGTTAAGGTAAGCCGTAGAGCTGCTTTTAAACCCGGCAGCCGAATTAGTGATTGTAGTCATTATAGGGTAATTGGGGCTGTAATTTATGTAAACTTACCGTAATTTAGTACAGCTATTAAAACTTAGCGCCCCATTTGCGGGTTTATAACTCAGAACCTTTTACTGCCATGGCTTTTATAGATTATTACAAAATTTTAGGTGTTGATAAAACGGCTTCGGATAAGGACATCAAAAGTGCCTACCGTAAGCTTGCCCGCAAACACCATCCAGATCTGAATCCCGATAATGCCGAATCGAACAAGACATTTCAGCAACTTAATGAAGCTAACGAGGTTTTAAGCGACCCCGAGAAACGAAAAAAGTACGATAAATACGGAGAAAACTGGCAAAATGGCGATGCTTATGAGCAGGCCCGGCAACAGCAACGCGGCCAAAGCAGCTATAGCGGCGGGTTTGGCGGCGGCGGGCCGCAGGATTTTGGCGGCTACGATTTTGGTGGCGGCGGCGATTTTTCGGAGTTCTTCAATTCCATGTTTGGCGGCGGGCCGCCGGGAAGCGGCACTGGTGGCAGGCAGCAGCAACGCTACCGCGGGCAGGATTTGAATGCTACCTATCAAATGAGCTTGCGCGATACCATGGAATCGAAAAAGCAAACGCTTACGGTTAATGGCAAAAACATCAGGCTTACCATACCTGCGGGAATAGAAAACGGGCAAACCATAAAAATAGCAGGGCATGGGGCAGCCGGGACAAATGGCGCACCAGCCGGCGACCTTTACATTACCTTTACTATCCCTGATGACCCTGAATTTAAACGCACCGGCAGCGACCTGCATAAAACCATCATCCTTGATTTATATACCGCTGTGTTGGGCGGAGAAATTACGGCAGATACGCTAAGTGGCAAAGTGAAATTGAAGGTTGCGGCAGGTACGCAAAACGGCACAAAGGTAAAATTGAAAGGAAAGGGCGTACCGGTTTACAAAAAAGAAGGACAATTTGGCGACCTGTATATCACCTACAATGTACAATTACCCACCCACCTGTCGGCAAAACAACGCGAATTATTTGAAGAATTAGCAAAATCCTGAAAAAAAAAATTAAGCCAATGAAAACTGATAATTTAATAACCGTAACCGATTTTTGCGTTTACCACAATGTGAAATATACATT
Organism: uncultured Mucilaginibacter sp.; assembly: GCF_946481715.1. The sequence goes on along the minus strand of NZ_CAMLOV010000050.1, from coordinate 19,681 downwards.
TATAGACCACCTACAGGAAGCGGGGCTTATTGAGGTAACGGTAGTTAACCAAACTACCTGTATACCAATGGATGAGATACAAAAAATAGAGCGGCTTGCCCGCTTGCACACCCAACTGGAAATAAACGAACCGGGGATTTTAGTGATTGACGGCCTGTTGGATAAAGTAGAAAGCCTGCAGCAGGAAATAGCCATTTTGCGCAGCCGCTTGAAGCTTTACGAAGGCTGATTTAAAAAAACTTTGGCATAATTTTTAAACCCTTAGCGGAGTAGAGAGTCATACCTACAAAACGAACAATAATTAGTAACTAAAAATTATAGTCATGAAACTAATCAAATTTTCGATAATAGCACTTGTATTAGCCGCTACAACACAGTTTGCAAATGCCCAGGTAAGGATAGGCGCAAACATCCACATTGGTTACAACCAACCTCGCCGGGTAGTTTACCCTTCCTACTATGAAGAACCAGCACCCGTTTACTACGAACGCCCCGTTTATGTTGCCCGCCCGGTTTATTATAGGCCAGCATACCGCCGTGTTTATTATAGGCCACAATACCGCCGTGTAGTTTACCGCGAACATTATTATGAAGGACGTGGCCATGGCCGTGGGCACGGAAACGGATGGGGACGCGGTGGCAGAAGATGGTAATTATAAATTAGATAAATATATGGAGCCCCTCGGTTGAGGGGCTTTTTTTGTTTTAATAGTATATCGTCATTGCCGCTTTTGCAAGGACGTAGAGGTGAGTTGAAAGCTACTTCTTCAAAAACCCATTCAGCGCCTGTTGCGTAAACTCCGATAGCACCAACTCGCCGCTGATGGCCGCCCGTTCCAATAGTAGTTCATCCCAGTTTTCTGTTCCTTCCCAAAGTATTTGTTTAAGCCCTACAAGTGCTTCGGGGTGGTAGGAGGCGAGTTTTTGAGTGAGGGCGGCCAATGCCTCGTCAAGGGCGGAGATATCGGCGTAAACCTCGTTATACAGCCCTTTTTCTTTTGCCCATTGCGCGGTTTGGAAATCAACCGCGCGGATGGTAAGCTGCGAAAACGCAGGCAAGCCAATTTTGCGTATCACCGCAGGCGATATCACAAAAGGGCCAATACCAATGGCCAGTTCGCTTAGTTTGATGGATGCGGCTTCGGTGGCCAGGCAGTAATCGGCTGCTGCGGCCAGCCCAACGCCACCGCCAACGGCTTTGCCCTGTATACGGGCGATGATGATCTTTGGCGATTTACGACAGGCGTTTATCACCTTGGCAAAGCCCGAGAAAAATTCGGCGCCGGCCTGTTTGTCTTTTATTTGCAGTAATTCGTCAAAGCTGGCACCTGCGCAAAAGGTACGTTCACCCTCGCTTTTTAGCAATATGAGGCGGGTTTTAGAATCGATACCGGCGAAGGTGATCATCTCTGCAAGTTCTTTAAGCAGCCCTGCGGGCAGTGAGTTTTGCGCGGGATGGTAAAAGCTGATGGTAGCTATGCCATCATCGCCAAGGGTTAGCGATACATTGCCATTATCGTTAGTGCTCATGTTCGGTTTTATAGATATGGTGGCAATATCAGCAAATTAATTTGCGCGGCAAAGCCCACATGGTTGGTCACAACGTTAACAATGCGGAAGGTTGTTGGTCACAAGGGCGGAGGGCGGAATATCGAATAATGAATTTTGAATATCAAACTCCGAAGTTTTTCCACTTCATCATTCGTTATTGGGCATTCGGTGTTCGATATTAAATTGAAGCTATTACTCTTCTATCAGCGGCAACTCAAAATAAAAGGTAGAGCCCTTGCCCGGCTCGCTATCTACGCCAATGCGGCCATGGTGGTTTTGGACTATCTCGTGAGAGATATAAAGCCCCATGCCCAGGCCGCTGGTCATGTTCATTTTATCTTCTACACGGTAAAAGCGCTCAAATATTTTGCTTTTTTGGTCGGCAGAGAGCCCTATGCCCTGGTCGGTAACAGATATACGCACGTATTCGCCGTGTTGCGCGGTAGTGATAGTTACCGATTTGTTGATGTACGAGTATTTAACGGCATTGTTTACCAGGTTCATTAAAACTTGTTCTAACCGTTCCTGGTTGCCATGTACCTTATAATTCTTTTCAGCATGGTTCGCAAACGAATAAAGGGGGTACATATGTACGGCATTTTCCATGCACTGGCCCACAAGGTCATCGGTGGTTACCTCGGCCACAGCGTACTCCAACCCGCCGGCCTTTATCTTGCTCACATCCAACAGGTCGTTTATAAGCGATTGCAATTTGTTTAACGATCCGCCTGCTTTGGCTATATAGTTTTTGATAGCAGCCGGCAGTTCTTCCTTGTTATAGGCCGACATGAGCTGCAGATACCCTTTAAGGCTTGTTAGCGGCGTTTTTAACTCATGGCTTGCAATACCTATAAACTCATCTTTACGCTCCATCTCCCGCTTTTGGTCTTCAATATCGGTAGCAGTACCTACCCAAAATATGATCTTGCCCTCATCATCTCTTAATGGCCGCGAACGGTTTAAGTGCCAGCGGTAAACACCATCGTGCCGGCGGTAGCGGTTCTCCACCTCAAACATCTCGCCCGATTGTAACGATGCGGTATATTTTTCGGCAGTTTCTGCAAGGTCGTCGGGGTGTACCACCTCCTGCCAGCCAAAACCACCTGTCGTATCAAAGTCCAGCCCCGTATAATCGTACCAACATTGGTTGTACGATGTTACATTACCGTCGGGCAGGTTGGTCCAGGTCATTTGCACTATATTATTGGTGAGCAATTTAAAGTGCTCGCGGCTTATGGTGAGGTCGTGGGTGCGTTCTTTAACGGTAGCCTCCAACGATTCATTCAATATTTCGGTTGCCGTGCGCGCCTCCTCTAACTGGTCATTGCGTAGTTTTAACTCCTGTTCGGTAGCTTTAAGTACCGTAAGGTCGGTGATGATTAGGCTGAGGGCGATACCGCTATCCAATTCTATAGTGGTGCAACTAAACAGGCAATACATATCCTTATCGCCGCCATCTTTTATGGTTATTTCCTGTTTGCAGTCTTGTTCCCAACTGTTGTCTATCAGTTTTTGCAGTTTTTCTTTTGCTTTTTTGGGGACAAAGGATAATATCGGCATGCCGATAGCTTCTTCCAGCGGGGTGTCAGCCATAACGGCAAAGCGGCTGTTACAATATAAAACAATACCTTCGCGGTTTATGGTAACCGCTCCTTCGTTCATTTTTTCGATAAATACACGGTACGTTTGATCTGCAGTTTTTAGGGTATATAGCTGGTGTCCGGCGTTATCTTTTACCACCAAAGCATCTACCTGGCCGGTGCGGATGGCATTTATGGTATCATTAGCCTCCTCCAGTTGTTGGCGCAGCTCTTCAATCTCGGCTAAAAAGCTGTTATTTGAATTGTTTTGCTCCATGGTGTTAAATTGTTTCGGGCAGGCCAAGCCCTTTTAAAACTTTTTTTGTATCGCTCATATCGCCAATCATCCGGCGCTCGGTACCGGGGGCTTTTTTTATGAGCAGGGGCAGGGCTACAATGTCTTCGCCCTGCGCCAGCTCCGGCTGTTGGTGTATATCGATAATTTTAAGGTCGTACCGGCCCGGGATATACTTTTCGCAAATGGCATTTAGGTTCTCTACCGCGCGGATAGAGTTTGGCGATGCCCCGGTAATAAATAAACGTAATACGTAGCCCGCAGCTTCTTCATTATCGTTGTTTCTTGTAGAATCGTTATCCTGTTCGGCCATTGTTATCATAGGTACAATTAAACAGGGCGAATGTTCAGTCCAACAAGTACCTTTTCTTCGTTGCTCAGGTCGCCAATTATTTTACGGATAGGCTCGGGTACTTTGCGCACAAGGGTAGGGATGGCCAGTATTTGGTCTCCTTCGGCCAATTGCGGCTTCTCCAACAGGTCTATTACTTCTATCCGGTACTGCCCCTTCAGGTGCTCCTCGCAGTATTTTTTAAGGTTGCTGAACGCCGTGACCGATTTTGGGGTTTTACCGGCCACATACAGCCTCAGTTCCCATTTTTTATCTATTGTTGTTTCGTCAATTTCCATGTTATTTTCCTCTGGCAGGTTTAGCGGAAGCGGTCTCGCCGCCTCTTAATTTTGTGATCTCTTCCCTGCTCTTTTCTAATATCTGTTTTTTCAATTCTTCTTCCAGGTAAACCTTGTTCAGTTCTTCCTCTACCGATTCGTATTCAGTGTTCAGGCTGGCAATTTTTGCTTCCAGCACTTTGCGTTTACGGGCAATTTCGCGGTCCTTACGCCCTATAGACTGGTTATGCAGGGCCTGGCCGGTTTGCTCGAGTAATATTTGTTGCTTTCTTGCCGATCCGGTTAGTACGCCATCGGGGCCCAGGTAAACATCTATCAGGTTTAGCCCTTCGTCTGATATTACAAACTCCCGCACCTGGTTGCTGTGTTTCATGCCGCGCGCTTTCATTACATATAAGCCACGGTTGCGTTCACCATTAAACTCTATATCTCGTACCAACAGCCAGGAATCTACCAGGGACGATACGCCCTCGTCGGTCTGCTCGTTTACGATGGTATTGAGAGACAGCGCCGTAAACATTACCGATATCTGCTCTTCCTGCAAAAAGTCTATCAGGCGCACCAGCATATTTTTTACTTCGCTTACCGACCCTACATTAATAAAGTTGGTAATAGGGTCCATAATAACCACGGTGGGTTTAAACTTTTTAATGGCCTTATGTATGGCCACCAGGTGCATCTCCAACCCGTAGAGGTTTGGGCGTGACGCATTGAATAATAATAACCCGCTATCTACATGCTTTTTAAGGTTTACGCCGATAGAGCGCATATTACGCATGATTTGGTTGGGCGATTCTTCCATTGCAAAATAAATGCAACGCTCGCCCCTGGTGCAGGTTTCGTTGGCAAAGTAAGATGCTATACTGGTTTTGCCCGTACCCGCCGTGCCCGATACCAGCGTACTGCCCCCGCGGTAAAAACCCTTGCCGCCAAGCATTTCGTCTAAAGCAGGTATCCCGGTTGATACCCTATCGGTTGATACCTGTTTGGACAGTTTTAACGATGTTACCGGCAGTACCGATATGCCGTCCTCATCTATCAAAAATGGGTACTCGTTGGTGCCGTGCACCGTTCCGCGGTATTTAATGATGCGTAGCCTACGGGTTGATATTTGGTTAACCACCCGGTGGTCCAGCAGGATAACGCAGTCTGATACGTATTCTTCCAGCCCCTGGCGGGTAAGGTCTGCACCTTCGCCGCGCTCGCCGGTTATGATAGCAGTTACGCCTTTATCTTTCAGCCAGCCAAACAACCGGCGAATTTCCATACGCAGCACAGCCTGGTTGCTCAATCCCGAAAATAAGTTCTCCAGCGTATCCAGCACAACGCGTTTGGCGCCAATGCTGTCTATAGCGTAACCCAGCCGTATAAACAGGCCCTCCAGGTCGTACTCGCCGGTTTCTTCAATTTCGCTGCGGTCGATGTGCACATGGTCTATTTTTATTTTTTTGTCGGCCTGCAGCTGTTTAATATCAAAGCCAAGAGAGGCAACATTCATGGCCAGTTCGTCGCTCTTTTCTTCAAAGGCTACAAAAACGCCGGGTTCGTTGTACTGGGTTGCGCCGCGAATAATAAATTCCAGCGATAGCAGCGTTTTACCACAGCCTGCCTGGCCGCATACTAAAGTTGGCCGGCCGGTTGGCAAACCGCCTTCGGTTATTTCATCAAGCCCGGTTATGCCGGTTAACGTTTTGGGCAAAGCAGCGTTTGCGGGCTTGTCTTTTTTGTTAATGCTCATTTTTAATTGTAACGTATTATTAGGTATATAATAAAGCCTGAATTAAGTTAGTAAGCAACTTTTATTGCTCAGTTGCATGCTTTTACTTATTCAAACACGTTTTAAATATCTTATAAAAACATGCCGAATTAACTTTGCGGGGTTATTATTGTTTGGTTTATAACATTTTATTTACAATAATTTAGCTGATTTTAACTTGCGATAAAATAAGTTACATGCAGGTTGAAGGAACGAATGCAGTAAGATGCCAATCGTGATTAAAGTGTCTGTTTTTTTATACATTACTAAACACAAATGCTTCCTAAAATTCGAAATATGGTGTGCCCGGCAATACTATCGGCCGCGATTTGCAGGCTAAAAATAAAGTTAGGCCGGTGATTTATCAGAACAATTTAATCCCACTAATATCACGTGCAAGCAGCTTGCCAACTGGCTACGGCCGTTCCTGAAATACCGCTAAGATAGCCGCATTATAAAACCTAAGGTTGTAAATTTAACTCGTTATGGCATCGATTTTAACCTTTAGTTATAAAAAAAAATTATTTCGTAATCTCAATATTCGTTTATACCTTTCAATATTCAATTCAACTCGCCAGAAGTTTGAGTGTATAGCATATTAAACCATCCTGTATATTTTAACCATGTCACAAAACACATATCAATTGCTACAAAAAAAGAAAAAAAACATCCTCGAACTCTGGATGAAAAACCAACTGGCTGACGAAGGCTTGCGCGAAGACCTCATCAGCAACGACGAACTGAGAAGCCAGTCGGAAGAGTTAGTAGATTCGCTGGTGGGCAATTTATCGTCGGCGAATTTTTCCAACATCGATTCAGACGAGTGGAGCCCCGTAATTGAAATTTTAGGCGGAATAGCCATTACCCGTGCAAGGCAGGGCTTTAGCCCACGCGAAACAGGTAATTTTATCTTTTCGTTAAAAGAGGCGCTGCTGGAAGTGTTACAACAGGAGATAACCGAGGATGCCCGGCTTTTATTTACCGAGAGCCTGAAGATAAACCGCATAATGGATAACCTGAGCGTGGTTACCTTCGAAACTTTTATAAAAGGCCGCGAAGAAGTTATATTGCGCCAAACAGATGAAATTGCGGAGATATCAACCCCGGTTATACGGGTTTGGAACGGAATCCTGGCTTTACCTATTATAGGTACGCTGGATAGCGCCCGTACCCAAGTTGTAATGGAGAACCTGCTGCAAGAGATCGTGGAAACAGGGTCGAGCATCGCTATATTAGATATTTCCGGCGTGCCTGCGGTTGATTCGCTGGTGGCGCAGCACCTGATAAAAACGGTTAGTGCAACAAGGCTGATGGGCGCCGAATGCATTATTAGCGGTATACGCCCCGAGATTGCGCAAACTGTGGTGCATTTGGGTATAGACCTATCCAACATCATCACCAAGGCAACCCTGGCCAGCGCATTGGCACATGCCTTTAAAGTGATGCGTTTAGAAGTAAGAAAAATAGGTACCGTTCAAAAATAACATACGATGGATAAAATTCCTATTCTTAGGATGGGATCGTACCTGTTGGTTACCATCCAGGTAGACTTGTACGACCGGCTTGCATTAAACCTGGAGGCCGACCTGGTACAAATGGTGCAAAAAACAAGCGCAAAAGGTGTACTGATAGATATTTCGGCCGTATCCATAGTGGATTCGTTTATGGGCCGCATTATTGGCAATATCGCCGGGATGTGTAAAATACTTGATTCGGAAACCGTGGTTGTGGGCATGCAGCCCGCGGTAGCCATTACCCTGATAGAACTTGGCTTGCCCCTAAAGGGCGTGCACACCGCACTTGATGTGGAAAAGGGAATGGCCCTGTTAAAATCCATGATCGACGAAGATAAATATGACGACGATGATGATGACGAGGGAGCCGATGACCTTATCCTTGAGTAAAGATACCGTACTGGTGGCGAAAGAGCAAGACGTGGTTTTTTTAAAGAACCGGGTTAAGGAGGTTGCCGTTAAAATAAAAATGGGACTGGTTAACCAAACGCGCCTTATAACCGCCGCAAGCGAACTGGTACGTAATATGATGCGCTACGCCAATGGCGGCAATTGCCTTATAGAAGTGGTATCCAGCGGGCGCATAAATGGCGTGCGGCTTACTTTTACTGACAATGGACCAGGTATACCTGATATCGCCGCCGCTATGCGCGATGGTTTTAGCACCGGCAAAAGCCTTGGGCTTGGCCTGCCCGGCACAAAAAGGCTGGTAAATGAATTTGATATAAAAAGTAAAGTTGGGGAGGGCACTACGGTGACAATATTGAAGTGGGCAAATGGTTGATGCAACGCATATAAGTTTTATAGCTAACGATAGAAGCTACTTTTCCCTGATTAAAAAAGAAATACACCGCAATGCTACCCAAGCGGGCATGAGCGCTACCCGGATAAACGAACTGGACCTGGTAGTAGCCGAAATGACCTCGAACCTGTTTAAATATAGCGACGATGGCGAGTTATTGATGGGGGTATTTGCCAATAACGGTGCGCCATACATTGAATTGATAAGCATAGATAACGGCCCCGGGATGATGAACCCGGCTAAAATGATGGTAGATGGCGTATCTACTACAAATACCCTGGGGCATGGCTTGGGCAGCATGAAAAGGCTGTCGGATACGTTTGAACTGTATTCGCAAATTGGCTGGGGTACTATCGCCATGAGCCGTATTTATAACGAACCACAACCGTATAAGCCGAAGCCGGCAGTTACCATGCGCCCCATTGTGGTGGCAAAGCCCGGCGAAACCACCAGCGGAGACGGCTTTGTGGTTAAAAAAACGGAGAAGTATTTTAAAATAATGCTGGCTGATGGTTTAGGCCACGGGCCCGAAGCTAACAGGGCAATTAACGAGGCAGCAGCAGCATTTAAAGTTTTCCCGGATTACAGCCCGACAGAAACGTTGCGGTTTATCCATACCCAGATAAAAAAAACCCGGGGTGCGGTTATCAATATTGTAGGGTACGATATAGAAACCAAAACATGGAGCAGCGCCGGAGTAGGTAATATTGCTGCAAGGATGTTTGGGCCGGTGAGTTTTCGTAACCATATGTCGTACAATGGCATTGTGGGGCATAATATACCTAACACCATGAACGACCAGCAATACCCGGCAGACACATACAACCACGTGATGCTATGTTCTGACGGGATTAAGACGCGGATAGATTTTGCCAAATACCCGCAAATAAATAAATACGACCCTACCGTACTGGCCGCTGCGATATATAAAGACCATGCCCGTCGTAGTGATGATATGTCGGTAGTGATTGCCAAAGTGAATTGAGATGATTAAAGTTGTAACCATTACGCTGGAGAATGAAATGGACCTTGTACTGGCCCACAAGCGGTCGATGAAGGTTGCGGATAGGCTTGGGCTAACTGTTGCCACACAAACTACCTTTGCCACAGCGGTATCAGAAATTGCGCGTACGGTTATAGAGCATACCGACGATGGTATACTGGTGATAGGGCTTTTGCAGAACAAGCAGCGTTATACGCTGGTTGCGTTAGTTACTTACAATAAGGCTATCCGTTTTACAAATGCCGATGCCGGCTTTTATTATGCCCAAAAATTGGTCCCCGAGTTTTTGCTTACCGATGGCGAAGATAAAAACGCCATAGAAATGAAGATAGGGTTGCCGCGTTCGCTTAAGTTGGACCCAACAAAAATAGCAACCCTGAAAAAGTTTTTTGAAGAGGAAACACCTATAAGCGCTTATGACGAAATAAAGCAGCGCAACCTTAGCCTAAACCGCCTGGCCGAAGAGCAGGAAGAAGAAATAAAGCGATCGAGAATTATCGATGAACAAAAAACCGAATTCATCTCTATTGCCAGCCACGAAATTAAAACCCCGATAACCGTTATAAAAGCCTATACCCAAATTGCCAGGAAGCTGGAAGGTGAGTGCAGTGATAAAGTAAAAGATATCCTGAATAAAGTGGACCTGCAAACCACCAAACTGCTAACGCTGGTGCAGCAGTTGCTTGATGTATCGAAGATAGAGAATGGCAGCTTGCTTTATAACAAAGAGCAGGTAGAATTTAACAGTTTTGTAACCGAAATGGTTGATGTATCGCAACACATACTTCCCAACCACACCATTACTGCCCACCTTAGCCAGGATGTGACGGTTATGATAGACCGACTGCGTATGGAGCAGGTATTCTCTAACCTGATAGGTAACGCGGCCAAGTACTCAAAAAAAAATACTGCCATATCGGTAACCTGTTCGCTAACGGCCGATGGGGATGCGCTTATTGCTATAGGGGACGAGGGCATAGGGATGTCTGCCAAAAGCATCGAATCAATTTTTAATAAATTTTACCGCGATCATGATGTAATTCGCACCCACTCTGGCCTCGGCGTGGGGCTTTATATCTCCTCTAAGATTATTTCAGACCACGGTGGCCGCATTTGGGTAGAAAGCAAAGAAGGAGAGGGTTCCACCTTCTTTTTTGTACAGCCGGTTGCGGGCGAGGTAAACACAGTAGCCGTGTAGGCAACCCGGAAGTAATATAAAGCCGGCGCAAATGGTGTCCCTAACAAATCAATAAAAAATAACGCCCTGCCCCGTCTTTGCAATTATTGAAAAGACGGAACAGGGCATTGCTTTAAACGTAAGAATACGCTATTCTAAACCATACGTGCTCCATTGCGCTACGCCTTTCGGCTCAGCGTTTCTTACTTCGGCGCTTTTAACTTCGCTCATTTGCTTATCCAGCTTTTCGGCAGCTTTTATTTCCTTGTCGAAATTTCCGGGCAGTTTGGTTTGCCCTTCGGTTTCCTGCGCCTGTGCTAAGGGGTTTTCCACATAAACAAAATCTTTACCCATGCCTTTTATCTCGCCCTCATTCCAGGGCCCGCGTACGGTGCCGTCTGATAAGTTGTAAGCGTTTTGCAGGTAACGCGGATCGGCAGCTAACACACCCGGAGGGAAGTTTGGCTGGATGCTTTCCAAAGCCGCCTCAAACATTTTGTAGTGTGTTACCTCGCGCGTCATTAAAAACGATAGGGTTTCGTGTACGTACGGGTCATCCGTAAACTTCATCAGATGCTCGTAAACCAGTTTCGCGCGCGACTCGGACGCCAGGTTGGTACGCAAATCGACAGTTAAATCGCCGTTAGAGTTGATGTACGATGCACACCACGGGATGCCCTGGCTGTTGCGTGGTGTTGGCCCGCCGCCGGTAATGATAGGGAACTGCGGGTTGGCAGATAATGCTGCGTGGATAACGCTTTCCTTTTCGGCCTTGCCGTTCATGGCAACCATTATCTCGCTTTGTTCGGCAGCGTCTTTCAAATCGCCGTTAACGCCTTTTAACAACATCTGGATGGTTGCGCCTACTATTTCCAGATGGCTAAACTCCTCGGTAGCGATATCCATCAGCATATCGTACTTATCGGGGTGTGGCTGCTTGGCCCCGAAAGCTTGTGTAAAGTACTGCATCGCAGCAGCAAGTTCACCGTTTTCTCCGCCGAATTGCTCTAATAAAAGGTTTGCGAAGCGCGGGTCGGGGCGTGATACCCTGGCATTAAATTGTAATGATTTAACGTGATGAAACATGTTAATGAATTTTTTAAGGTAAATAAAATGGGATAATTGAGGAGGGGCTAAGAAAAGAAGGATCGTGCGTCTTTAATTACAACTGAAACGGCCTTCTAATTGTTTTGGCAATTATCTTTATAAATAATTTAATTAACTCAAAACAAAACCACAACAGCGTAGTTATTGGTACGATTTTACTTATTGCGCTAACCGAAGCGTTCCCGGTGTAATGAATTTTTGTTTACGATTATTTTTTTTACAATGAATGCAACATCGCCCTGGGCTAATGCCGTAAAAACCTTGTTCCACAGGCAGGATCTTCCTGCCATTTTTCAGCAAGACATTGCCGGTTACGGTATTAAAGTACACAACCTGAATAATGCCCTTTGGATAGCCGTTACCTGCCCCAACGGAACGCAGGCAATACTTAGGCCTGCGTACGCCCCTAACGACCATTTGCAATTGGGCCGGGTGGTAAAAAACGAAGACGGCCTCACTGTTAATCTATCGGCCGGCATCGGGCATTACCGGGTAGCCCTGCAACTGCCGGATAAAACAAAGCCTTTGGTACGTTATACAACCACCTTTGTAGCAAACGAACCTGTATTGGTACCGTTTTGGCCACGAGATGTGGTGGTAACCGGGCCCGATGGCAGCGACCGCGATACAAAGGGGACGATTTATGTAAGCCAGGTGGGCACCAGGTCGGGTTTGCAATACTTTAGTATGGAAGAGCCACAATCGGGCGCTGCACTTTATTTTCAAAACCTAACCGCGCTTAACGATTATGCCCGGGCAACGGAAACCTCCTTAGGCAACACAGTTGGCGGTGACTGGCCCGAACTGGGTTTTGCCTTACCGCCAACTTTGAAGGGAAAACCAATTCCTGCTCATCAGGAAATTGTCCTCTCTGATGCTTTTATAGCCTTTAGCCCCGTAAACCCGAAGGATGAAATGGCGCAGGCCAAACAGTTTTTAAACCTGCTGGCCGATATTTACCTGCATTTGCCTAAGCCGGCTACCCAGTATTATAACTGGCCGGGCATGGTAGATAAAGGCCTGCACGATTTGGAGTTTAGCCACGGGTGCTGGTCGCACGGTGCGGGGCAGGATTACCTGAACGCCTACGTGGCCGATTATGCTACACCACCGGAATTGATGGTGCAGATGGCCGTGCTTTTGCCGCTTACCGACTATTATGACTGGTGCCAAACCGACTTGCCGGCCATACAAAAGATAAAGAACGGCTTAGAGGCTTTTTATAGTGAGGAACTTAAAACGGTAGTACGGTTTTTACCGGCTTTGGCTGATGAATTGAGCGGCGACGAAGAGCAATTGCAGCCAAATGTGATGGATTCCTGGTACCTGCACCACCCTTTGCTTAATTTGGGGCGGTTGGCCATCCGTGGCGATAAACAGGCCGAAAAGTTGTTTTTAAATTCGCTTAATTTCACCATCAAAGTGGCCCGGCACTTTAACTACGAGTGGCCGGTGATGTATAACATGGAAACGCTGGAAGTGGTAAAGGCAGAAACATCGCCCGGCAATGGCGGCGAAAAAGACGTGGCAGGCTTATATGCGCTGGTAATGCTACACGCCTGGCAATTAACCAACGAAGAAAAATACCTGCGCGAAGCAAAAAAAGCAGCGAAAACACTTCAGGGCAAAGGTTTTGAATTATTTTACCAGGCCAATAATACCGCCTTTGGCGCAAATGCCATGTTATGGTTATATAAGGAAACCAGGGAGCAGGTTTACCTCAATCTTACCTACCTATGCCTGGCCAATATTTTCAAAAACTTTCAGCTTTGGGAGTGTAGTTATGGCTATGCCAAGGATTACCCAACCTTTTTTGCCATGTTCCCGCTAAACGATGCGCCATACACCGCCGCCTACGAGGAGCAGGAAGTTTTCGCGGCTTTACACAATTTTCTGTTGTATGCCGAAGGGGAGGATATCCTGCCATCGGTAGCTATGCTTATCCCCGAGTTTTTAAAATACATTGTAAACCGGGCACCGTACTATTACCCGCCAAACTTGCCGAAGGAGATGCTGTCTGATAAAGTGAAAACCGGGCAGGTAGATCATAAGCTTTGGATAGCCATTGAGGATATTCACGATGGCTGGGAACAATCGGGCACGGTAGGGCAGGAAGTTTATGGGGCCGGCGTGGCTTTTGGCATTATACCCCGCCATTTTTACAAAGTACCCGGACAAGATTTTATGATACACCTGGATTACCCCAGTGCAGATTTTAAGCATAGTAAAGGCGGCGTAAGCTTTAAAGTAAAAGGCGATGAACGTTTAAGCTGCCGGATGCTGATCATTAACACGGGTAAAACAAAGCTACCGGAGTTTACCGTTAAAACCGATGCGGGCGAATTAAAAGGGAAAGCGGTGAAGGGGGGCAATAGGGAGTTTGCAGTCAATGGAGGGCACGCGGTAAGCATCCGGTGGTAAGGCAGCTTGATAGAGGCGATTTGAAATTACCGGCATAACAGGGCCGAAATAGCAGGGTTTTTACTCCAATCATCTGCGGCATAACTATAGCAATCCCCAAGTTGGTTGCTACTGATGTAATTAAAATCAGATAGTATTACTTGCTGCCTTATACGTCTTATGATGCGTTACCCTGCACGTTATAAAAACAGCAGGGCTCGTGCACATGTGGTGGCATGTAAATCATCTACCGCTCGTAAATCGGGGCATGTGTTTTGTTATAGGTATGTAACCAAATTATATATTTATGAAGAAGCTACTTTTATTTGCCACAGCCCTAAGCCTCACGTTTTTTGCCTGTAAAAAAAATGACAATGCCGGATCTATGGCCAAAGTCACGGTGAAGCTAACGGACGCGCCGGGTGCTTTCGACGCGGTGATAGTGAACATAAAAAGTGTTGTTGTTATTACTGACAAAGGCGAGCAAACACTGGACGTTAATGGCGGGCCGATAGATATCCTGCGTTTCCGACAAGGGAAGGATACCATATTAGCGAGTAAGGATATTCCGGCCGGTACCATCCAGCAGGTGCGCCTGGTGCTGAACGATTCGGGTAACCGGGTGATCGTGGCGGGCGTTTCTTATGACCTGACCACGCCAAGCGGCCAAACCTCGGGCGTGAAACTGAACGTGCATGATAACCTAACCGCGGGTATTGCTTATACCATGCGCCTGGATTTTGACGCCGCGCAATCCATAGTATTAACCGGCAGCGGAAAGTACAGCCTTAAGCCCGTGATCCGCGCTATACCGGAAGCAGTTTCGGGTGCTTTGAGCGGTATAGTATCACCTGCTGCGTCATCGCCTAAGGTATATGCCATTATGGGTACAGATACCGTAGGTACGGTAAGCGATGCTACCGGTAAGTTCTATTTTCCGGGGCTAAGTGCCGGTACCTACAGCGTAACATTTGTACCGGTAAGCCCTTATGCTGTTAAAACGGTAACAAATGTGGCCGTTACCACCGGCAGCGTACAGGATATGGGCACCGTTGCGATTACCCAATAAAATTTGCAAGCAATTACTCTAAAGCGGCTATCCTGCAAGGATAGCCGCTTTTTTTGCGCCCGGCTATTTTTTTGCGGCGCTAATAGTTAGCTACTATTTGATGTGGTTTGAATGAAATTTTATTACCGAAAGCCGCATTTATTCTGATCATTCGTAAATGCTTTAAATTCGGGTTCAGGCAAAAAAATACTATTCCTGCCTCTGCAATAACGGCAGCGATACAAAAAACGATGCACCCATATCTTTGCCTTTGCTTTCGGCCCATATTTTACCGTTGTGTAGCTCTACCAGTATTTTGGCGATAGATAGCCCCAGCCCGTTACTGGTTTCTTTATCGGTAGGTACGGCACTTAGCCGCGCAAACTTGGTAAATAACTTTTGCATATCATCATCAGTAAGCCCCTGGCCCTGGTCGCGAAATTCAACTATGAGGTTGCCGTCAAGTTCGCTGCTGCAAATGGTTATCCAGGTATCGTTGTGGGCGTATTTGATGGCATTGCTTAAAAGGTTCTCAAAAACTTCCAGTATGCGGGCTTTATCAAACCTGGCTGATTTTTTACATTGAAGCTGTAGTAGTATCTGCTGTTGCTTTTGGTTGGAAAGCACCTGTAAATTATTTACGGCTTTGCTGATAAGCTCGTCGGTGTTTACATCTTCAAAGTGAAGCATCATAGCACCATTATCAATTTTTGCAAGGTTAAGCAATTCATTAAGATCGGCCAAAATCCGCTTTGATGCATCAGTTATTTTTACCGCCATTTTAGCTGTCGTTGCGTCTTTAGATCGCTGCGCTATCAAATTTGCATATAGCGATATGGCGGTTAAAGGATTTTTAATGTCGTGTACGGCAATATTCATCAAATCGGTTTGTACCCGCACAATATTGCGGGTAGTTTGCCGCAGTTCCAACTCATCAACAACCAATTCAGAAAGGTTTTTTAGCATTTGCAGCTGTTTTTCGGTTACTGAACGTGGTGCCGCGTCAATAACGCAAACGGTGCCCAAAAGGTAGCCGTCCATTGTTTTTATGGGCGCGCCGGCATAAAACCGCAGTAAACCGTCTGCAATAAACACAGGTTTGTGGCGCAACATGGGTTCTTTATGCGTGTCGGCGAAAACTGTTGTATCATCGCTTAGCAGAGCAAGCGAGGCGATAGTATCGTCGGGTAAATCTTCCAGCTTTATTGAAGCGCCCACCCTGGCTTTAAAAAACACCCGGTCGTGGTCAACAAAGGTTACAAACGCATTTGAGGCATCAAAAATTTGTGCGGCAAGCGTGGCTATCTTGTCGAAGGTCTTGTCGGCTGGTGTATCAAGTATCTCATACTTGTACAGTTTCCTTAATCGCTCTTCGTCATTTAGCGGGATAAGGGATACCTGTTTAAAAAACGGATCCATATGTTATAATCAAAGCGTAACTAAGCAGTATCAAAAAGGCATTATAAATGTACTGTTAATTAAATTGGTATTATCGTAATTAACTTATTTAAAAAGGATAATAAATATTTGGCTTTGCTTAAACAAAAAGTGCCTTCTTCTGTTACATTCGCAATATCCGATCAAAATCCATAATTGCCAATACCTTTAAAATCCAAAATCACGTTTTCTGCCTTGCATGGATAGTACACTTTACCAGGATTATCTCCAAAACCACAATATTTTTAAAGTACTGATAGAGGAATCCGTTTCGCCTGTAGGGCTTTACGTTGGGCCCAATATGGTGGTAAAACTTGCCAATAAAGCTCTTTTAAAGGTGATTGGCAAGGATGAATCAATCATCGATAAAACTTTCCGCCAGGCGGTCCCCGAGTTAGAGGGACAGCCCTTTTTTGATCTTTTGGACGAAGTTTACAACACAGGTACCGCCTACGAAGCTTTTGGCGAACCGGTTAACCTCATAGTTGACGGGCGCTTGCAAACCTTCTACTTTAATTTTGCATATCAGCCTTTAAAAAGCCCCGGTGGCGAGGTATGGGGAATACTCAATACAGGTTCGGACGTTACCGAACTGGCTCTTACCCGCCAAAAACTGGCAGAGAACGAGGAGCGCACCCGCTTTGCGCTGGAATCGGCCGAACTGGGTACGTGGGACCTGGACCCGGTGAACGATAGGATTACCTGGGACGAGCTTTGCAAAGCCTTGTATGGTTTTGCTAAGGGCGATGAGGCACTGTCATACAATGATGTTTTACAGCATGTGCACCCGGAGGATAGGGAACGGATAGACAAAACCGTGAAAGAAGCCTTAATGCCCGGGCGCGGTGGCTTTTACGATAATGAGTTCCGTACCGTAAGCGCCGAAGGTGGCCTGATCCGCTGGCTGCGATGCCGGGGTAAGGCTTATTTTGATGAAACGGGACAGTGCATAAGGTTTGCGGGCACCGCTTTGGATATTACCGAAGAAGTAAAAGACAAAGACGAGAAACGAAGGCTGTTTACGCTGGTGGAACATAGCTCGGACTTTGTGAGCCTGAGCGATATGGACAGCAATGTGTACTACGTAAACGCTGCGGGCCGCGAAATGCTTGGTCTGGATGCGTACGAGCCCATCTTTTTGCAGGGCACAGAATTTATTATGCCGGGCGAAGTGGCGCGCGTTAGGAATTCTATTTACAAAAACCTTTTGAAGGATGGGCGCTGGAGCGGGGAGGTGATGTACCGCCATTTTAAAACCGGCGAGGCTATCCCGGTATACGGTACCGCCGTAATGATATATGACCCAATTACAGGGAAACCGCAGGGGCGGGCGGCCGTATCGCGCGACCTGCGCCGCGAAATTGCCGACCGGCAGGCCTTAATAGATAGCGAGCAGCTTTTGCAAAATATAACCAGCGCTGCGCCTGCCGCTTTATGGATGAGCGATGATGCCGGGCTGATAACCTACGCTAACCAAACCTGGACGAAATGGACCGGGCAAAAGCCCGAAGAGGTGTTGGGCACCGGCTGGCTGGATGCTATTTTGCCCGAAGACCGCATACGCGCTGCAGAAAAATTCCTGAGGGATTTAGAAACACGCCGCCCTTACGAAGTTGATTTTAGGCTGCTGTTTGCTGATGGCAGCATCCATTGGTGTATTGCAACCGGTAATCCACAGTACAACGAGGCCGGGGCCTTTATAGGCTATATAGGGGCTTGTACCGATGTTACCGAGAAGAAGGTGATTGATATTGAGCTGGAAGAAAAAAATGCAGAACTGAACGCGCAGATAAGGCAATTTGAGTTTGTTACCGATTTTATGCCCGTGCAATTATGGACGGCAAAAACAACCGGCGAACTTGATTATATAAATAAACAGGCCCTTGATTTTTTTGGCGTGCCCGCGGCTGATATTATTGGCCCAAAATGGCTGGAGCAGGTACACCCGGATGATAGGGATGCCTGCGTAAAAACATGGGTATCGGCGTTAGAGAGCGGCAACCTTTACCAATTTGAGTTTAGGCTGCGCGATAGGGAGGGTAATTATAAATGGCACCTTGCCCGTGCGCTGCCTTTTATAAGCAATGGCCAAATAGTAAAGTGGTTTGGTACCAATACCGATATTGATGAGCAGAAACAGTTGCAGCGCCAAAAGGACGACTTTTTGGGCATTGCCAGCCATGAACTGAAAACGCCCGTAACCAGTATAAAAGCCTATGCGCAGGTGCTTGGCGCTATGCTAAGCAAAGAAGGCGATGGCAGAAAGGCCACGATGGTGGAAAAGATGAACGCCCAACTGAACCGGTTAACCAACCTGATAGGCGACCTGCTTGATGTAACCAAAATAAACTCGGGCAGGATACAATTCAATAAAACGCGGTTCAACTTTAACGATGTGGTGAGAGATAATGTGGAGGATTTACAACATACCACCACCAGGCATATACTGGAGATGGAGTTTGGCGAAACCGGCGAGGTTTATTCTGATAAAGACCGTATTGGCCAGGTAATAACAAATTTAATAACCAACGCTATTAAATACTCGCCACACGCCGACCGTATTATTGTAAGCACCAAACTGGAGGGCAAGGATGCAATAGTTTGTGTGCAGGATTTTGGCATTGGCATACCGGATGACAAAAAGTACAGGGTGTTTGAACAGTTTTACCGCGTTAGCGGCAGCAAGCAGCACACTTTCCCCGGTTTGGGGCTTGGCTTGTACATTTCTGCGGAAATAATAAAGCGCGAAGGCGGTAAAATGTGGGTTAACAGCGTAGAAGGAAAAGGGTCTACTTTTTGCTTCTCGTTACCGGTGAACGGCCACAATGAAAAAAAAGAGACGAAATAAGATACAAGGATTTATTAATCTGTAGAAAGTAGCCGGGCAATTAAGAATAAGATGAAACAAAAAAGAATAATGATAGCGGATGACGATCCGGGGATTGTGGATGCTGTGGAGATGCTGCTTGAATTTGAAGGGTACGAGGTAACCAGTACTGTTGATGGATCGACAGTGTTGGATATGAAGGACGACCTGCCCGACCTGCTGCTGCTTGATATTTGGATGAGCGGCGAAGACGGGCGCGATATCTGTAAAAAACTAAAGAGCCTAAGCGCCACCAAAAATATCCCGGTTATTATGATATCCGCCAGCCGCGATATCAAAGCTTCGGCCCTGGCGGCCGGCGCCGATGATTTTTTGGCCAAACCGTTTGAAATGGATGAGCTGCTGCAAAAAATTGAGCAGTTGACGAATTAGAGGCTGGCAATCCTCACAACCACGTCATTGCTGTAAGGGTTTAGTAATTCGACAATAGAATTAGGTATTTTTATTTGTTGTTTAGGGTAACCATGTCGATAGGTTTTTTGCCGTCAATACCT